>DATJXW010000331.1:0-59709 GCA_035499895.1 Polyangiaceae bacterium | reverse complement strand
TGTTTTCGCCTTCCTTGAAGCGGCCGTGCTCGACCTGAATCACGCCCGTGAGGTACGTCGCCTGCGCCCAGAAGCGCGACCTGTCGCGCACTTGCGCGTAGGCCGCGAGCGCCTCGTCCGGCTTGCCTTCGCTCTCCGCCGCGCGCCCCGCGAGATAGGCGATGTCGCCGCGAATTTCGTCGCTCGCGCCCGGCGGCACGACCTCGAGGTCCTTCAGGAACACGCGCGGCCGCTCGCTCTCGAGGCCGAAATCGACGAGCGAATGCACGGCCTGGCGATACGAGGGATCGTTCGGATCGCCGTCGAGGAGCGGGACCAGATAAGCGCGGGCGAGATCGTGCGCGCCGCCGCGACCGAGCGCGTCCCCCAGCATGAAGCGCGCCGTGCGACCTTCCGCCGACTTCGCGAACGGCGGGAAGCGCGGCGACTCCACCAAATAAACCAAATCACTGATCGCTTCGTCGCGGCGACCGGCCGAGATCTCGTCTTCGATGCGCGCGAGGTCGTCGCGGAGCCGCTGCGTGCTGAGCGCTTCGGTCGGCGCGAGGTGCTTGTCCGCGAGCGCCTTTTCGTACGCGGCGAAGGCGCTCCCGCGCGTGTCGAGCGCGGTGCTCGGCGCCTCGGGGGCCGCGGGCGCGTTCGCGTCCGGGCTCGGCGCGCCGCCGTCGGTCGTGGAGGCAGCGGGCGGCGTGCTCGGCGGCGTCGCGGCGCCGCCATTCGGCGCGGACGGCGCGGGGGCGGCGGTTGCGGCTTTCGGACCCTGGGCGCCCGCCGGCAGCGTGGCGCACACGGCGACGGCGAACGCGAGCGCCGAAACGACGCGCGGACCGTGCTTCGGGCGCCGAGCTCGCTCGCTCAATCGACCACCCGCGCGCGCAAGCGGACGCGCAGATCGTATTCGCCGTCGTGACCCTTCGGGAAATCCTCGCCCATGTCCGAGCCGTCCTGGATGCGGAAGCTCGACTCGACGCGCTTGCTCTCCGGCACGACGATGCTGAACTTCGAGCTCTGGTAGGTGCGGTATTCGCGGTTGCTCGCGTCGTAACGCTCGATTTCGACGCCGAGCATGTGATGCCCCGGCGCGACGGCGTGGTCGTAGACGACGAGCGGCTCGCCGCCGCCGAAGTTTTCCGGCGCGGAGTACACGATGCCGTCGTCGAGCGTCAGCTTGAAGCTCGCGATGCGCGCGTCGTCGCCCTGCACGCCGACGAGCACGCGCAGCTTGCTCGAAAAGAGCGTCGTCGTGACGGCCGCGACGCGGCTCCGGAGCGCCGCGATGTCGGCGAGCAGCTTGTCGTACGCGACGGGCGGCGGCTTCGGCGCACCCTGCGGAAACTCGTTCGGCTCGGGCGTGAGCGGTGACTTTTTCGGCCCCGCGTTGTCGCCGCCCTGCTTCGGTGGCGGCGGACCGAGATCGTCGCCCGAGGTCACGCTCGCGTTCCCGCCGCCGGAAACGGGGGCGGCCTCGGTCGCGGCCGCGGCGTCGGCCTTCGGAGCGTCGGATTTGGACGCGTCGGTCGTGGTCGCCGCCGTTGCCGCCTGCGCTTTCGCGGCCCCCGGTCGCGTGTACCTGCCGGGGCGCACCTTGGGCTGCGCGGTCGCCGTCGCCGCGCCGAAGAGCAGTGCCAACCCGACGACCCGAACCCAGCCGCGCGCGCTCCGCATGCGGCATACGAGGCTACCACGCCCCGCCGCGGCTCTGAACAGGGCCCTGCGGGCGGTTCCGCTCCTACATTTCGGGAGACCGGAGGCGTTTGTCGGCGTGCGGCGACCGGCCGCGCGTCACGTCCTTGCGCCAACCGCGCGCGGCCGTGAACACCTCGGTCAGGCCCCGCAAGCGCTCCCCGAAAACGAGCGGGTCCGGCCAAGCTCCCGAACCGCCGAGCACGAGGCGCACCCCGTGCTCGCGGCACACCGGACCGAGCGTTTCGACTTGGCGCCGGAGCCGCGCGGCGTTGGTCGAGGCCGCGGACGCCGAGAGCGCGAGCAGCGCGAGCTCCCCGCTTTCGACGCGGGCGACGAGATCGCTCGTCGGGGTGCCGCGGCCGCTCCACGTGCACGCGAACCCCGCCTCGCGCAGGCAGAGCTCGACGAGCGAGAGCCCGAGCGTGTGCTCTTCGCCGTCGGCCGTGGCGAGGAGCGCCTGGGGATCGAGCGGGCTCGAGGGAATCGATTCCGCAGCGCGCTCGAGCGCGCGACTGAGCTTCTCCGACGCGACGTGTTCTTCGAGCACGCTGATCCGCCCCTGCGCCCAGCGCGCGCCGAGCTCTCTCAAGGCCGGGCCGAGCTCTTCGGCCACCTCGTGCCACGAACCGAGTCGCTCGCGCGCGCGGAGCAGCTCCCCGTGCAGCGCGAAGACGCCTTCGGCGAGCAGCGCGTCGACCCACGCGTGCGCGTCGCCGGCCGGTTCGTGCGCGAGCTCCCGCAAGAACCGCTCGAGCTCGTGCCGGTGAAAGCGCCGGTGGCCGCCCGCGGTACGCACGCAGGGCAAGAGCTCGAGATCGGCCCAGCGCTTGACGCTCGAGGCACCGACCCCGGCGAGACGCGCCGCTTCGGCGGTCGTGAGCAGGTCGTCGCTCACGTGTCGCTCCGCGGCGGCCAGGGGACGAAAGCGCTCGTCGACCGGCGATAGCGCGCGTAGTCGGGGCGGCGCGTGTCGATCGTGCGTTCGAGCAGCGTCACGCCCGAGACGCGGAGTAGAAGCACGCTCATGAGCAGGGGCCCGAGCAACGCTACCACGCCGCCCGCAGCGAGCCCGAAGAGCCCGAACCCCCACCAGAGCAGGAACTCGCCGAAATAATTCGGGTGGCGCGAGTAACGCCAGAGCCCGCTCGCGAGGACGCGATCGTGATTCGACGGCTCGGCGCGGAAACGGCGGAGCTCGAGGTCGGCGACGGTTTCCAGGCCGAAGCCCGCGGCGAAGAGCAAGCCGCCCGCGAGGTCGAGCGCGCCGAGCGGACGAGCGACGCGCTCCGTCACCGCGGCGAAGAGCGGCGCGGCGACGACCCAGGCGAGCAGCGGTTGCGCGAGAAATATCGTGAAGAGGCTCACGAGCCAGAAGCGCGTGCCGTGCGTGCGACGCATGTCCGCGTACCGGCGATCTTCGCCGTGTCCGAGGTTCCGACGCGCGAGGTGCGACGAAAGACGCGCGGCCCAAACGACCACGAGCGCGACGACTGCGTCACGGCGCGCGCCGCGGCCCCCGGCCACGTGCGCGGCGGCGAGCGTCATCAGAACGAAGAGCGGACCCCAGAACAAGTCGACGATGCTCGCGTCGCGAAGCCGGAGGCTCACGACCCAGAGCGCGCTCCCCGCGGCGAGCGCCAGCACGAGTGCGGCGGCGGACGGGCTCACGGCGCGGCTTCGTTCTGCGGCCGCCCGAGGGCGCGCGCGCAACGGGTGACGAGCGGCAAGAGCAAGGCCCATTCGACGGCCACGAGCAGCGGTGCGCCCGGCGCGAGCACGAGCACGGACAGGCGCGCGCCCCCGGCGTACGCGAGCGGCCCGACCACGACCCCGGCCAACGCCGCTTGCCACGGCGCGAGCGACGCCACGAACGCCGACGAGAGCGTCAGCGAGACGGCCGCGATGGACCAGAGCGACGCCATGAACGGCAGGGTCGCTCCCCGTTCGAGCGCGGGCCTCGACGCGAGATAGCCCGCGTGAACGAGCAGCGCGTCGCCGCAGAGCCCGAGGAGCGCGCCGAACACGGCGAGAACGAGCACCCGCGAGCGCCACGCCGGCCTGAGCGCGACGTGCGCGCCCACGTAGGCGAGCGGACCCGCGAGCGCGAGCCACGCGAGATCGGCGCGCGCGCAGAGCACGCACCACCACCAGGCTGCCTGGTGCGCCGCGGCGTCCGTCAAGCGAGCAACGCGCGGCACCTCGCCGGATCGCGCGCCCGCGCCGCGCACGACGAGCCGTTCAAGCGCGGGCGGCATCGTGCGAGAGCCACCTCACGCTCGTCTCGAGCACGAGCGCGAGCCAAAGGGGTCCGGCGACGACGAGCAGGCGCGCCGCGGGGTCCCACACCGCTTGAGCCGCGACGGGCAGCGACGCAATCCCCGCGACGAGCGCGAGCCAGCGCGTCGCATCGCGGCCGGGCGGCGCCGCGACGAGCACCAGACCGAGTCCGAGTCCGAGATTGAAGAGCGCGTCCACGCCGAGGCTCAGGTGGAGGAGCGAGCGCGCCGTGGCGTGACAGTCCGCGCCGCACGCGCCCGGCCGCAGCGCGACGGCGATCGGCACGAGCGAGGCCGCCGCGTTGACGAGCGACGCCGCGGCCACGCTGTCCGCGCCGCGGCGCGCGCGCACCGTCGCTCGCCGGGCTCCGAGCTCGCGCGCCCAGACCGCCAAGCCGAGCAAGCCGGCGCCGAAAGCGAGCGCGCTCAGCGTGCTCGCGACGGGCGCCGCTTGCGCTTCGCGCGCCCAGGCGTCGAGCCGTCCGAGCCGGTACGCCGACGGCACGTTCCAGAGGCTCGCGACGCCGAGGACGTTGCCGCCGACCGCCACGAGCCCCGCAAGAGCCGCGAAGCGCCGCACCCGCGGGGGAGCGCCGCCGTGAAGCGCGCCGCTGCGGCTCGCGCCCGTCACGCGGCGTCTCCGTAGGCATAGCGGATCTCGACGTCCTGGGTCGAACCGTCGGGCGTCTCGAGGTTCGAAACGCCGCGGTAGCGCAAGAGCCGCCGCGTCGAGAGCTCGTAGTCGACCTCGAGGTGCGGCGCGAGCTGGCGCACGAGCCAATTGTCGCTCTCGATCCGCAGCCGGACGACGCCGGGGATGCCCGAGTCGAGCGGGCGGATGCGGAACACGTACGTGTCGAGGCGCGACGGCACCGCGAAGCGCACCGTCACCGTCTCGTGCGCGAGGCGCTCGAGGTTCTGCCGCACGTAATGGTGCAGGCCCTGACCGACGACGAGCGGCTCCGGACCCTTCGCGTCGAGCGCCTTCTTGCGCCCCTCGTAGTCGAGCACGACGTTCGTGCCGTTCACGCTCGCGCTCTCGCTCTTGCCCGTGCGCTCGTCGACGAACCGATAGCTCGGGGCCGCGAGCGAGTGCGAAAAGTCGGTTTCGAGCCGGCCGATTTCTCGACCCTTCGGATCGAAGTAGCGCGTCACGGCGCGGAGCGGGCGCCCGCCGTTCTCGGTCACCTCGTGGCGCTCGCGGTAAACCACCTCGCCCTTCGCGGAGCGCGCGACCCCCGCGAACCGCTCCACGTTCGGCTCGGCGAAAGCGCGCCCCGAAACCATGCACAACACGATGAACAGAGCCCATTTCGGCATCGTCACGGCTGCCTCCTTCCCTTTCGTTCGAACACGAGCTGCGCGACTCCGATGTAGCGCTCGGCGAAACCGGCTTCGCAATACGCGAGGTAAAAGTCCCAGAGCCGCTCGAAGCGCTGACCGAAGCGCTCGCGCACGAAGCCACGGTGCGGCGCGAGGTTTTGGCGCCAAGCGGCGAGCGTGCGGGCGTAGTGCGCGCCGTAGTCGGCGAGTTCGACGAGATCGAGCTCGCTCCGCCGCGCCGCGGCGCCGAGCAGCGCGGACACCGACGGCAGCGAGCTCCCCGGGAAGACGTGGCGCTTGATGAAGTCCACCTCGCGCACGTGGCGGTCGTAGAGCCGCTCGGGGATCGTGATGCTCTGGAGCACGAAGCGGCCGCCGGGGGCGAGCAGCGCGTCGCACTTCGCGAAGAAGGTGTCGTAATACTCGGGTCCGACGGCCTCGATCATCTCGATCGAGACCAGGTGATCGAAACGCCCCTCGAGCTCGCGGTAGTCCTGTTCGAGCAGGGTGATGCGGTCCGCGAGGCCGGCGCGGGCGAAGCGGTCGGCCGCGGCTCGGGCCTGCTCGCGCGAGAGGGTCGTCGTCGTCACGCGCGCGCCGCGCCGGGCCGCGAACAGCGCGAAACCGCCCCAACCCGTGCCGATCTCGAGCACGTGCTCGCCCGGTCGCAGACCGAGTCGGTCACAGACGAGCTCGAGTTTGTGGAGGCTCGCCGCCTCGAGGGTCGCGTCCGACGTCGGAAAGACGGCCGACGAGTAGCTCAGCGTCGGATCGAGCATGCGCTCGAAGAAGTCGTTGCCGAGATCGTAGTGTTCCGCGATGTTGCGACGGCTGCCGGCGCGCGTGTTGCGGCGGAGCGCGCCGAAGCCACGCGCGACGAGCGCCCCGAGGCGCGCCGGCCCGCTCTCGAGACCGTCCGTCACGCGCTCGTTCCGCAGCAGCAAGCGGACGAGACCGACGAGATCGTCCGTCGACCAGTCGCCGTCGACGTACGACTCGGCCGCACCGAGCGTGCCGCCGAGCGCCACGCGCTTGAAGAAGCGCGCGTCTCGCACGTCCACGCGCGCGGCGAGCTCGCCCGGGCGGGCGGTTCCGAACCGGCTCGTGGCGCCGGACGCGCGGAGCTCGAGCGTCCCGTGCGCGAGCGCGGCGAGCCGCTGCTCGACGACGCGCCGGAACGACCACGCGCCCGGACTACGCGCGCGCTCGGCGCCGGCGGTGAACGGGACGAAGTCGTGGGCGGTCATGCTCGGCTCCTGTGCTCTTCTTCGAAAACGTGCTTCGGATGGGGGTAGACGGGCGCGCCCTTGAGTCGGAGCTCGAGCGCATGGCGATAGATCCAAGTGAGGATGCGCGCGCTCATGAACGGGCGGGCGAGCGCGGACCAGGCGAGCGAGCGCGCGGTGAGCTCGCTGCGCCGAAGAACCAAGCTCGCGCGGAACGAGCGCTCGCCGCCGGCGTCGCTCCTCATCGCCACGGCGAGGCGCGAGCCCGGCACCGAGAAGCGCCAGGCGTAGCGCTCCGCCGGCGGCAAAAACGGCGAGACGTGAAACGCTTTCTGGAACACGGCGCCCGCGCCGGCGCCGTTCCCCGCGACCACGTAGGCATGACGCTCACCCCAAGGGGTGTTCGTGATCTCGGACAACACCGCTTCGAGGCGCCCGCCGTCGGCAGCGAAGCAATAATAAAAGCTCACGGGATTGAACGCGCGACCGAAGCTCCGCACCTGCGTGAGCAGGCGAACGGGCCCGCGCGGCCTGTGACCGAGCTCGCGTTCGACGGCGTCGAGCACGGCGTCCTTCAGCGGCGCCGCGGCGGGGCCGAAGTAGTCGCGGCGCCGGAACGCGAGCAGGCCGGGCGCTTCGACGCCGAAAATCGGGGGTCGCGCGAGCGCGGGGAGCTCGTCGAGGTCGAGGTACAGCATGTAGAGGTCGTGCCGAAATCGGTGCGCGGGCGCGCGACTCCGCACGTGCTCGAGGGTGCCGCGGTAGAGCGCGCTCGCGGTCACGCCGCTGCTCCGAGCACGGGCGCCGCCCCGAGACGCTCGCAGACGCGGAGCGCGCTCACGACGCCGTCTTCGTGAAAGCCGTTACGCCAGTAGGCGCCGCAAAACGACGTCTTGCGCGGGCCGAGGAGCTCGGCGTGACGCGCCTGCGCGCGCGTGCTCGCCACGCCGAAGACAGGGTGCGCGTAGTCGAAGCGAGCGAGCACGCGCGCCGGGTCGATCGGCGCGGCCGGGTTCAATGTGACGAAGTAGTTCACGCGCGTGGCGAGCGGCTGGAGCGCGTTGATCCAGTACGTGACGCACGCGCCGTCACAGCCCGCATCGTCGAGGTGCACGTTCCACGAAGACCAGGTGCGGCGACGGCGCGGCATGACGCGCGTGTCCGTGTGCAGCACGGCGCGGTTCGGCTGGTACGGAAATGCCGACAGGAGCTCGCGCTCGAGCGGCGACGGGTCAGCGAGCACGGCGAGCGCTTGATCGGCGTGACACGCGAGCACCACGTGATCGAACGGCTCGGGAGCGTGACCCGCGACGGTGACGCGCGCGCAGGCGGCTTCGCGCTCGACGCGCGTCACCCGAGCGCCGCGCCGGATCACTCCGGTGAAGCGGCGTTCGAGCTCGCCCACGTACGTGCGCGAGCCGCCCGGCAGCGTGAGCCAGCGCCCGGGCGCGAGCGAAAGGAAGCCGTGATTCTCGAAGAAGCGCGCGAGAAAGCGCGCCGGGAAGTCGAGCGCCACGTCGCGGCGGGCGGACCAGACGGCGCGCAGCATCGGAAACAGGTAATCGTCGATGAATTGACGCGAGTAGCGGCGCCGTTCGAGCCAGGCACCGAGCGGCACTTCGTCGCCGTCGCTCACGAGCTCGCGCGCCTCACGATAAAAGCGCGCGATGTCCCACACCATGCGGTGAAAGCGCGGACTCGCGAGATGGCGCCGCTGCACGTACAGCGTCCCGAGGTCGCGGCCGCCGTACTCGAAGTCGCGCGTCTCGCTCCGCACGCTGAAGCTCATGTCGCTCGGCGCCCAACCGACGCCGAGCTCCTCGAGCAAGCCGACGAAGCGCGGGTAGGTGCGCGTGTTGAACACGAGGAACCCCGTGTCCACGGCGACTTTCCGCGCGCCCTCGTCGACCTCGACCGTGTTCGCGTGTCCGCCGAGCCGCGCGTCGGCCTCGAACAGCGTGACGGCGTGCGTCTTGCCGAGATAGTGAGCGGCGGTGAGCCCCGCCACGCCCGCGCCGACGACCGCGATTCTCATGCCGCCGCTCCCGCGCGCGGCGCGAGCAGCGCGTGCGTGACGAACCACTCGGCTCCGCCTCGATAACCGAAGAGCTCCGCGCAGGCGATGAAGAACAGGCGCCAGCGCCGCACGGTGCGCGCCGCCTCCTCGCGCGTGGTCGCGCGCGCGAACACGGCCTCGAGTTCCGGCGCGTGACGCTCGAGGTTTTCGAGCCAGGCTTCGGCGGTCTTCGCGTAGTGCTCGCCCGCCACGTCCCACTGGTCGACGAGCGTGAACGGAACCTCGAGCTCCCGCAGCAGGTCACGCGACGGCATCATGCCGCCGGTGAAAAAGTGACGGCCCATCCAGTCGTCGTCCGCCGCCTGCTCGAACGGGTACGCGTAGGCGCGATGCGCGAAGAAGTGGAGAAACAGGAGGCCGCGGTCGGAGAGCCAACCGCGCACGCGTGCGAGCAGGCGTCGCCAATTGCGCACGTGCTCGAACATCTCGACCGAGACCACGCGATCGAAGCGCCGCTCGGACGTGAACTCGTTCACGTCGGCCGTGACGATCGAGACGTTGTCGAGACCTTCGGTCCGCGCGCGAGCGAGGATCCACTCACGCTGCGAGCTCGAGTTCGAGACGCCCGTCACGTGCGAGCGGCGATGGCGTCTGGCGATGAACAGCGTGAGGCTGCCCCAGCCGCAACCGAGCTCGAGGACGTCTTGCCCGTCGGCGAGCGCGGCCCGCTTGGCCGTGAGCTCGAGCATCGCCGCCTCGGCCGCGCCGAGCCCGTCGACCGTGGGACCGAAGAGGCACGCGCTGTACTTCATGTGCGGCCCGAGTACGCGCTCGAAGAACGCCGCCGGAACCTCGTAGTGCTGGCGATTCGCCTGCGCGGTCGCGAGCGCGATGGGCGACGTGTCCATCTCGCGGCGAAAGCGCGCAACGCCGTCGGGGCCAGCCGCCCGCCGCGCCTCGGCGGCGAGCCGCCGTCGCAGGAGGCCGCGGATCCCCGCGCGGACGAGGGATTCGGGGAGCAGCCCCCGCTCGGCGAGCTCGATGCCGACGTTCATGGGGACCACTTTGGACGATTTGGTCGCCTTGTCAATTGACAAACCGTCTAAATCGACCAAGAACGGGAGCATGAGGATCCTGCTCTTCGGCGCCACCGGCTTCGTCGGGCGGGCGCTCGTGCTGCGCCTCCGTCGCGACGGGCACGAGGTGCTCGCGTGGGTCCGCGACCTTCGCCGCGCCGAGGCGCTGCTCGGCCGCGAGGTCACGCTGCGCGGACCGGAGACGGCGCTCGTCGAAGCCGTCGCCGGCGCGGACGCGGTGGTGAACCTCGCCGGCGCGCCGATCTTGCCGCAGCGCTGGTCGGCCGCGCGACGACGAACCCTCGTGGACAGCCGAGTCGGCCTAACCGACCAAATCGTCCGCGCCATCGAAGCCGCGCCGAAGCGACCGCGAGTCCTCGTGAACTCGAGTGCCGTGGGTTACTACGGCGATCGCGGCGACGAGACACTCGACGAGGCCAGCGTCCCGGGCATGGGCTTTCTCGCCGAGCTCTGCGTCGCGTGGGAAGCGGCGGCCGCCCGCGCCGAAGCGAGCGGGGTGCGCGTGGTGCGCCTCCGCACGGGAGTCGTACTCGGACAGGGCGGCGGCATGCTTGCCGCGGTGCTCCCGCTGTTTCGGGCCGGCCTCGGCGGGCGGCTCGGCGACGGCCGTCAGTGGCTGAGCTTCATTCATCTCGACGACCTCGTCGAGCTCGTCGCGACCGCGCTCGTCGACGAACGGTTCCACGGCGCCGTGAACGCCGTGGCCCCCGAGCCCGTGACGAATCGGGATTTTTCCGACGCACTCGCCGCCGAGCTCGGCACTCGCGCCCGCTTTTCGGCGCCGCGGGCCGCGCTCGCGTTGACGCTCGGCGAGGCGGCGAGCGCCTTGCTCTCGAGTCAGCGCGTGGTCCCGCGCCGAGCCCTCGAGCTCGGCTTCGCGTTTCGTTACGTCCGGATCGGCGAGGCCGTGCGCGACGTCGTCGTGCCCCGCGTGAGCATCCACGGGCTCTCCGAGACGAGCGACCGGCCCGAAGCGAGCGCGTATCTCACGCGGCGGCCGCCCCGTTACGAGCTCGTCGCGCGGTCACGCCTCGACGCGCCGCTCGACGAAGTCTTCGCGTTCTTCTCGCGGCCGGAGAACCTCGGCGTCATGACGCCGAGCGACCTCGAGTTCAGAATCGAGGGCAAACCGGGCGCGATGGAGGCGGGCGCGCGCATCGATTACAAGATCCGCGTGGGCGTGCTCCCCTTCCGCTGGCGCACCCGCATCGAGCGTCACGAACCGCCCGCGCGCTTCGTGGACGCGCAGGAGCGCGGCCCGTATCGCTCGTGGTGGCACGAACACGTCTTCCGGGCCGACGGGCAAAAGACCGTGATGGAAGACCACGTTTATTACGCGCTCGGCTTCGGCTGGCTCGGCCGGCTCGCGCATCGCCTGTTCGTCGCGAGCACGCTCCGCCGCATCTTCGCCTACCGGGGCGCCGCCATGCGGCTTCGCTTCGGGCTCAGCCCTTGAGCTGGTTCGCGACCGCCTTGGCCGCCTTTTCGGCGGCTTCGGGGTCGCCCAAGTAGTAGCTCGGCTTGGTCGGCTTGAGGTTCGCGTCGAGCTCGTACACGAGCGGAATGCCCGTCGGAATGTTGAGCTCGACGATGTCCGAGTCGCTCACGCCGTCGAGGTGCTTCACGAGCGCGCGCAAGCTGTTGCCGTGCGCGGCGATGATCACGCGCTTCCCGGCTTTCACCGCGGGCGCGATGTCGCTCTCCCAAAACGGCAAGAAGCGATTGACGGTGTCCTTGAGACATTCGGTCTTCGGCACGTCCTTGGGCGCGAGGCTCGCGTAGCGCGGATCCTTGCCGGGCCAATACTCGTTCGTTTCGTCGAGCGCGGGCGGCGGCACGTCGTAGCTGCGGCGCCACGTCTTCACCATGTCCTCGCCGTGCCGCTGCACCGTCTCGGCCTTGTTGAGACCCTGCAGCCCGCCGTACATGCGCTCGTTGATGCGCCAGCTGCGCGTCACGGGGATCCACATGCGGTCGAGCTCTTCGAGCACGATCCACAGCGTCTTGATCGCGCGCTTCAACACCGACGTGAACGCGACATCGAACGTGAACCCTTCGTCCTTCAGCAAGCGCCCCGCGGCTTGTGCTTCCTTCATCCCGAGCTCGCTCAGCGGCACGTCCACCCACCCCGTGAAGCGATTGTCGAGATTCCACTGGCTCTGCCCGTGACGCAGAAGAACGAGCTTGGTCATACCCCCGGGCATAGTTCTCTAGCGCGAAGGCCGCAACTCAAAGTCCGAGCGCGGGGACGCCGCGCGCCGAGAGCTCCTCGGACCTCGAACGCTCGTCTCGCTCTCGAAATGCGGGCGCCGGGCGAAGCCCGGCCGGAAGGCGCTCTCGATCTCGGAAGACCAGATCGCGATCGCCCAAAGCGGCCACTACCCCTATGACAAACCGGCGAGACCGGCGCACGCGCCCCCTCATCGACTCGAAACATTCGCCAGACGCCCAGGCCGAGCCCCTACCAAACACAAAATAAGCCCAGCACCCCGACCTCGACCGAGACCCACAGCCGCCCGACCTAACCCCGAAGCTCTAACTCTTGAACGGAATGAACAAACTCAAACCACCGAGCGCGGTCACGTCGTTCACCACGCGGTCCACGCTGAGCTGCACCCGCTGTTCGGCGTGCACGATGTCGCGCGTGTCGAGACGGAGCGCGAGCCACTCGGTGAGGTAGAATTTGAGCCCGAAGCCGCCGCTGCCCGTGAGACCCACGTCGCCGGGCTCGACCGTCGCGCCGCCGCCGAGCGCGACGTAGAAATCGAAGCGGCCGATCGCGCCGCCGAGCCAGCGCACCTTGCCGTAAGCGAGCGACCACACGAGGTTGCCGAGAAAAAACTGCTCGCTGTTGTTCGGCGATTTGACGATGGTGACGAGGCCCTGCTTGCTCTGAATCAAGCTGTCCAGGAGGGCAAAATGCTGGCGCGTGTTGAGATACGACGCCTCGAGTCCGAGGTCTTCGGTGAAATGGAACGTGTACGCGCCGCCCCACGCCGGCGCGCCGTCGGAAATGTCGCCCGCGTACCAGCCGCCCATCGCGGAGAGCTCGTGGCGCAGCGCTTTCTTGATCAAGCGCGGGACCACGCCGCGATACGCGCGCTCACCGACGAGTTGTTGCTTCAGGGCTTCGTCGACGCACTGCGCGCTCGCCCCGCGCGCGAAGAGCAGTGACACCGCGACGGCACCCACACCGACGAGCCCTCGAAAGAGACGCATGCCGCTCAACGGCTCACCGGATTATCACACCTGCCTCGAGGGAAGCGCGCCGGCCGGGTGGTCAAGCGCAAAAGTCCGAAAAAAAGTGGGGCGGCCTACAGAGGCACACACCAGCGCTCGCGAGTAATCTCGGGCGTGATGGCACGCCTCGCACGGCTCGTTCTCGCGCTCGGTTTCGCGACGGCGCCGTGCCTCGCGTCTCCGACCGAACACGCCCCGCCGTGCGCTCGCGGTCCGAGCGGCTCTTTGTCCGAGCTCGCGTGCGGACTCGTGCGGGGGCTCGGCGCGAACGCGCGGAACGCGGTCGTCGTCGGCGTGACCGCGCCGCCCTCGAGCTCGACGCCGCTCCAGCCCGGAATCGCCGTGAACATGGCCGTCAAGGTCGCGCTCGCGCTCGGCCGTGGCGCGAGCGCTTGGCCGCGCGTCGAGGATCGCGCGGGCCTCGGCCGTTTCCTGAGTCCACGCCCGCTCGTGGTCGTCGAGACGCGACTCGCCGGCGACCGGGTCGAAGCGTCCGCGCAGCTGTTCGCGCCGCGCGCCGCGCCGAGCAGCGGCGCGCCGGGTCCCGCAGGCGAGCCGCTGCTGCGCGTGACCGAGCGACACGGCATCGACGCGGAGACGCATGTCTGGCTGCCGCCGGTCGCGATCGCGCGCCGCGAATTCTTCCAGCTCGGCCCGAGTGACGGCGACGTGGTCGCGCTCGCGTGCGGCGACCTGGACGGCTCGGGCGTGCCGACGCTCGCGAGCATCGGGCGCACCTTCGTGACGCTCGGCACGCTCGCCGGCGGCAAATACGCGCCCGGAGCGCGCCGTGAAGAGCGCGCGCTCGCGCCGGTGGCTCCGGTGCCGCTGCGCGAGCCGCTCGCGACCGCGTGGATCACGCCCGACCGCTCGCTCGATTTCGGACTGAGCGATCGGGCGCACGCGACGCGACTCGCGGAGGGCGGCCAGGCCGTGGGACTCGCGGCGCGTTTGCCGTGGCCGGGCGGCGGTTGTGCGACGCTCGACGGCCTCTTGGTCGCGCCGCGGGTCGCGCCGTGCACCCAGGACGAACCGCCCCGGAACGATGCCGTCGGGAGCGAGCCGCTCGACGCCATCGCGGGGGCCGTGGTCGTCCGCCGCGACGGCAGCGCGCGAGTCGTGAGGGCGGGACGCGAGGCGAAGGACGGCGCCGTGGTCGTCACGGACGGCGCGCAAACCGTGCGGCTCGAGCACGCGGGCGCGGCCATCGCGATCGCGGACCTCGACGGCGACGGCGCGCCCGAGCTCGTCACGAGCGTCGACACGCTCGATCCGCGGGCCGACGCGGTGATCGTGTATTCGTGGCTCGGAGCGGGCCTCACCGAGCGGTTCCGCGTAGAGGTCCCGGCGGGTGTGAAGGCGCTCGCGCTCTGTCCCGAGGTCGCCGATCGCATGGCGTCCATCGTGATGGCGACGAACGTGGGACTCTGGGCGGTGCGATGACGGAACGGTCAAGGCGTTTCGACGGCGGGCGTCGCGTGTTCGTCGCGCTGCTCGGCGCCGCCGCCGCGGGAACGCTGTCGGCGCGAAACGCGCTCGCGCTCGGGCGCACGCCGCTCGGCGGCAGCTTGAGACTGTCACTGCCGTTCGCCCGCGGCCCGCTCGATCCGCACGCGGCCGACGATCCGCTCGCCGCGCTCCTCGCGCCGGCCGTCGCCGACACGTTGTTCGTGCTCGACGCCGAACAGCGCCCGCACCCCACGCTCGCCGCCGAGCTGCCGCGCCCGACGGCCGGCGGGACGCGCGTCACGCTCCGGCGCGGGCTCGTCACCGCGCGCGGCAAGGCGCTCGACGGCCGCGACCTCGCGTTTTCGCTCGCACGCTCGCGCGAACACGGCGGCGCGGCCGTGCTCGCGGAGCTGCCCGCGCCCGTGCGCGACACCTCGGAGCCGCTCGCCGTGCTTTTTCCGAACGCGGACGCGAACGCCGTCGCCCTCGCGCTCGCGAGTCCGGCGACCGCGCTCGTGCCGCGCGGCTTCGATCCGAAAACTCCCGACGGCACGGGCGCGTTTCGCGCGGCGCCGTCGGCGAACGGCCTCGTGCTCGAGCGCAATCCGAACGCGGCGCGCGGCCCCGCGTTCCTCGCGCGCGTCGACATCGCGCTCGGCGGCGATCTCGCCGAAGCGCTGCGCGCCTTCGAATCGGAGCGCGCGGACGTGGGCTGGCTCGGCGCCGGGCTCTATCGCGCGCGGGCGGGCGCCGTCGGGTTCGAAGGGCCGAACCTCGGCTGGGCGATTCTGCGCACGGGGCACGACGCCGGACGCTGGAGCGCGCCCGGACTCGCGCAAGACCTCGCCGACGGCACGCCGCGCGCTGCGCTCGCGCCGTTCGGACTCGTGGCGACGCCGGGCGCGCGGCCCGGCACGGCCTGGGGCGGCGGCAACGTCGAAGTGCTCGCCCCCGCGAGCGCGCCCCAACTCGTCGAGATCGCGAACGCCGTCGCGTCCGCGTTTTCGGTGCAGGGTCAGCGCGTGAACACGCGCGCCGTCGCTCCGAACGAGCTCGCCGAGCGGCGGGCGTCGGGCCGCTACGCGCTGATGCTCGATTTCGTGCGCGAGGCGGGGCCGCCCGGCCGTGCCACCTTGTTGAGCTTACTCGCCGCCGAAAACCCGGCGCTCGCGGCGCGGCCGCCGTACGCGCCGTCCTTCGAGCCGGCCGACGTCGCTCGCACCTTGCGCCTCGGGGTACTCGGCACACTCCGCGTGAGCGGCGCCCGAGCGGCGAACGTTCACGGGCTCGACGGCTTTCAGCTCGGCAACGTCTTTCTCGACGGCGCCTGAGCGCCCCGCGTTCACGACGGGCCCGTGTAGCGCGCGCGGGGGCGCAGCACGAAGCCGGCCGCGCGCTGCTCGAAGACGTGCGCGAGCCAGCCCGCCGCGCGGCCCACGGCAAAGAGCACGGCCGCCGAGCCCGCCGGCAAGCCGAGGGCGAGAGCAGTCGCCACGAGACCGAGGTCGACGTTCGGCGGCTCTCGACGCGCGGCGCGCATGCTCGTGACGAGCGCGGCGAGCGTGCGCTCGGCGAGCTTCACGGGTTCGCTTTGCGACAAGAGCAGGGTCGCGCGCGGATCACCCTCGGGGTAGAGCGAATGGCCGAAACCGGGCAGCGCGTCCCCGCGGCGCGCCCGTTCGTCGATGACGCCCGGCGCGCGTTCGGGGCGCTTCGTTTCCGCGACCAGCGCTTCGACGCGCGCCGTCGCGCCGCCGTGCACGGGGCCGGAGAGCGCTCCGAGCGCGGCGCCGAGGCACGCGTAAAGGTCGGCCCCGGTCGATGCCGCGACGCGCGCCGCGAAGCTCGAGGGATTGAGCTCGTGATCCGCGATCACGACGAGTGCGCGATTGATGCGCTGCCGCGCGAGGTGGGTGGGCCGCGCGCCGAGCGAGACGGCGAGCGACGCGGCGACGCTCGGCGCCGCGAGGGCCGGCGCGACGCGCCGGGGATCCAAGGGGAGCGCGGCGGCGGCCGCGAGGATGCGCAAGAGCTCCCGCGCGCGGGCGCGTTCGACGGCGGGCGGCGCGTCGAAGCGCGCCGCGTCGCCGAGCGCGAACGCCGCGACGACGAGAGCGAGCGTCGAAAGCGGCGCTTCGCCGCGCGGCACCAGGCGTCCGAGCGATCGCAGACGCTCGCCGGCGCGAGCGAGCGCGCGGGCGTCGAGCGCGAACGGCGGCGGGAGACGCCCGTCGTCGGGCGCCGCGTCCGACCAGAGTAACTCCGCGACCGCCTCGAACGGCGTGTCGGCGCGCGCGAGCTCGGTCGCCACGTGGCCGCGGTAGCGCGGACCGCGAGCGTCGATGCCGGTGAGCGCGGACTCGAGCACCGGCTCGCCGAACCGCAGCGCTCCGGCGGCCACGGCCCCGTGCCCCGCGCGCGCTTCGTGCCGCGCCTTGAGCCGTTCGACTTCGCTCCGCGCGTAGAGGCGACTCGGCCCGCGCGGGCCGGGCACGCTCGTCAGCAAGCCGCGACTCACGTACGCGTAGAGGGACGCCGGCTTCACGTCGAGCAGCGCCGCGGCGTCGCGGGCCGTCAAGAGCTCGGCGGGGGCCGTCCGGCTGCGGCGGGGCGGAGACATTGATTGTCGAATCTACATTGATCGACGAAGCGCCGTGACTCAAGTTCGGGGCGAGGAGCCGAACGCCATGGAAACCACGCCGTCGATCCGTCTTCCAGCCTCGAAATCCGCCGGCCTCGAGGGCACCGTCGTCGCGGACACCGAGCTCAGCGAGGTGGACGGCGCGCGCGGGCGGCTCGTCCTCCGCGGCCACGGCGTCGCGGAGCTCGCCCGCGTCGGCTCGCTCGAAGCGATCGCCGAGCTCTTGTGGAACGGGGCGCTGCCCGCGGACGGCGGGCGCGCGATGCGGGCGCTCTTCGGCGCCGGACGGCGACGCGCCTTCGCGCTCCTGCCGCGGCTCGACGCCGCGCTCGCGCTGCCCGACGCGATGGAGTCGCTCAGGGCGTCGGTCGCGCACCTGGATTCGAGCTCGACCGCCCCGGCGGGCGCGCCGCGCGCGAGCGCGACCGAGGGCGCGGATCTCGCCGGCGCGGTCGCCGTCTTCGCCGCGGCTTGGGCACGGCGAGCGCGCGGGCTCGCGCCGCTCGCGCCGGATCCGGAGCGCTCCCACGCCGCCGACTACCTCCGCATGCTCTCCGATCGCGAACCGAGCGCCGAGGCCGAGCGCGCCCTCGCGAGCTACCTCGTCACAGTGGCCGATCACGGCATGAACGCGTCGACGTTCGCGGCCCGCGTGGTCGCCTCCACGGGCTCGGACGCCGTGTCCGCGGTCGTCGCCGGCATCGGCGCGCTCAAGGGGCCGCTCCACGGCGGCGCGCCCGGGCCGGTGCTCGACATGCTCGACGCCGTCGGCGAGCCGGAGCGCGCGCACGCCTGGCTCGCGGCCGAGCTCGACGCGGGACGGCGCATCATGGGCATGGGACACCGCGTCTACCGCGTGCGTGATCCGCGCGCCGAGGTCCTCGAGCACGCGCTCGAGCGCTTCGCCGCCGCGGGCGGCGGCGGTGAACGGCTGGCGCTCGCGCGCGCGGTCGAGACGAGCGCGCTCGCGCTCTTGGCGGAGCGTCATCCGGCGCGCGCGCTCCGCGCGAACGTCGAGTTTTACACGGCCGTGCTGCTCGACGCGCTCGGCATCGATCGGCGACTGTTCTCGCCGACCTTCGCCGTCGGCCGCGTGGTGGGGTGGTACGCGCACGTCGCGGAGCAACGCGCGAGCGGGCGCTTGATCAGACCCGAGTCACGCTACGTCGGGCCGAGCGCCGAACCGTGACGCGCGGGTGGAACGGCGCGCGCCGGCGCCGTCGACCGCGCGAAACCACGCCCGCCTCCAACGAACGAGCCCGCTCGGAGGGGTCGGAGCCGCTCCGGCTCGGTCACGGCACTTTCGTCGGCTCGGGGAGCGCGCCGCCCGAACGGATGTATTTCACGACTTCGGCGCTGAGCCTGTCGTCCGCTTTGACGCACTTGCCGCTCACCTCGCCGCTCGTCGCGCCCTTGCACTCCTTGCGGCGCGAGAGGTACGCGTCGTTCACGGTCGCATCGGCGCGCAGGGCCGCTTGCACGTTGTCGTCGAGGAAGCGCCACTCGACGCGCGAGTTCTTGGGCGCGGGCGGCTTGTCGAGCGTCATTTCGTCACCCGAGAGGGTGACGCAGCTCCCGTCCCAGCGCAGGGCGTCGTAGCTCGCGCCGCCGCCGCCGCTCACCTGCATGCCGCCGAGATCGGCCTTGCGCACGGCGAGCACGAGCACCTCCTCGTCGAACTCGAGCCAGGTGTTGTCGGACGCGCCGCCCGACGCGTTCCACGCCTTGGTGCGCCCTTTCAGATAACCGCGCGCCCACGGCGACTTGTTCGCGAAGAGGTAGAGCGCGACGGACGGATAGCTGCCGCTACAGAGTTTCTCGACGAAGGGCCGCGGAGGCACGCACGTCGAGCTCTTCTTCGCGCACTCCTTCGGGAGGGCCGAGCCGGCCGTGCTCGCGGGTGCCTCGGGTGCGGCGCTCGGCGGGTCGCTGTCCGTCGCGGGGGTCGCGGCCGGTTTTTCGGGGGCGGCCGCCGGCGCTTCGGCGGGCGGCTTCGAGCCGCCGCACGCTGCGGTGAGGAGGGCCCCGGCGACGAGGCCTCGGGAGCGGAGCATCCGTTATTTGCCTTTCATGCTGGGCGGCGGCTCGATCGAGGCGCGCGCCTTCCAATGTTCGACCTTGGCTTTGACGCGCAAGAACTGCTTCACCGGGCGGCGATCGGCGGCGCTGGTACCGAGCCCCCAGAGCGCGACGCCGAGCTCGAGGCTGTCGCCGTTGCCGAGCGGCCGCACCTTGAGCTTGCCGGGCCATTCGCGTGAAAGCTTCACGCTCGTGCCCGGCGGCAGCGGTTCTTCCCCGTCGCCCTCACGCTCGTCCCCGAAGTGCTCGGGTTCGCTCTGTCCGCTGCGTTTCACGTTGCCGGCGAAGGCGAGCGGGCCGTTCTTCGGCGCGAGCAACGTGCGCCCCTCGCTCGCGGTCGCGCTCACGCTGAGCTTCACGATGAAGCCGAGCGCGGTGCGCACCGCCTCGACTTTGGGCACGAACTTCACGCCGAGGATTTCGACGCGCGGCCCCTCGGGCGTGACGATGTATTTCACGTCGCGCTGCGGTTCACGCGTCTCTTCGGGCGCGGTGCCCGGGGCCAGGGCGTCGCCGGACGGCGCCGGTGCGGCCTCGGCCGAGGGCGCGGCAGCGGGTGCGGGTGCCGGTGCGGGCGCGGGAACGGGCGGCGCCGCGGGCGCGGGCGACGCCGCGGGCGCGGGCGACGCGGGTGGCGGCGTTTGCTCGGCGCCTCCGCCGCAACCAGCGACCAGGGCCGCGGCAACGGCGAGCCGCGCGAAGCCGCCGAGCAACGGCAGAGGTGCGGAGGCGGACATGGGGCGCCACCGTATCACGACCGGATGCGCTTAGAATGCGCGGGTGCTCTCTCCACGCGAGCCCGAACGACGCGACGAGCGCCTGCTCGAGGACGGCGAGCCGGCGCCCTTCGAGGTGGCGGGCACCGGAGCGCGCTCGCCGTTCGTCATCGCGTGCGATCACGCTTCACGGCGCATTCCCCGGAAGCTCGCGCGGCTCGGTTTGCCGGACGCGGAGCTCGAGCGGCACATCGCGTGGGACATCGGCGCGGCGGGGCTCGCACGGAAGCTCGCCGCGAAGCTCGACGCCTGGCTCGTGCTCCAGAACTACTCGCGCCTCGTCATCGACTGCAACCGGCGACTCGAGCGTCCCGATTCGATCGCCGTTCGCAGCGAAGACACGCCGATCCCGGGAAACCAAGACGTCGGCCCGCACGACGCCGAGCTCCGCGCGCGCGAGATTTTCGAGCCGTATCACGCGCGCATCCGGCGCGAGCTCGACGAGCGCGCCGGCGCCGGACGCGCTTCGATTTTGCTCTTCGTGCACACCTTCACGCCGGTGTTCCGGAGCGTGCCGCGCGTTTGGCACGCAGGCGTGCTCTACCATCGCGACACGCGGCTCGCGCTGCCGCTGCTCGGCGCGCTGCGGCGCGAGTCGGGGCTCGAAATCGGCGACAACCAGCCGTACGCGGCGACCGCGCTCACCGACTACGGCATCATCGTGCACGGTGAGGAGCGCGGGCTGCCGCACGTCGAGCTCGAAGTGCGGCAGGATCTGGTGAGCGACGACGAAGGCCAGGAAGCGTGGGCCGAGCGCCTAGCGCGCTTGATCGGCAGCACGACGCGCGAGCTCGGCCTCTAGTGCACCGCTCGTGAGATGAGCGCAACCCGACACGCTGCATCGGCCGGGCGACGCGCCCGTGCGCGCGTCCTCGCTCGAAACTACGCGCCGAACAGCTTCGCGAGCACGCGCATGCCGAGCGAGCGGAAGCGAATGCCGCGGTGAACGGCCGCGGCGATGCAGGGCTCGTCTTTTCCGATCGTGAACGAGTGCTCGCCGCCCGCTTCCATCGAGTGCACGTCGCCGGAACGAAAGAGCTTGCCGTGATTGTCGGTGTAGCTGCCCTCGAGGATGAGCACGTCCTCGTGCCCTCGATGGCCGTGCGGCGGGAACGTCATGCCCGGCGCGAAACGCGCGAGCACGGACTCGGTGCCGCGAAGGCGCGGGCCGCCTTCGACGCGCATGAGCTCGAGCCCCGGCAACGGCGCGCGGCGCCACGCGCGCTTGTCGCGCGTGCGCTCGAGCACGGCGCGCACGTCGGGCTCGGACAAATCCCAGAGCTCGGCGAGGCGATCGAAGAACGGCGCGTACCTGAGCGGCGGTTCGGCGACCTCGAGCATCAGCCGTTCGAGCGAACCCGCCGGCACGGACGCGGGATCGAAGAGCTCGGTCAAGCCGCCGAGCGGCGCGGCGAGCTCCGGCTCGTCGGCGACGAATTCGGGGGGCTTCTCGTTGTCCGTGTTCATGCTCACCTCCCCCTACACCCGAGCGACGCCGCCGAAGTGTAGCGCGTCATGTCTCACCGAGCGCGCCGCGCAGCTTTTGGAGCGCGCTCCGCGTCCTCGATTTGACGGTACCGATCGGTGCTCCGAGTTTCTCCGCGATCTCGCTGCTGCTGAGGCCCTCGAAGTACCCGAGCACGATCACTTCTTGCTCGTCCGGCGTCATCACCGTGAAGGCCTTGCTCAGTCGTTGATGATCTCGAATACGCGCGGGATCGACCGACGGATCGATCGGCCCTTCGCCGTCGGAACCTTCCAGCGGCACTGCACGCGTCCGCGGCGCGGCTCGGCACCGATCGATCGCGCGGCTGCGAGCGCGGAGCGACAGCCACGCGCCGACCGTGCCGCGCTCGACGGCGTACGTCGCCGCCTTCTGCCACGCCTCGAGGAACACGTCGTGAAGCACGTCCTCGGCTTCCGAGCGGTCGCGCAAGATTTGAATGAGGAGGGCGAGGAGCTTCGGCGCGTGCCGCGTGTAGAGCGCGGAGAGCGCGGCCCGATCGCCGCGCGCCATCCGAGCCACGAGCGCCGCGTCGGCTTGCTCGAGCTCGGCGTCACCCATGAACGGATCGCGCGCGGGCCGCTCGATGCTCCGCGCGCGCTTGTTCGACGAGGCCCGGATCCTCGAACAGATCGGCCGCCGTGTGCGCCATCGCCTTCGCCGCGTCGAGCATGGTGCGAAAGCCGCGCGGGCTCTTCGCGCAGGCCGCGAACTCACGTTCGTGGCAGAGCGTCTCGCCTTCGTCGCAGATGGCGAGCCACGGATGAATCGCGGGCAACGCGAGGCTCACGTCGCCCATGTCCGTGGACGCGGCGCCGACCGTCGGGTCCGTCTCGCGCGGCGTGTGGCCGAGCGCGGCCCAGGCCGCCGAGAACCGCCGGACGAGCGTCATGTTGTTGAGCATCTCGCGGTAGCCGGCTTCGCACTCGATGTTGACCTCGACGTTCGAGGCGAGCGCGGCCGCGCGAATGCAGCGCTCGACCGTGTCCACGACGGGGCGAAGGCCGCCGGTCGTCGGCGCCCGCAGCGTGAACTCGCAGGCGGCGTCTTCCACGATGATGTTCGGTGCCTGACCGCCGTTGGTCACGATGCCGTAGACGCGCACGCCGTCCCTAAAGTGGACGCGCTGCCCGTCGACCAGCCGGAACGTATCGAGACATGCGGTGAGCGCGCTGCGGCCGTCCCACGGAGCGAAGGCGGCGTGCGCGGGGGCGCCGTGAAAATCCGCGCGCACGCGCATCGTCGCGAGCGCAGGGTGCGCGATCACGTCGCGGTCGAACGGGTGGAACATCATTGCGGCGTCGATGCCCTCGAACGCGCCGCCCTCGAGCAGGCGGATCTTGCCGCCGCCGCCCTCTTCGGCGGGCGTGCCGAAGAGCTCGATGGAACCGGCGAGCGACGTCGTCTGGCGCGCGAGCGCGAGAAAAGCGCCGACCGCGGCCCCCGCGATGAGGTTGTGACCGCAGGCATGACCGATCTCGGGCAGCGCGTCGTACTCGGCGAGCACGGCGACGCGCGGGCCGGATTTCGCGCCCGCGCGCGCGCGAAACGCCGTCTCGAGCCCGGCGACGCCGCGCTCGACGCTGACGCTCCCCGCCGATTCGACGAGCTCCGAAATCCACGCGCTCGCCCGGCGCTCGTTGAAGGAGAGCTCCGGGTGCTCGTGAATGCGCCGCGCCAGGTCGATCAATCGTTCGCCGAGCTCGTCGACGGTGCGATCGATGGCGGCGCGGTCGAGCGACATGCGCCTACAATAGGCGCCCGTGCGCCGGCGTGCCATAACCGCCGGCACGAGCGCCCGTGACGCGGATTTATCGCGGAAAAGTCAAAACCATGATCCTCTGGCTGGGGTCGTGCGCGGCCGCGTGCGCGAACGGCGGGGCGCCGACGAACGGTCCGTCGCGGTCGCCGCCGCCCGTCGCCGGTGCCGGTCCCGCCGCCGCGAGCGCGACGCCGAGCGCAGCGCCAACACCGAGCGCCGCGCCGAGCGTCGCCGCGAGCGCGAACCCCCGCTCGTTCGAGTCCGAGAAGGTCGAGGTGCACGAGCAAGCGATGGGCACGACCGTCGCGTTCATCGCGTACCCGAACGAGCACGCCGATCCCGCCGCGACGCGCGCCGCCATCACGCGCGCGCTCGACGAGATGCGCCGGCTCGAGACGATCCTGAGCGAGTGGCGCCCCGACAGCGAGATTGGTCGCGTGAACGCGAGTCCCGGACAATGGGTGAGCGTCGGGCCGGAAGCGCTCGAGGTGATTCAAAAGGGGCTTTGGGCCGGCAAGATGTCGGGGGGCGTGTTCGACATCACGTTCCAGGCGATGAAGGGACTCTGGAAGTTCGGGAGCGCTCAGGAAGCGAACCCGAAGCCGCCCTCGCCCGCGGCCGTCGCCGCCGCCCGCACGCACATCGACTACCGCAAAGTCGAGGTGTCGGAGGCCGACCACCGCGTGCGCCTCGGCAAGGGGCAGCAGATGGGGCTCGGCGGGATCGCCAAGGGTTACATCGTCGACCGCGCGGCGCGCGTGCTCCGCGACGCCGGCCTCGACGCGTTCCTCGTGCAAGCGGGCGGCGACCTTTACGGCGCCGGCCACAAGCCGGACGGCTCGCATTGGGTGAGCGGCATCCAGGATCCACGCGCGGCGCTCGGCACCTACTTTGCGGTCATCGAGCTCGAGGACCACGCGTTTTCCACGGCCGGCGACTACGCGCGCTCGTACGTGGTCGGCGGCAAGCGTTACCACCACATCATCGATCCGCGCACCGGCTATCCGGCGACGGCGAGCCGCAGCGTCACCGTGTGGGCGCCGGACGCGTTCATCGCCGACGCCATCGACGACGCCGTCTTCATTCTCGGTCCGAAGAAGGGCCTCGAGCTCGTGGCGTCGCTCGACGGGGTCGGCGTCGTCATCGTCGACGAAAAGAACAAAGTGTGGGTGAGCCCCCGGCTCGAAGGCAAAGTGCAAATCCTCGCGCAGCCGACCGACGGGCTGTGACGCGAGGAGGCTCGAGCGCTAGAATGAGAGCGTGGTGAGCGCGTTCCCTCTCCATCGCTACACGGTCGCGGACTACGTGCAGCTCGAGCGTGACAGTCCCATCAAGCACGAGTTCTTGGACGGCGAGATCGTCGCCATGGCCGGCGGCACGCCGGAGCACGCGGCGCTCGCGAGCGCGTTCGGCTATCAGCTCGGCAGTCAGCTCCAGGGCAGTCCGTGCCGTGTGTTTTCGTCGGACCTTCGCGTCCGTGTCCCGGCGACGGGCTTGACGACCTACCCCGACCTCACCGTCGTCTGCGGGCGGACGGAGCGTGACGCCGAGGATCCGCTCGCGATCAACAATCCCAAGCTCTTGGTCGAGATCACGAGTAACAGCAGCGAGGACTACGACCGCGGCGCGAAGCTCGACCACTTCAAGACGCTCGCCTCGGTTGCAGTCGTCGTCGTCGTGTCGCACCGCGAGGAGCTCGTCGAGGTCTTCACGCGGTCCGGCGAGGACTGGATCCGGACCGTCGCGCGCGGCGGCGAACGAGCGAGCCTCGTTCCGCTCGGAGTCCACATCGACGTCGACGCGCTCTACGCGGCAGCTCGCGAGCCGACCGTGTAGTTTCGGCGCCTCACGGCGCCGCGCCGAACGAGCGCCTCCTCAGAGCGAGCCGTTCAACGGATCGTAGTCGCTGCCCTTCGCCTTCTTGCCCTTCTTCGGCGCGGCGAACATGGCGTCGGGCTTTTCGGGAGCGGCGGCGTGCGCGGGCGCGGCGTGGGCGGGCGCGGCGTGAACCGGCGCGCTCGACGGCTTTTGCGCGGC
This sequence comes from Polyangiaceae bacterium, assembly GCA_035499895.1. GTDB lineage: Bacteria > Myxococcota_A > Polyangia > Polyangiales > Polyangiaceae > PMG-095. The sequence goes on along the minus strand of DATJXW010000331.1, from coordinate 34,596 downwards.
GGGCTTCGCGGGCGTGTTCACGCTCGTGCTCGCCGTGGCCGGCGCCGCCGTCGTGGGGGCCGTGGTCGTGGACGCCGTCGCGGGCGTATCGCTCGGGTGAGTCGCTGCGGGGCTCGTCGCGGGCGTGCTCGGCGTCGAGGTGGACGCGGCGTCACTCGTCGTCGAGGGCGCGCTCGTCGTCGAGGGAGCCTGCGCGTCCGCCGTCGCCGTGAGCGCGGCGGCTGCCGCCGCCATTTGTTCGACGGCGCGCGGCGTCCCGAACCCGGGGCCGCCGAGCGCTTTCTCGAGCTGCAAATACGTCGACTCGCCGCCGACGGAGCGAGCGGCCGCGTGCACGAGGTCGTTGCGATACAGCGTGACCGCGGCGCCGGCAGCGAGTGCAACCACAAGCACCCACCCGCCACCACCCGAGCTCCGGCGCGACGGCTGCGTCCGCGCGAGCGGGGCGGTCGAGAGCGGCGCCGACGGCGGCGCGAACGACGGCGCCGGCGAGGCGAGCGGGTTATTGACGAAGGGCCGCGGCGCGGACGACGGCGACGCGAGGGGGTTATTGACGAAAGGTCGCGGCGCGGCGCTCGGCGGCGGGGCCGAGCGAACCGGTTCCGTGACGGTCGAGGCATACGGAGAAACCGACGGACGCGCCGGGGGATTCGACCAGGCCGCGGGGGCCGGCGCCGAACGCGCGGGCGGGTTCGACCAAGCTTGAGGCGGCGGCCACGAGCTCGCCGTCTGGGTCATCGGCTTGGGCGGGGCGCTCAGCACCGCGGCGCGCGGCGGCCAGGACGTCGCCGTCTGGGCCATCGGCTTCGGCGGCGCGGCGGGCCGTGGCGGCGGCGCCGAAACGGGAATGCTCACTTTCTCGGTTTCGGAGGCCTCCTCGTCGAGACCGGCGACGACACTGAGCGGCAGCCACTCGGTCATGCCCGGCTGCCAGATGAGGGTGTCCGCTTCGATCACCTCGAGGCGGAAGAGGTCGTCGAGCTGCTCGAGCGTGAGTTGCTTCACCTCGTCCGGCGCGAGGCGGACGTGCCACAGGTCGTCGTCCATGAACCAAACCATAACAGTTGGTCGGCGGGCCGCAGCCGCTCGAGCCCCGCTCCCGATGTCTTTGTGACTCAAACGATTTGAGCTGAGTGAATTTTTCTCTGAAAAACGGATTTCTCACCCTTTGCCGGAGACCTGTGCATTGATTGACGGGCCCAGCGCCCAGCGCGCCGGCCTTCGGACGATGGCTAACTGGCAAGACGATCCGGACCTCGCCGGCCTGCGACCTCGCCGCGGCAGCACCCCCTGGGGACGCATCTTCCTCGGCGTCTTGTTCGTCGGGTGCGGCACCTTCGCCCTCGCCTATTACCTGCCGCTCTACCGCGCCCACCACGCGCTCAGCGACGACCACGCGCGCTTGCGCGAGAAGCTCGAGAGCGTGGAGCAGACGCTCGCGAAGACGGAGAGCGATTTGAAGAGCGCGACGGCGAAGCGCGACGAGCTCGCCGCGAACGCCGAGCAAGAAGAAGCGAAGCGGAGCAAGAGCTCGAGCGACTTCGGTGCCGTGAAGGACGCGTTCGCGGCCGCGGCCGACAAGGCCGTGAAGAAGAAGGCCGCGGTCGTCGGCGCGGACGCGAACGGCGCGCGGGTCGCGCTCGCGCCGAGCCAACTGTTCGCGGCGGGCAAGCTCGACGTGAGCGCGTCGGGTGCGTCCTTGCTTTGCGCCGTCGCGAAGGCGGCGGGGTCGCGGCCGTTGCACGTGCTCGGCGTCGCGACGGACGCCGACGTGCCCGCGCAGCTCAAGACGAAGTACTCGACCGCCTGGGAGTACACCGCCGCGGCGGCCGCGAGCGTCGCCGCGACGCTGCACGAGAAGTGCTCGGTGCCGGGCACGAGGCTCTACGCCGAAGCCTCCGACGGTTCACGGCCGATTTCGCCTGCATTCGGCGGTTCCGCGCCGTCGCCGCGCATCGAGCTCGCGGTCACGAGCGACGCGAAACCGTAACGCCGGACCCGCTGGCAGCACGCGCCGCCCGGCGCCGTGCGGCGGAACCAGCTCGGTACGCCGCTCAGAGCTTGTCGTGGTGGCCCGCTTGCGCGAGTGCCTCGACGATGGCGCGCACGCCTTGCGCGCGCTCTCGCTTCATCACGAGGAGCGCGTCGTCCGTTTCGACGATGCAGAGATCGTCCACGCCGAGCGCGACCATGACGCGCTTCTTCTCGTGCGTGCGGAGGTCGAGCAAGAGGTTCCGCTGGCCGTCGAGCACGAAGCCGTGGTCGTGCGACGCGTTGCCGCCGTCGTCTTTCGGCGCAAGCTCCCACGCGCTCTCCCAGCTGCCGAGATCGCTCCAGCCGACGTTCGCCGGCACGACCTCGAACGCGCCGACCTTCTCCATCACGCCGACGTCGATGCTCACCGGCTTGGCCGTTTCGAAGACGGCCTTGGTCGCGCTCGCTTCTTTTTCGGCGCCGCCCTTGGCCGCCTCCTCGATGCGCGCGAGACCGACCGCGAGATCGGGCAAATGGCGGCCGATTTCGTCGAGCAAGCGCGCGGCGCGGAAGAAGAACATGCCGCCGTTCCAGAGGTAACGGCCGCTCGCGAGGTACTCGAGCGCCTGCTCGTGACCCGGCTTTTCGACGAAGCGCACGCCGCGGCGCACGCCGGGCCGCACCTCCTCGCCGAGCTCGATGTAGCCGTAGCCGGTGTCGGGCCGCGTGGGCTCGATGCCGACCGTGACGATCGAGCCGCGCGCGGCGGCGTCGAGCGCGCGCTCGAGCACGGCGCGGAAGCCGGGTTCGTCCGCGATGTGGTGATCGCTCGGGAGCACCATCACGACGGCGTCCGGATCGCGCCGGCGCGCGATGGAGGCGGCCCAGCCGATGCACGGCGCCGTGTTGCGCGCGACCGGCTCGCCGAGGAACGAGCCGTCCGGCAGCATCGGCAACGCGCGGCGCGTCGCCGGCAAGAGGTCGGCGCCCGTCGCGATCAGGATGCGCTCGTGCGGGACGAGCGCGTCGATGCGCGCGACCGTGGCGCCGATGAGCGGCAACTCGGCGTTCGGACCGAGGCGCAAGAGCTGCTTCGGCAACGCGCGCCGCGACGCGGGCCAGAAGCGGGTGCCGCTGCCGCCGGCGAGGATGACCGCAAAGACGTGATCGAGCGCGCTCTTCGTCATGCGCGCCTTCTTTCACTGACTCGCGAGCGCGTAAAGGCCCGAGCGCGCGGGCGCGCTCCCGGAGCGTTCAGTGCGGCTCGCCGTCTTCGCGCTCCGTTTCGTCGGGCAGCTCGTCGAGGCCGCCGCCGCCGCGGACGGGGATGGCGCGCGCGAGGGCGACCTTTTCGAGCGCCGCGCCGAGCTGTTCGCGATCGTTCACTTCGGGCAGGTACGCGTGCGTGCCGTCCCAGAGCTCGATCACGATCGCGCTCGGCGAGTCGAGCAGGATGCGATCGATCTGGGCCCACTTGAAGCGACGCACGCGCGGAATGCCGAGTGAAACGACTTCGCGGAATTCGAGCCCGTCGGGACGGATGCGCACGCCGCGCATGCTCGTCTTGATCAGCGAGCCGACGGCGCCCGCGACGAGAAAGAGCGACACGGTGCGCGCGCCGATCACGCCGCGCACGCTCCGCTCGACGATCTGCTGGTAGAGGAAGCTGTTTACCGGCGCCTGGTACGCGACGAACACCGTGACGGCGGCGCCGATGGCGCAGAGGAGGTAGAACGCCGACGGCAGGTGAGCGCTGAGCGGCGGACCGAACGCCGTCTCGGTCGGCCTGTAAGTCATGTCGAAGCCCGGCGGGCGGGACGGGCGAGCCATGCTGGATGGACCCTAACTATGCCTCGCGCCTTTGGGTAGGCGTCGATTGATGATACGACCCGGGTCGTGCCGACGATCCTGCTCCGCCGAGCTCGCGGAGGACCCAAGACTTTGGCGCGCCGCCTGCAAGCAGACGCCGATCGCATGCTCGCCTCGCTCCGTCTCGCCGAGGCGGAGCTCAGCGTGGTTTTGGTGAACGACCGTGCCATCCAGGCGCTCAATCGCGACCATCGCGGTAAGGATCGCCCCACTGACGTGCTCGCATTTCCGCTCGGCCGCGCGCCGAGCAAGGATCAGCCGCGACTCCTCGGGGACGTGGTGATTTCGCTGCCGACCGCGGCGCGCCAAGCCAAGAGCCGCAAGCGCACGCTGCTGCCGGAAGCGCGGTTTCTCCTCGCGCACGGGTTACTGCACCTGATTGGCTACGACCACGCGACCAAGTTGCAGAAACAGCGTATGGACTCCGCAACTCGAAGGCTCGTGCGCGCGGCGACGAGCCCGCAAAAAGCGCGCAAAAAGCGCGCTGACCGCTGAAGCCGCGAAGTGCCGGTTTTTCCGCTGTGCGAGCACCGACCAGCCGGACAGGCGCGCTCTCTCAGTCGTAAAACACGCTGTTTTTCACCTCCTCAAGCACGTCCGAGTTGAGCGCTAACCTCGCGGTTTTTCCCGAGATTGCTGCGTCTCCCACGAGCGACCGCCGCACCAGCAGGAAACAAGGGACCCCGCGGCTCGACACGGCGAAACCGGCATGGGGGCTGCTGCCTTGAAGCGGGGTGTGTCCCACCCGGCGTGAAAAAAGCTCGATGGGCGCTTTTCTCTCTTGAAAAGGCAAGGACTACCCTGATATCGGTGCCGTTGTCTGGTCGAGCGCGCCAGTCCCGCATGGAAACAGGCATCTGAGCGCGCGACACGGTCGGCAAGACACGGCAACGACTACTGAATTTGCGTACAGGAGGACTCATGGCTGGCAAAAGACTGACGAAGGCTCAGGTGATCGCTGAGCTCGCTGGTGCGACGGATCTCGACAAGAAGAGCGTGGCGCGCGTGTTCGAAGGGCTTTCGGATCTCATCCGCAAGCAGCTCTCGGTGCGTGGCCCGGGCGAGTTCGTGGTGCCGGGGCTCGTGAAGCTCCGCGTGGTGAAGAAGCCCGCGACCAAGGAGCGTCAGGGCATCAACCCGTTCACGAAGGAGCCGATCACGATTCCGGCGAAGCCCGCGAGCAAGAAGGTTCGCGCGACGGCGCTCAAGGCGCTCAAGGATCTCGTTCAGTAACGAGCCTCGACGAACGACGATCCCCGGCTCGCCCGCGCGGCAGCCGGGGATTTTCGTTTTTGTGCGCCCGCGTCCGCCGCGCGGCGCGTTCGCGCGGGGCGCTCAGAAGTAGAACGTCGCGCCGAGGCGCCAGAGGCCGCCGCCCGACGTGTTCGTCGCCAGGTGCGTGCTCGGGTCGACGTACTCGGGGTCGAGACCGCGCGTCTCGTCCGTGCGCGCGCGGAGGAACAGCTGAAAATCGGTCGCGAGCGCGAAGTGCGGCGTGAGCCGCCACTCGAGCCCGAGCCCGAATTGCGCGCCGACGTAGTTGTAACTGTCGTCGAAGGGCGTGACCGGGACGCCGCCTTGCCGCCGCACGTGCACGCTCGCTCCGCCGACGTCGAAGCCGCCCATCAGATAAAACTGCAGGCGATCGCGCGGGTTCACGAAGCCGAGCGCGTTCACGACGAACGCGTCCTCGACGCGGGCGTTGCCGTAGTAGTCGTTGCCGCCCAGAAGCTCGAGCCCGAGATCGAGCGCGAACACCGGGATCGGGCGCAGGCGGAACGTGAAGCCGCCGCCGGCCATCCCGGCGTTGCTCCGCGCGCCGCTGCCCATCGCCGCGACGTCGAGATGCAGGTTCAACCCGAGCTCTTGCCGGAAGCGCCACCGGCGCCGCGGCGGGGGCGGCGGATACTCGGGATAATAGCCGTCGGGCGGCACGAGCACGATGCGCGCGGGCCGGCTCGGAGCCGGCGGCTCTTCCGGCGGTTCTTCGCTCGGCGGCGGAGCGCCTTCGGGCGCAGTACCGGCGGGCGGCGGCGCGCCGTTCGGCGGCGGCGCTTGGGGCGGCGGCGCTGCCGGCTTCTCGTCGCAGAACCAGCCGTCAGGACAATCCGCGCGCGCGACGCGCGGAACGAACAAGAGCCCGAGAGCGCCGAACACGGCGAGTGCACGCAGGGCCATGACCGGTGGCAAACGTAGCATGCGAGCGCCTCGGTCGGCGGCGGCGTGGTAGGTAGCCACGCGTGGCGACGGTGGTCATCAAAGCCGGACACGTCCAGCCCGTCTGGGCGGGCCACCCGTGGGTGTTCGCCCAGGCCGTCGAGCGCGTCGAAGGCGGCGCCGTCGCGGGCGACGACGTCGAAGTGAAAGATCCTCGCGGTAACTCGCTCGGCCGCGGGCTCTACTCGCCGGGCTCCGCCATCCCCGTACGCCTTTATACGCGCGACAAGCGCACCGCCATCGACGGAGCGCTCCTCGGCGAACGGGTGCGGCGGGCGGTGGAGCGCCGCCACGTGTTCGGCCTGCCGAGCGCGGACACCAGTGCATTTCGCCTCGTTCACGCCGAGGGCGACGACCTGCCGGGCCTCATCGTGGACCGCCTGGGCGACGCCCTGTCGATCCAAATCGGCACGGTCGGCGTGAAACTCCGCGAGGCGGCCGTGCTCGCGGCGCTCGAGCGGCTCGGCGCGCGCGCCATCGTCGATCGCACGCCCGAGCGGACGGCGAAGGCCGAAGGGTTCGAGCCGCGTTCGGGCGTCATCGCGGGCGACCGCGCGCTCGAGGCCTTCGAGTTCACGGAGCGCGGGCTCAAGTTCCGCATCCCGCTCGAGCTCGGGCAGAAGACGGGGTTTTACCTCGACCAGCGCACGCTCCGCGCGCGCATCGAAGCGCTCGCGCGCGGCCGCCGCGTGCTCGACACCTTTTCTTACGTCGGCGCCATCGCGCTCAGCGCGGCGCGCGGCGGCGCGACGCTCGTCGAAGCGGTCGACAACAGCGCGCTCGCGAGCGAAGTCGGCGCCGAGTGCGCGGCCCTGAACGGCCTGTCGTCGCAAATCCACTTCGAGCGCGGCGACGCGCACGAAGCGCTCGCTCACGCCGGGCGCCAGGGCGGCTTCGATCTCGTCGTCTGCGATCCGCCGAAGCTCGCGCCGAGCCGCTCCGCCCGCGGCCGCGCGCTCGACGCCATGCGCCGGCTCGCCGCCGACGGCGCCCGCGCGACCAAACCGGGCGGGCTCTTCGTCCTCTGCTCGTGCTCGGCCGCGATCGGCATGTCCGAGCTCACGCGCTCCCTCGCGCTCGGCGCCCGCGACGTGGGCGCGCGCGCCACGGTGCTCGAACGGCACACGCAAGGCGCGGATCATCCGGTCGCGGCGGCGTTTCCGGAAGGCCTGTACCTGTCGTGTTTGATCGCCAGCATCGACGTGGCGTGAGGCGGCATGAAACCTCTGTCTGCCCTGAGCCAAGTCGAGGCGCGCGCGCTCCGCGGCGTGCTCTTCGATTTGGACGATACGTTGCTCGACCACGGCAAGCTGACGGAAGCGGCGTACGCGGCGCTCTTTCGGCTGCGCGAGTCGGGGCTCGAGCTTTACGCGGTGACCGGGCGGCCGCTCACGTGGGTGCGGCTCATCGCGCGGCTCTTCCCCGTGGACGGCGGCGTGGGCGAGAACGGCGGCGTGCTCGTCGCCGCGGGCGGGCGCGTGCTCGAAGTGCTCGCGCCCGCGGAGCGCGCGGCCCGGAGCGCGCGCCTTCGGACGCTCGTCGCGGAGGTGCGAGCGCGCTTCACCGAGCTCGAGCCGGCCGACGACGCGACCGAGCGCCTCTCGGACTTCACGTTCGACGTCGGCGAGCACCGGCGGGTGGCGCGCGAGCGCGTGGCCGAAGTGACGGCGTTCGCGCAGGCGCGCGGCGCGACCGTGCACGTCTCGAGCGTGCATTTGCACGTGGGCTTCGACGCGGTCGACAAGGCGTCCGGCGTCGTGCGCTTGCTCCGCACGCTGCACGGCACCGATCCGAGCGCGGCGCTCACGCGCTACGCGTTCGTGGGCGACAGCGAGAACGACGCGGCGTGCTTCGGCGCGTTCAGCGTGACGGTCGGCGTCGCGAACCTGCGCGGCCGCCCGACGCTCGCGCCGCGCTACCTCACGCAGGCGCCGCGCGGCCAGGGCTTCGCCGAGCTCGCGCGGGTGCTCGGCGCGCTGCGCGCGTCGGCGGAGTGACGGTCCGGACGGCGCCGCACGCGGCGTGACGGCGTGTGAACGCGCCGCACGCGGTGTCACGGCTCGCGCGGAGCGCGAGCCGAACGACCGGGCGCCGGCAGCACGCGACGCGCGGCGCGGCCCGGTGAACCCGAACCTACTTCACTTGGCCGGACGGGACGATGACGCCGCAGTCGACGAAGTAGAGCGTCGAGGTGATCTTGAAGTTCGATTGGTCGGTGTGGCGCTCGGCGTGGAAGAGATCGAGCGGGTAGACCTGACCCGTGGTGATGCCGAGCGTCTTCGCGCTCTGATCGAGGTCGATGGACTTGTGTTGCTCGGAGTGGAGGCCGCCGAGATCGATGGCGAGCTGGCCGTTGATGAAGACCCAGACGTCGTCGTCACCCTCGAAGGTGAACGTTTCCCCGCCGGAGTAGAGGAAGGTCGTGTGAACCTCGGTCGTGAACGAGAAGTTGTGACCGTCCTTGTCCGGCATGTTCGTGTCGAAGCCTTCGTGATCGAGCGGGAAAAACGCGCTCGAGTGAAAGCTTGCCGTGCCGCCGTTCGGCTGGAGCGAGAAGAAGATGTAGTAGGGGTCGTTGACGTTCGCGTCGTCGTTGTACCACTCGGTGTAGTCGTCGGCGCTCGTGAAGCAGGAGTGCGCCTTGCCGGTGTCGTCGGCGGTGCACGGCGTCTGGTTCAGCGCGGCGGGATTGAAGACGGGCTTTTGATCGCTGCCGAGCGCCGTCTGCACGGCGCCGGGTTGACCCTGGCCCTGGTAGTGTTGAAAGTCGGGATGGCCGTTCGTCTCGTCGAAGCGACGAAAGTCGCGCACGATGCCGAGGATTTGCTGGCCGCAACCCATGCCCGACGTGGACGTGTCGGGCGGCGGCTGACCTTCGACGACGGGATCGCCGAGCTTCCACCCGCCGCCGTCGTCGGCTTTGGTGAAGCCGGCGGGGAGCATGTACGGGCCGGTGCCGCCGCTCGCCGTGGCGTTGCCGCCGCCGCCGGAGCCGTTGGTCGCGCCCGAGCCGGTCGAGCCGCCCGTGACGATCACGGTGCTCGAGCCGCCACTCCCGCCCGAGCCGCTTTTCTCGGCGCCTTTGCCGAGCCCGTTCGACGAGTCGTCGTCACCGCCGCAGGCGACGGCGAAGAGCGACAGGGAGAGAACGAGTGCAAGACGGCTGGCGGGGGGAACGTTCATGCGGCCTCCGTGCTCGCGACCTCGAGGCACGAGCGCTCTTCAGAATACCCTTGCCGTCGTGGCGCGACCAGCGCTCTTCGGCTCAAAGGCGCGCGTGACCCAGAATATTTTTGGCAGCTGTCCAGGGTCCGACTAGCTCCCACATTGGTCCAGAGTGCTATATGGACGCCGCAATGAGCACCCAGAGTGAGCTCGCCGAGCTCGGTCGCCGCTATCTCTACCCGAACTATCGGCAGGCTCCGCTCGCGATCGTGCGCGGTGAGGGTGCGCTCCTGTGGGACGCGGACGGCAAGCGTTACGTCGACATGCTCGGCGGCATCGCGGTGAGCTCGCTCGGTCACGCGCACCCGAAGCTCGTCGCCGCCATCGCCGATCAGGCGGCGCGCGTCATTCAGGTGTCGAACTACTACTACAACGAGCCCAACGTCCGGCTCGCGCAGAAGCTCTGCACCCTCACGGGTATGGCGCGCGCGTTCTTCTGCAATTCCGGGACGGAGGCGGTTGAAGCCGCGCTGAAGCTCTCACGCCGCCATTTTCACACGCTCGGCCAGCCCGAACGGTTGAAGGTTCTCGCCTACACCAATTCTTTTCACGGCCGCACGCTGGGCGCGCTCGCCGCGACCGGCCAAGAGAAATACAAGCAAGGTTTCGGTCCGCTGCCGGGTGCGCTCCACGTGCCGTACGGCGACCTCGAGGCGACGCGGCGCGCGCTCGGTCCCGAAGTCGCGGCGGTGATCTTCGAGCCGGTGCAAGGCGAAGGGGGCGTCGTGCCTCCGCCGCCCGGATTCATCCGCGAACTCCGCGCGCTCACGGAACAGACGGGGACGCTCCTCATCGCGGACGAAATTCAAACGGGCGTCGGACGCACGGGGACGTTCCTCGCGTGCGAGCAAGCCGGCGTGCGTCCCGACCTCGTCGTGCTCGCGAAGGGGCTCGCGGGCGGCGTGCCGATCGGCGCGCTGCTCTGCACCGAGGCGCTGACGGAAGCGCTGCCGCCCGGCGCGCACGGCTCGACCTTCGGCGGCAATCCGCTCGCGTCGCGCGCCGCGCTCACCGTGCTCGAAACGCTCGAGAGCGAGAACCTGCTCAGCCGCACGCGCGAGCTCGGCGGCGTGCTCGCGAGCGGCCTCGAGAAGCTCGTCGTGCGTCACCCGAAAAAACTGGAGGGCGCGCGCGGTTCGGGCTTGCTGCAGGCCGCCGTGCTCGTCGAGGGCATCGAGCCGCGGACGGTCCTCGGCACGCTGCAGGAGCGCGGGCTCCTCTCGAGCGTCGCGGGGGCGCGCGCGCTCCGGTTCTCGCCGCCGCTCGTGGTGACGCAGGAGCAGATCGCCGAAGCGCTCGGCATCCTCGACGCGACGCTCGGAGAGCTCACCGTATAATGACGCCGGCGCCCGCCGCTTTCGGAGAGGCGTCGCGTCCGTGCTCTTCGTGCGGCAGGCCGGTGGACCCTTTGCGCGCGGAGCGCGTCGCGTTCATCCGCGACAGGTTCCGCTATTTTTGCAGTGTCGAGTGCCGTAGTCGCTACGACAACGACGTGCTCGCGACGCCGCTGCCGGTGCCGAAGCGCCTCACGACGCCGCTGCCGTCGCCGCCCGCCCCGGAAGCGAAGACGCCGCCGCCCGCCCCGCTGCAAGAAGCGGCGCGCGCCGTGGCGGACGTGGCGCGGGTCCCGTCCGTCGGTGAAGAGCTCGAACGCTTGCCGCGACCGCGCACGAGCTCGGCGCCGCCGCCGCCGGCCGTCGTCGCGGCGGCGGCCGATGCGCGCGGCACGGGCGCGAGCGGGCTCTTGCTGATGCTCGCCGGGCTCGGCGGCGTGCTCTCGACCGGCCTCCTGCTCGCGGGCGGCTCGCGCGCGGTGCTCGCCGCGCGCGTCGTTTTGGCCGCGGTCGCCTGCGCCGCGCTCGTGACGGAGCGAGCGACGACGCCGCGCGACGCGTCCGAGCTTCACCCCGCCGTGCTCTCGGCCGCCCCGATCGCGTCCGCGGGCATCGCCTGGGGCACGCTCGTCGCCGGCGACGCGCGCACGAGCGACGCCGCGCTCCTCACGAGCCTCATCGTTTGCCTTTCGGCGATCTCGGTCGCGCTGCTGCGCCGTGCTCGGCGCCCGCTCGAAGCCGCGCGCGAGCGGCTGCTCGGCGCGATGACCGGCGTCGGCCGGCGCGTGGTCGACGACGGCACGGTCGATGCGCTCGCCGTCGATCTGCGTCCCGGCGAGGAGATCCTGGTCGAGACGGGCGACGTGATCCCGGCGGACGCGACGGTGACGGCGGGCGAAGGCTCCGTATTTCCCTGGCTCGACGCGAAGGCGGCCCACGACGTGCGCGAGGGCGACACGCTGCTCGCCGGCGGTCGCGTCGCGAGCGGCCGCCTGCGCGCCATCGTCGGCTGGTCGGGGGACGACCGCGCGTTCTTGCGCCTCACGCACGATCCGCGGCGCCGTGCCGATTTGCTCGCGCCGGTCGCGCGTTTCGGCAGGCTGTACGCCGAGCGCGGCTCGCTGCTCGTGACGGGGATCGCGGCGCTCACGGCGTTCGCCGCGGGTCTCGACGGCGTCGAGATTTTGCTGGTCGCCGTCGCGGTGCAGGCGGCCGCGGCGCACGCCGTCACGGCGCAAGTGGGCGCGCTCCGCGTCGGGCGCACGGTGATGGCGGCGCTCTATCGCGGCATCGTGTTTCGCACGGCCGAGGCGCTCGACAAGGCCGGCCACGTGACGCTCGGCGTGTTTTGCGCGCGCGGCACGCTGCTCCTCGGGGAGCCCGAGGTGGCGAGCCTCGACGCGTTCGGGACGCACGCGCCGCCCGACGTGCTGGCGCTGGTCGCCGGCGCGGAAAGCGGCGAGCACCATCCCGTGGCGAGCGCCGTCATGCGCACGGCGCGCACGCGCGGGGTGCGACCCGACGCGGTGCGAAACCCGCGCGTCGAGCCGGGGCTCGGCGTGACGGCCATCGCTTCGAACGGCCAGGCGCTCGCGGTCGGCACCCGCGCGCTCCTGCTCCACGAGCACGTGAGCGTGGGCATCGCCGAGCGGCGCATTCAGGAGCTCGAGTCGATGGGACAAAACGTGCTGCTCGTGGCGCTCGCCGGGCGGCTCGTCGGGCTCGTCGGCTTGCAAGACGGCATGCGCCCGGGCGCGCGCGCGGCGGTGCAACACCTGCTCGACGCGGGGCTCGAGCCGGCGCTCCTTTCCGGTGACGCCCGCGAGACGTGCGAAGCGCTCGGCCGCGCGCTCGCCATCGACCACGTGCGTCCCGAAGTGGCGCCTTCCGAGCGCGGCGACGAAATCCGCCGGCTCGTCGGCGGCGGCGCGACGGTGGCCGTCATCGGTCAGAGCCCGACGGACGACGCCGCTCTCGCCGCGGCGGACGTCGCGGTGGCGCTTCGCTCGGCCGGTTCGACCTCGGCCGATTGGGGGATTCAGCTCGCGACGGACGACGTGCGCGACGCGGCCTTCGCGCTCCACGCGGCGCGCGACTGCTTGCGGCGCGCCCGCATCGATTTGGCGCTCGCCGGCTTGCCCGCGTTCGCGCTCGCGGCGCTCGCCGCGCTCGGCATGTTGCCGGCGCTCTGGGTGCCGGCGCTCGGCTCCCTCGGCCCGCTGCTCGCGCTCGGACGCGCGGATTCGCCGACCTAGCGCTCGGTCGAGCCTCCGGGCTTGACTGATCGGCTTTCGGGTAGGATGAACGAAGTGTGAAGAGCGGTGTCACGAGGCCTGCGAGCGGTCGGGCTCCCCATGCCCCCGACCTGGATCGGCTGCGCACCGACCTGAACGCCTTCATGTTGCGGCGCGGCTTGCGCTCGACGGAACAGCGCCGGCTCATCATCGACGCGCTCTTCACCGCGCGCGATCACGTCACCATCGACGGCCTGCTCGAGCAGGTGCGCGCGACCGATCCGCGCGTCGGCTACGCCACCGTGTACCGCACGCTGAAGCTCCTCACCGAGAGCGGCGTCGCGCAAGAGCACCATTTCGGCGACGGACACACCCGTTACGAGCTCGCCGACTCCGAAGCGCACCACGACCACCTGATTTGCGTGGAGTGCAACAGCATCACGGAGTTCGAGGAGCCCGCCGTCGAAGCGCTGCAGGAGCGCATCGCGGCTCGCCACGGCTTCGAGATCCGCGCGCACAAGCACGAGCTTTACGGCGTGTGCGCCGAATGCCAGCGCAAGCGCAAGCGTAAATAGCCCTGCGCCCGGGCCGCGAAAACGACGCTGCTTTTCGAGCTACACTTCCCCGTGAGGAAGGGTGGTGCGCGTTGAGTCGAAGCGTCATGTCTGCGTGCGGGGTGGTGATTGGGTTGGTCGTCGCGTGCGGCGGCTCGTCGCGTTCGGAGTCGGACGGGAGTTCCGGCACTAGCGCAGGGCAAGGGGGCAGCAGCAGCGGCGCGGGCGGCGGTGCCCAAGGTGGCGCGAGCGGCGCGACGAGCTCGCGTTCGAGCGGGCAGGTGTACGTCGTCTCGCTCTTCACCGCGAACGAACACCTGATCGAGGCGAACGCGTCGTTCTCGAGCGGCGGCCCGTCGGACGGGCGCTGCACGACGGACACGATTGGCCCCTGCGAGGTGACGACCTGTTCCGACACGAGCGCGTCGAGCGCGTCGAGCACGACGACGACGGCGCCCGACGCGGGCCCGATCACGATTGCGAGCGCGACGACCGGGCTCGACGTGACGCTCACTCCGGCCACGAGCGGCAGCTACTCGTTCGCGACCCGGCAAGGTCCCGCGTTCACGGGCGCGGGCTCGGTGGTGTTCACGGCGGCGGGCAACGTCGTCCCGGCATTCACCACGACTTTGCCGGCGCCCGCACCCACCGTGGTGAAGGTGGTCCCGACGATCGTGGACCCGGCGTCCGACCTCTCGCTCGCCTGGGACGGCGGCGTGGCAGGCGTAGAAACGCGGGTTCAAACCGACGGCGGCGGCGGTGCGCCGGACGCGAGCCTGATCTGCACCGTCGATTCGACGCTCGGCGCGCTGACCATCCCGTCCGCGGTGCTCGAACGGCTCGCCCCCGGCACGAACTTCCTGGTCTTGAGCGTGTCGCAGGGGAAGGTCACGGCCGGCGACTTCGACGTTGCCGTGCTCGCCGGCGGCCTCGCGACCGGCACCGACGGCAACATTGCGAGCTTCTATCTTGCCGGCGGCTCGACCAGCGGTACGGGCGGCACCGGCTGAGCCGAGGTTTTTGCGTCCGTGACGACGAAGTCGCACGCGACGTCGTGCGGCATGACGGGCAGCTCGGCGAGGAGCTGGAAGTCGAACAGCACGACCACGGCGCGCGCGGGCGGGCAATGGTCGGGCAAGAGTGAATCGTAGAAGCCGATGCCGAAACCGAGACGGTGGCCGGACAGCGCCGCCGCGAGCGCCGGCACCACGACGAGCTCGACGTCGCCCCGGCGCGCGACCGCCGCGTCCGGCGGCGGCTCGAGAAAGCGATGCGCACGCACGGCGAGCTCGTCCGGCGACGAGGTGAGCCGAAACTCGCTGCCGAGGGCGCCGCCGGGGGCCTCCGCGAACCCGGGATAATAAACGCGCTTGCCGTCCGACCGGGCGAGCGCGTCGAGGGCACGCACGTCGACCTCTTTTTGGTCGAGCATCGGCCAAAACAGCGCGACGCCGCGCGCGGCCGCGAAATCGGGCAAATTCGCCACGCGCTCGACCACGCGCGCGCTCCGTTCGGCGAGCGCGGCTTCCGGATGGGCGGAGCGCAAGGCTTTCATCCGCGTGCGAAGCTGTTGTTTCGCGCGCGCGGCGACTTCGGTGAAGAGCTTTGGATCGAGCGGACTCACGGGGCCGGCATGGTAGCGTTTTCGCGATGCCCGTGCTCGTGATCGTGCCCGCCTACCAGGCCGAGCGCAGCGTGGCTCGGGTGGTGCGGGGCCTTCGCGCGGAGCTCGGCGACGAAGCGCGCGTGATCGTGGTCGACGACGGTTCGACCGACCGCACTCGAGCCGAGGCCGAAGCGGCGGGCGCCCTCGTCGTCGCGCACGACGTCAATCGGGGCAAGGGCGCGGCGCTCCGGAGCGGCTTCGCGCGCGCGCTCGAGCTCGGCGCGGACAGCGCGGTCACGGTGGACGCCGACGGGCAGCACCCGCCGGAAGAAGCGGCGCGGCTCGCGCGGCACCCGGCGGCGCGGAGCGCGCTCGTCCTCGGCGTGCGCAATCTGGCTCGCGACGGCGCGCCGAAGGCGAACCGCTTCTCGAACGGCTTTTCGAATCGGTTCTTGTCGTGGTTCGGCGGACGCAAGCTCGCCGACACCCAGTGCGGCTTGCGCCGCTACCCGCTGCCCGAAGTGTCGTCGCTCGGCGCGCGTTCGCCGGGTTACGCATTCGAGGCCGAGACGGTGCTGCGCGCGGCTCGGCGCGGTTTCGAGATCGTCGAGGTGCCGGTGCGCGTGATCTACCCGCCGCCCTCGGAGCGCGTCTCGCATTTCGACGCGGTGCGCGACCCGGCGCGCATCGTGTACCGCGTGCTCGAATCGACGCTGCTCGTGCCGCGGCGCGGCGCGCGCCGTCGCGTCGTCGTGGCGTTGGCCGCGGCGCTCGTCGGTCTTGTGCTCGCGCACGTCGCGATCGGCGTCGCCGCGCGGCCCGCACGGCCCGACGTGCACGCGGCCGAGGTCCCGCTCGCCGTCGCGCCCGGCTTTCGCTCGCTCGGGCGCTCCTACGTGCTCGAACGCGGCGCGCTCCTCGAAGTCGGGCTCTTCGGCGACCCCGTGAGCATCGGCTCGGCGCATTCGCGACTCTTGCGCGACGCCATGCTCGAGAACGAAGGCGCGCTCCTCCGGCGCTTCGACGAAGCCGTGCCGAGCGTGCTCGCGCGCACCCTGCTCGTCGACCTGGCGAAGCTTCGCTATCGCGACGTCGATCGCGGCTTCAGCGAGGACCGGCGCCGCGAAATCGCGGCGGGCGCGCTCGCGTTCGCGCCGGATCCGTACGCGACCGTGTTGCCCACGTATCAGCGCTTCTTGTACCTGAACGCGCTCTACGACATCTCGCTTTCGTTCGAGCACTCGCCGCTCGTCGGCTGCACGACGGTCGCGTTCCACGGCGCCGCCGAGCCCGAGGGCGGCGCGCTCCTCGCCCGCGCGTTCGACATGGAGGCGGGCCCGGAGTTCGATCGGCACAAGGCCGTGTTCCTCGTTCACGAGGACGGCAAGATCCCGTTCGCGTCCGTCGCCTGGCCCGGCCTCGTCGGCGTGGTGAGCGGGATGAACCGCGAAGGGCTCGCCGTGGTGGTGCACGGCGCGCGGGCCGGCGACACGTTGACCGTCGGCGAGCCGGTGGTGCACGCGCTCCGGCGCGTGTTGTCCGAGGGCCGCACGGTCGCGGACGCCGTGCGGCTCCTCGGCGAGCGCACGCCGCTCGTGAGCCACATCGTGATCGCCGCGGACGCCGACGGCAACGTCGCCGCGATCGAGCGCGTGCCGGGTGCGCCGCCGAGCGTGCGCGCGCTCCCCGAGCGCGCGGCCGTGACGAACCACCTCGAAGGGCCGTGGCGCGACGACCCCAAAAATCAGCGCGTCCTGCGCGAAAGCACGACGCTCGCACGCCGAGCCCGGGCCGACGAGCTCGTGGCACGCGCTCCGGAGCCCGTCGACGCGCGCGCCGCCGTGGCGATGCTGCGCGATCGGCGCGGCCCGGGCGACGCCCCGCTGCCGCTCGGCGATCGGCGCGCCATCGACGCGCTCATCGCGACGCATGGCGTCGTGTTCGACACCCGAACCAAAACCCTCTGGGTGAGCGAGGCGCCGCATCTACTCGGGCGCTTCGTCGCGTTCGATCTCGCGCGCATGCTGGCGGACGACTACCGGCCGAACCACGCGCCGCTACCCTTCGTGCCGGCCGAACCGATGCCCACCGAATAGCTCCGCGTCATGCCGCCACGCGGCGCGAGGGTTGCGGAACGCGACCGAAGAGGGGTAGAGAAGCGGCGGGTCGTGTCGGGTCGCTTCGCGCTTGCTTGCGTCGTCGCCGGAGTACTGTGGGCTTCGACGGCCGAGGCGCGCGAGCACGAGGCGCCTTCCGTGTGGTACCGGAGCGCGGACGGCTGCCCCGACGGCGCCGCGTTCATCGGCAGGCTGCACGGCGCCGCGGAGGGCGCGAAGCTCGCCGGCGTGGCCGATCGCATCGATTTCGTCGTGACGCTCGGGATGCAAAACGAGCGTGCCTTCGGCCGCCTGGAACGGCAAACGGCCGAGGGACGCGCCGCGGTGCGCGAGGTCGAGGCGAAGAGCTGTGACGAGGTCGCCGACGCGATCGCGCTGACGTTGACGCTCGCGCTCGAGCCGGGCGCAACCGCGACGCCGCCACCGAGCCCGCCGGAGGCCGCGGAGCCGCCCGAAGCGCGCGTGCCTCCCGTCGCGAAACCACCCGCGACCGTGCAAGCTTCCCCAGGGAAAAGCGCGCCTTCACCACAGCCGCCCCCCGACCGCGCGATCACGACACAGGTCCGGCCGAGCCCGCTGCCGCCGGCGCCGAAACCTGCGCAGGAACAAGCGCCGCGTTGGTTCATCGGCAACGACTTCACGGGCGAAAAGGGTTCGCTTCCGGATCTCTTGCTCGGCGATCGGTTGTTCGTCGAGCTTCGTTCGGACGTGCCGTGGCGCGCCTCGAGCGTTCGCCTCGGGGTTTTCGTCACTCGGCGCACGGCGAATGCCGATCCGGCGGTCGAGCTCGAGCGGTTCGGCGGCCGGCTGGAGGCGTGTCCGCTCGCGCTCTTCGGTCCGACGCTCGAGGTGAGCCCTTGCCTCGCGCTGGATCTCGGCGCGGAACACGCGCGCGGCGTGGGGAGCAGCGGCGTGTCGAGCTCGGCGGTGTGGGTGGCCGCGAGCGGCTTGGCGCGCGGCGTCTGGCACGCCACCGACACACTCGCGCTGGAAACGGCGGCCGGCGCAGCGTTTCCGCTCACGCGCTACCAGCTGCGCGAGGCGGGCGTGAGCGCGCCGATTCATCGCCCGGAAGTCATTGGACTTTCCGTCGCGGTGGGCATCGCCCTGCGGCTCCGGTGATCGACCGGCGCATGTCCGGACATGACGCCGGCGAGAGTCCTTTGCAGAGCGCCAACGACAGAGCGATCCGGCGCCTGGTCGAGGAGCATTTCGATTTCATCTGGCGGCTCGTGCGCCGGCTCGGGCTCTCGGTGTCCGACGCGGACGACGCGACGCAAGAGGTCTTCATCGTGGCAGCCCGACGCATCACGAGCATCGAAAGCGGACGCGAGCGAACGTTCCTCTACGGCACGGCGCTGCGCGTGCTCGCCAACGCACGGCGCGGCGCGCGCCGGCGCCGCGAGCAACCGGGGACCGAGCTCGCCGAGCTCGCTGCCTCGGCGCGCGGCCCCGACGAGCTCCTCGACGACGAACGCGCGCGGACGCGATTGGACGCGCTGCTCGCGGAGCTCCCGCTCGAGCTCCGGCGCGTGGTCGTGCTCGCCGAGCTCGAGGAGCTGAGCGTCCCGGAAATCGCGACGCTCGAAGGGTTACCGCTCGGAACGGCGGCGTCGCGCCTGCGCCGCGCGCGCGAACGCTTGCGGGAGCTCGCGGCCGAAGCG
Organism: Polyangiaceae bacterium; assembly: GCA_035499895.1. GTDB lineage: Bacteria > Myxococcota_A > Polyangia > Polyangiales > Polyangiaceae > PMG-095. Next base: position 15,802 of record DATJXW010000331.1, on the reverse strand, counting down.
ACCGAAAAAGGCCGGGAGGCGAGCGACGCGTGACGTCCGAGAAGGACGACGACGCGGCCCTCCGCGCGCTCTACGCAGCGGCCAAGCGCGAACGACCGAGCGCCGGCGCACGAGAACGCGCGTTCGAGCGAGCCCTCGGGAGCGGGCGGGCGGGCGGGCGACGCCGAAACGGGGTGGTCGTCGCGGCCCTCGCGGTGGCGGCGGGCGTGGCGCTGACGGCCGGCTTGAGCGCCGTGCGGCGCGGGCCGGTGAGCGTCGGTCCCGAACCGGTGCCGGTGCGACTCACGCGCGCGAATCCGTCGCCCGACTTGCCGCGCGCGGCGAGCGCGGCGGCACGAGTGAGTCCGCCAGCGTCGAGCGCGGAACCGAGCGCCGCTCACGTCGAAAAGGCGGCGGCTCCGGCGCCCGCGCCGACGCTCGGCGACGAAATCGCGCAGCTCCAAGCCGTTCGCACGGCGCTCGGCGCGGGCGATCCGAAGCGCGCCCTCGCCTTGCTCGACCGTTACGCGCGCTCGACGCGCGGCGGCAGTCTCGGCGACGAAGCGCTCGTGCTGCGCCTCGACGCGCTGACACGAGCCGGCCGCGGCGCGGAAGCGTCGGCGCTCGCGAGCCGCTTCGTCGCGAACAATCCCGGCAGTCCGCTCGTCGATCGCGCGCGCGCTTTCGTCGGCGTCCCGAAGCCGGCGGCATCAACGGCTCCATCCCCAACCCCCGCGGAAAAAACCGAATGAAACGCTCGAAACTCGTACCGCTCGCGACGCTCTGGGCTCTCGGCTCGATCGCGGCCTGCAGCGGAGGACTCGTGGTGGAAGACGAACCGAAGGCGGACGCCGACACGCCCGCCAGCTCGACCGTCAATACGAACGACTGTCCGAGCGATCCTCCGGACAGCGGGGGCGCGTGCGGCCCGGAAGGAACGACCTGTTCGTACCGCTACGACGATCCGACGGAGACCGGCGCCCAGATCTACACGGAATGCGCGTGCTGGCTCGCCCAAGACGGAACGCCGAAGTGGGATTGCTACGAGAACGACGACGGCCCCCCGTGCCCGGCGTCGCTGCCGGAAGAGCTTTCGAACTGCTTCGGGATGATCGGACAAACGTGTCACTATCCCGCGCTCACGTGGTGTAGCTGCATGCCGGGAGGCGAGTGGGCGTGCAATCCACCCAATCTGGACGAGAGTCGACCCGCGGGCGTCGACCCGACGACACCCGTCAACGAGCTCGACGACGGCGCGCGGCATGCCTGGTGCGGCTGGTATTTGGACACGGTGCGCGGAGCCGGCTATCCGGAGCCCATCGACGAGATCGACGCGAACGGGTACGTGAAGGATCCGCCGTGCTACCTCGACGACCGGCAGGAATGCGACGCGTCGGTGCCGGTCATTTCGACGGCAGATTGCGTCGCCAATCTCGCGCTCTCGAGCTGCGGCGCCGCCGTCGACACGCTGAGCGACTGCGTCGCCACCCTGATGAACGGGTGCGTGCCGACGCCGCACGGTTGCGCGCCGTACCTGAACAGCCCCGGCTGCAGCGGGACGATCGCGACGACGAACGTCTTGCCGAGCGGCGCGGAGCCGATCGGCGAGATCCTGTTCCCGCCGGAATACCGCCAGAACTCCGACGGCTGCGCCCCGGTCGAAGTGCGCTGAGCGCCGTCTACCGCTCGACGCCGATCCACGCGCCGCCGCACGCGAGGCCGAGCGCGATGGGGGCGACCGCGAGCGCGAAGAGCACCCCGATGGGCGCCGCGAGCCACAGCATGAACACGAGCAGCCCGACCGTGAGCACGGCCGCGGCCGCGGGTTCGAGCAAGCCGTGCGCGGAGCTCGCGCGCGCGACGAGGTAGCCCGAGATCGGAAACGCGGCGAGCACCGCCGCGCCGAGCAGGATGAGCGGCCCCGACGAACGCACGTCCGCCTCGTCGGCGAGCGCGAAGTCGATGTCGAAGCGGTTGCCGAGCACGACCGCGGCGGCGACGAACGCGACGATGAGACCGAGCGTCACGAACGCTCCGGCGATGATCCAGCGCAGCATGACCGGGCGCTCGGGGTGCGCGAGACGGGCGCGCACCGCCTCGATCGTGGGCGGTTCGATCAGCGCGAGCGGCGCGGCCTTGACCGGCTCGTCGCCGCGGAGCGCCATCACCGTCGCGCCGAGCATGAAGAGCAACATCGGGATGACGTTCACGAGCAAGCCCGGACCTCGCCCCCAGACGATGTGATCGTAGAGCCCGTGGAGCAGCATCGAGACGAACCACGCGACGCGAAACCAACGATCGTGTCGCCGCGCCGCGCCGAGCGCGTAGCCCCAAACCCCCGCGAAAAAGAGGTGCGCGGGCGCCGACAAGATCGAGCGCAAGAGCCCGATGCCGTCGCTCGCGGCGACCGGAGTGAGCGCCGTCTCGACCGCGGCGAAACCGGCGGCCGCGCAGGCGGCGTAAACGAGACCGATGCGGCCGCTGCCGATGCGGCGCCGCCGGTAGAGCGGCCAGACGACGAGCACCTTGAGGCTCTCTTCGAGCGGCGCGGCCAGCAAAAATGTCGCGAGCAATGCGCCGCTCTCGCCCGAGGTCCGCACCTCGAAGGACAGGTCCGTCCAGCCGAGGACCAGGCGTTCGGCGTACACGGAGGCGACACCGACGAGCGCGCCGAACAGCGCGACCCAACCCGCCAGGCGCCGCGAGAGCCGCTCCCGCCCGCGCACCCGCTGGAAGAGCAGCAGCGCGAGCACGAGCGGCAGTGCGGCGAGAGCGAAACGCATCTCAGAAATGCAGGCCGGCGACGGCCGTCGCGGAGAACGCGCCGGCCGTGCCGTCCGCGTCTTCGCAACCGGGGCCGGGCGGCGTGTCGGGACTGACGAGAGTCGAGCAGCTCTTGAGCGAGCGATGGAGCACGAAGAGGTCGCCGCTCAGGTTGACTCCGACCGAGAAGAGCGGCGTGAGAAAGTAATCGAGACCCGAGGCGAGACGGCCGTCGAAGCCGGCGACGGAATCGACTTCGGCGCGACCGCCCCTGAACGTGCCGAGCGAAACGTAGCCCGCGCCGAGCGTGGCGTACGGTTCGAGCGCGCCGAACGGCGCGTGAATGCCGGCCTCGAAACCGAGCGACCAGAGATTATAGCGAGGCATCGGCGCGTAACGAAAACGCGCGCCGAGCGTCACGAACAAGAGCCGGGCGCCGACGCCCGCGCCGGTGACGAGCCCCGTCTGGTCGGGCTTCATGTAGCCGGGCTCGAAGAGCTTCGAGCCCAGCGCCACGTAGGTGACGCCGACGTCGGCGTTCAACCAAACGTATTGGAGCCCGCGACCCGAGTCTTCTTGGTCGGCGCGCTTCAGCTCGGCTTCGGTGGACGCGCGCGTCGCCGTGCCGGGTTGCGCGCCCGGCGCGGGGGCCGTTTCGATCGCCGGCGGCGGCGCGAGCCCCCCCGCGGAAAGCGTCGACGCAGGCGCCGGCGCCGGGCTCGGTGCGGGCGCGCCCGGGCTCGGCGCGGCGCTCGGCGTCGCGGGCGCGAACTGCGCGAGCGCGTCGCCGGACCACGCGAGAGCAAAGAGCCACGTCACGAAGGCACCGGGCGGCAGGCGCATGGCCGAGACTTTAGGCGCGATAACGAGCCCGGTCGAGAATTGCGGGGTCGCCGAGCTCCTCCGCGAGCGCTTCGAGCAGCGGCCGATCGGCGCCCCGGAGCTCGAGCTCGTCGATCGTTTCGGCGAGGGGCACGTCGCAGCGCAGCGTCGCAAGCTCGCGATAAAGGAGCGCCGCGTCGAGGTGCTCGCGGAGCGACGCCGCGAGCGCGTCGGCGCCGCGCACGCTCACGCCCCAAGCCGCCGGATCGGGCGGGATGCGCGTGAGGTCGCCGAAACGGGCGAGCAGCGCCGCCGCCGACTTTGCGCCCCAGCGGGGCACGCCGGGGATGCCGTCGGCGGTGTCCCCGACGAGCGCGAGATAATCGGGGATGGCGCTCGGCGGCACTCCGAATTTGGCCTTCACGCCCTCTTCGTCGAGCACGATCTTGCGGTGACGGTCGCAGCCGACGACGCGGGTGCCCCGCACGCACTGAGCGAGATCCTTGTCGGGGGTCACGATGTTCACGCGTTCGACGCGTTCGTCGGCGGCGGCCCGGTGCGCGAAGGTGGCGAGCGCGTCGTCCGCTTCGAACTCGACCATCGACCAGGTGACGACGCCGAGCGCGCGCGTCACGCGCTCCGCCAGCGGGAATTGCGCGAGAAGGTCGGGCTCGATGCCGTCGCCCGTCTTGTACCCGTCGAACAGGCGATTACGAAAAGACTCGATGACGGTGTCGAACGCCACGGCGGCGTGCGTGACGCCCGTCGCCGCGAACCAGCCGCTCAGGCTGCGCAAGAGCACCCGCGCCGCACCTACCTCGGCGCCACCCCGTCCACGCGCGCTCGGAGCCGCGTAGAAGGCGCGGAAAAGCTCGTAGGTTCCGTCGAGCAGGTGGATCTGCATGCTGGCGGCCGCCGCCCTTGCGTTCCGGGGCGGCTCTTTGAAAGAATAGGCCGCTCTGCCCCTCGGGGGCGTCGGCCGAGAATTCTACCATGCGTACGCTCAACCCTTCGCTCGCACTCGCTTCGCTCGTTGGTTTTCTCACCGCGGCCAGCTGCACGCTCATCACCGACGTCGATCGCACGAAGATCCCGACGGACGCGGGCGCGGAAGCCGGCGCGCCGGGTACGGGCGGCACGACGGCGACGGGCGGCACCGGCGGCACCGCCGGGATGGAAACCGGCGGCACGACGGAGACCGGCGGTGGCGCGGGCATGGGCGAAGCGGGTCAGCCCGCGGCGGGCAACGGCGGCAACGCCGGCGAGAGCGGCAGCAGCGGCACCGGCGGCAGCGGTGGAACCGGCGAACCCGGAACAGGCGGCGGGGCGGGCGCGCCCCCGGTCACGCCCGTTTGCGAACAGGCTACGGGCAGCATCAAGCTCGCGCCGAACACCTTCTTCTCCGATCAGGACACGTTCTCCATCGGCGACGGCGTGAACCCCGTCGTCGTCTTCGAGTTCGACTTCGACGGCACGGTCGCGGCCGGTCACGTCGCGATCAAGCTCACGGGCTCCGACCAATTCGAGAACGCGAGCCTCATCACCGACGCGATCAACGGCGAACGAGCGAAGAAAACGCTGCTGGTCAAGGCGACCTTCGAAACGCCCCCCATGATCGGCGGCGGCGAAGCCGGCGCGGCGGGCGCCTCCGCAGGCGGCGCGGGCGGGGAGAACAACGGCGGCGCCGGCACGACGCCCTCGATGCCCGACCCGACCGCGACCGCGGTCATCGACCTGGTGAACGACCTCTCCGGCGCGCTCGGCAACGTGACGATCAACCGCACGAAGAGCTCTGCGATCGGTCAGGGCGTGGGCAACGGGAATTTCAAAGTGAGCGGCATGAAGGGCGGCCTGGCCGTCGACTGTGCGAGCGCCGCGAGTTGCAAGACGGGCAGTGAGTGCGCGAGCGGCGACTGCGGCTCGAACCACATGTGCGTGCTCCCCTGAGTCGAGCCTGAACGGCCGAGCCCGGGCGCGCTCAACGACGGCGCGCGCGGCGGAGCAGCACGAGCCCGAAACCGAGGAGCGACACGAGCGCCGCGTCGCGCGTGGAGGACGCGTCGTTCGGCAGCGCGCCGATGTGCGCGCCGCAGCCGTATTTGGGACCGACGCACAGATCGCCGTCCTTGTCGTTCGGTACGTCGGGGTTGCGATCCATGCCGAGCTCGACCGTGTCGGGCACGCCGTCGCCGTCGGAGTCGCACGGACCGCTGGCGGTCGCGCTGCAGTTCGCACTCGCGAGCGTCCGCAGCGCATTGGCGAGCTCGGAGTCGGCGAGCGGCGCCCGATGACCGTTCACGTGGACGAGGTTCGCGAAGAACGCCCCCTGTCCCCGATTACCGGGAAGCATCGGCGGCACGTAGCCCGGCGTGAGCTCACTCGGCTTCAGGTACGGGTCCGAATCACTGCCGCCCTCGGGACGGGTGTGACAGAGCGTGCATTGCGGCGCGCACCCGCCGCGGAGCTGATCCTGAACGACGCCCGGATAGGTCTTCCGCGCGCTCGCGGGTAAGGCAACGCCGAGCGCGGCGGCGAGACCGCCACCCAATAGAAACGCGCGCACCGACCCTCCGACCACTCACGACTGACATGCCCGGAATTGCCGGGACGTCTCGTCAGCGGCGGCGGGCGCGGCGCAAGAACACGAGCCCGACGCCGAGCAGCGAGATCACGGCGGCGGCCTCGCGGGTCGCGGACGACTCACGCGGAATATTGCCGATGTGCGCGCCGCAGCCGTACTTCGGACCGAGGCAATAGTCGCCCGGTTTGTCGATCACGTCGGGGTCCTCGTCTTCGGCGAGCTCTTTCGTGTCGATGGTGCCGTCACCGTCCGAGTCGCACGGCGTGCCCATCATCTTGTCGCACGGCGTCGTTTCGAGGAGCTTCACCATCGCGATGAGCGCGTCGTCGCTCGCCGGGTAGTGCGGTGAGCCGCCGTTCGCCCCGATGCGGATCAGGTTCGCGAAAAACTCCCCCGTGCCGCGATTCGGGCTGATGAGCGCCACCGGACCCGTGGAGATGGGCGACGGCTTCAGGTTGTCGAGGCCGCCTTCGGGCGACGTGTGGCACAGCGTGCACTGCACGGCGCACTGATTCTTGAATTCCTTCTGCAGCGCCGCCGGGAACGTCGGCTCCGCACCGGCGGGCGCGGACCAGACGAGGGCGCCGAAGACGCTCGCCCAGGCGAGCGAACGACCGAGACCACGCGTCTTGACGGGTGTGGAACGTCTCATCGTCGTGACCTCACAGAAACGCGTGGAGCTGCGTGAACAGCGAGAAGTCGCTCGGGCGCTGAATCGCGTCGATGCGCACGTCCATGTGCGGCAAGAAGAACCAGTTCGCCGACACCCAGAGCCCCATCTCGCCCTTGCCGTCGCCGGGGCGCGGGCGCATGGCCGCGACCTTCTCGCTCTTCAGCTGACCCTGGTCCTGCCATTCGACGGTAAGCATGCCATGCAAACCCTGAACGAACTCGTAGTCGCCCTGCACGAAGCCGACGTAGCCGAGCGCGCGCGACGAGTCGGTGAGCAAATCCGCTTCACCCAGGATCGCGAATTCGTCCGTCACGCCGATGCGCGTGAACGGCCCGTGCGCCCCGCGCGCGACGCTCGTCTCGAGGGTCACGCGGTCTTCCTTCGCGTACGTGTAGAAGCTCGAGACGCCGATCGCGGCGCGCGTCCCCGCCATGAGCTCGAGATATCCGCTGTAGCCGCGCTCGCGAAACTTGTCGGGGTTGATCTGATAGTTGCCCAAAATGGGCATGAACTCGCCGCGTAAGCTCTCCGCGTTGTAGGCGAGGGCGACGCCGTACTCCTGCCCCGACTCGCGATCGGTGCGCGTCGTTTGCCGTACCCACATCGTGTGTTCGGGGATGCGCACGCCGAACGGCAAGTTCAGGCGCCCGACGCGCAGCGTGAACTCGTTCGAGAGATCGTAGCCGACGTAGAAGGTTCGCGAGATGAGGTTGTACTGGTCGCCCTGGTTGGTCGTGATCTGCGAGGTGCGGCCGTAGAGCGAGCCGGGCGGCGTCTTGATCACGCCGAGGCTGCCGCCGGCGATGAAGCTCCCGAAGCGCAGCTGCCCGTACACGTCGAGCTGCATCGGGAAGACGCTGAACTGCTTGTTCTCGTAGTCGGAGGCGACGCGAATGCTGCCGCCCATCAACACCGAGGTCGGCAGATCCATGAACCAGAGGAAGCGCGACGCGGGCGACGGCTCCGCTTCTTCCGCCTTCTTGCCGTCGTAGCGCATGCGCAGGAGCAGATCGCTCTGCGCGCGACCGTATGCGGTGAGCGTCTCACCGCCGGACGGATCGGCGTGGCACACCGGACAACCGCTGTAGCCGTGTCGGATCATCCACGAGTACGCGTGAGCCGGCTTGGAGACGAAGAGCACGCTCAGGAGCGGCAACGCCGCCGCGAGCACGCGCCACCAGACTCCCCGCGTCCGGACAGTGTGCGTGTCTTTACGCATGAAGGCCCCCTTTATTTGTCGGTGCGGCCCCTCCTGTCAATGCCTTCGCGCGAAGACGAGAGTCTCGAAGAGTCGATTCACGATCGGCGCACGAGACCGAACGCCACGCGAGCCCCCTCACGACGCGCCGCCCGGCGCGCGCGCGAACGCGAGCGCCCGCAACGAGCCGTTCCGGCACGCACGCTCGCGCCCGCTCGGTTCCGTCTTGAGCCACGAATCTCGCGGAAACGAAGCTTACTTCGCGTGCAGTTTGAACTTCGCGTCGACCTTGACGTTCGTGTCGACGCAAACGCCCAGATAGCAGGGCTTTTCGATCTTGTGGTCCTCGATGTTCACGTTGAAGTGGCCCTCGATGGCGTACTCACTTCCGTGTCGTTCCGCGGAGTAGGTCACCTTCACGTCGTGTGTCACGCCGTGCAGGCGAAATTTTCCGGGGACCGTTCCCGAAGATTTCTTCCCGTCGTCGGGAACCTTGATCGCGCTCTTATCGACCGTGAGGCTCGCGTCCGGCCACTGATCGGTGCCGAGGTAACGCTTCGTGTGCGTGTCGCGCAGGCCGATGCCCGTCTTGATGTCCTTCAACGAGGCTTTGAAAACCACCGCGCCACCCTGATCGATGGTGGTGAGCTCTTCCGAAGTACCATTGATCTTGAGTCCGCCGGGACCGACCGCGGTGAAGGTGAGGTTCGGCTTGGGAACCACATCGTAGCCGTCGGCGGCGGCGGCGAACGCGACGGTCAGCGCCATCAGGGCGGTAGCGAGCGAGGGCAAGCGGTAACGCATCTTCGAAATCTCCTTGAGTGAGGTGCCGGGACGGTTGCGCGAGCAGGCTTACCGCGACCCGATGAGCTCTCGAAAGTGTAGTACGTCACACCCCACTCGACCGTTCCCTGGCCGTCGCGAGTCCTTCTCCGACCCCCTTCAATCTTCGAACTTCACGGGATTTTTGCGACGTGTCTACTTAACCGTCGGTTCGTCTCGCGGGCCGAGGGGGCGGAACGCAACCAAACGCCGCTTGCGGCCCGTGAGCGGCCATTCGCACGCGAAGTCCGTCCGAACGGCCCAACCCGCCAAGCTCGGCGGCTCCTCGCGCGCGAGCAGCAGCCAAACCTCGCGGGTTGCGAGGCGCGCGCCTTCGGCGAGCCACGCGGGCGGCGCGAGGGTCGCCCGGGAAATGGCGTGCTCGGTCGAGCATGGCGCCAAAGTTTCCGATCGACCGCGCACGATTTGCGCCGAGATGCCGAGCGTCCCCACGAGCGTGCGGAGAAACGCGACGCGCTTCTGGAGCGGTTCGACGAGCGTCAGTCGCAGTCCCGGCTCGAAGAGCGCGAGCGGCACGCCGGGCGCGCCGGCGCCGCTCCCCACGTCGAGCCACGCGGCTCCGGGCGCGAGCTCGGCGTGACCGAAGAGCGCCGCCGCGTCCGCGAGCGTCAGATCGACGAGCTCCTCGGCGCTCTTCGCGGCCGTCAGATCCATTTTTTCGTTCCAGCCCACGGTGAGGTCGAGCAAACGGCAAGCAAGCGAAACGAAGCCGCCCGGGGGCGACGCGTCCCCCGCGAGCTCGGTCAGCACGCGCTCGACGTAGGGCGCCCATCCGGCGCCGAGCTGGGCCAAAGCCATGCGACTACTCTACAAGACGGTCGAGCATGCCCGTGAGCGCCGAGCTACCGCCGGACCAGAAACGCATCGACGCGTGGCTCGAGCGAATCACGGGACGCGCGGGACCGTTTCCGCTCGCGCTCATTCCCGGCGGTGCGTCCCCGCGCCGCTTTTACCGGACGGAAGCGTTCGGCAGGCGCGTCATCGTCATGCTCGTGCCGCCGGACACGGGCGACGTCGCGTTCGCGCGCGAGCGCGGCCGTGGCTGGCCGTTCCTCGAAGTGCGCGAGCTCCTCGAGCGCGCGGGCGTGCGCGTTCCGGCCCTGCTCGCGGCGAGCGTCGCGGACGAGCTCCTGCTCGTCGAGGATCTCGGCGCAACGCTCGCGACCCACCTCGAGCGCGTTCCGGACGACCGTGAAGCGCTGTATCGGCTCGCGGTGACGGACCTCGCGCGGGCGCAACCTGCGCTCGCCGATTTGCCCGCCGACTCGGTGGTGCGCCTGCGCGCGTTCGACGCAGCGCTCTTCGGCGCGGAGCTCGACCATTTTTGGGATTGGGCGATCGCCGCGCGAGACGTCGCCGCGCCGCACGCGCCGTTCCAGCGGGCACGCGATTACTTGCTGAACGAGCTCACGGCGCTGCCGCGCGGCTTCACCCACCGGGATTATCAGAGCCGCAATCTCGTGGTCACCCCGGGGCCCGAGCGCGGCGCGGGCGAGACGCCGCACGCGCTCGGCTGGATCGACTTTCAGGACGCCTTGCTCGGCCCGCGCGCCTACGATCTCGTCGCGCTGCTCTGCGACAGCTACCAGCCGTTCGACCGCGGCTTCGTCGAAGCCCGGCTCGACGACTACGCCACGGCGCGTCACCTCGGCCCGAGCGAGCGCCGCGCCCTCGGCCGCGAATTCGATCTCCTCACGCTGCAGCGCAAGCTCAAGGACGCCGGCCGCTTCGTCTTCATCGAGAAGAAGCGGGGGGACGCGAGCTTTCTTCCGTTCGTGCGCCCCACGCTCGACATCGTCCTAAACGCGCTCGACCGCGTCGCCGACGTCCCCGAGCTCGGCGCGCTCCGCCCCGTCGTCGTCGCCGCCCGCACGGCGAGCACCACCCGCTGAACGACGCTACTCGCCCGCGTGGCGCCGTCACTCGCCGAGGACGCGATCGGCGCCTTCGACGAGCGGAGCGAGCGAGCCGTCCGGAATGTCGGCCGCGGCGGCGAGGTGGCGCAAGAGCTCGAGCTCGCCGAGCGACATGCCTTCGCTCACGAGCGCGACGATCACGGCGGCGCTCACGCCTTCGAGGCCGACGCGGGCCGCCACGAGCTCGCGCCCGGCACGCGTCGCTTCGGCGGCGATGCGCTCCGACGACGCCGCGGCGATGAGCTCGCCGAGCCGTGCGTCGACGAAGGCGTGCTCCTCGTCGCCCCCGCCCATGAACGCCGCGAGGCGCGCGATGGCGTCGCGTTCGCTCGCGTCCACCGAGCCGTCCGCCACGGCGACGAGGCACGCCGCTTCGAGCACGGCGCGCTGCGTGGCGGCGTCACGGCCGCGTAGGCCCGAGAGCGACCCGAGCGCACCGTCGAGGTTACCGGCCGCTTTGCCGGGGTGAAACAAGCCTTGTTCGAGATCACGCTTGTCCTCGGCGAGCGCCTTCTTCATGACCTGACGGCCCCCGGCGACGAAGAGCGGCCCGAGGAGCTTGCGCGCGAGCGTGGCGGGCGCGTCGGCCGTGAGCTCGACGTTCGTCGCGTCGGGGCCGAGCGGCACGAAGCGGTGCACGAGCACCATGCCGGCGTTCGTGCCTTCGAGGTAGCGGATGACGAACGAGCCGTCCGGCGCGTCTTCGAGCAGCGACACGTCGTACTGCGGCACGCCCAGGATGCGAAAGGTGGTCCTGATTTTGCGCTGGCCCGGCTCGGCCGGCTCCCACTGGTAGCGAATGCTCGGGTGAACGTCGTTGCGGATGTGGTGATCGATGTCCCGGTATTGCTGGCGCACGACTTCGGCGGGGCGCTCCATGCGCAAGGACGCGGTGATGCGAATCGTATCGGACATCCTGACCTCCGAGACTTACGCGCGGCGCGGGCGATCGGATCGCGCGGCCGCGGAACCGGCATGTTACACGCCTTGGCAGAGCGGGGTGTCGCAGAATTCGATGACGCTCGGGGCGCGCTCGAGGCCGACCTTGGCGAGCACCTCGCGCACGAGGTCGATGGCGTGCGCGACGCGGTCGAGGGCGAAGTTGACGTACGAGTGCGTGATGCCCATGCCGCTGCCGATGACGCGGCCCGAGCGCTCGCTCACGAGCGCGGCGTCGAGCGCGTCTTCGAGCACCCGGCGGCGGGCGAGCGCGCGCCGCGCGTCGGGCTCGCGGTTTTCGTACTTGAGGTAGGCGAAGAGCTCGGCCGCGCGTGAAAAACGCGTCGAGGCGAAGGGCGCCCCCGAGAGGAACGACTTCAAGAGCTCCGGCATGAACGTCGAGACGAGCACGATGTCGGAGGCGACGCTCTGGTCGTCGCGCTCGCCCGCGTCGAGCTCGAACAGGTACCAGCGTTGTTCGCCGCCGACGGACCACAGCGGCTCGGGCGGCAGGCCCGCGTGAATGCCGCGAACGGCGGCGCTCACCGCGTCCGCGAGCTCGCTGAGCGCGAAGAAGTGACCGTCCGCGGGACGCGACTGCACGACGCGGAGCGGCCCGCCCCGCGGAGCCGGCGCCACCGCGACCGTACCGATCCAATCCTCGAAGCGCGCCTCACCGAGCAGGAGATCGACGAACGTTTCCGCGGCCTCCTGTTCGCCGCCGTCGCCGCTGCCGCCCGGCTGTTCGAGGATCACGTCGATGAGATGCCCGCGTGCCACGCCCGCGCGCGCGCGCGCGTGGCTAAAATCCGTGCCGTAGCGCTCGTGCGTGACCGCGAGGGCGCGCTCGAGCTCGAGGCCCGGCGCGCCGCGCGCGGGATCGACGAGCGCACGGAGCTTGGTCTCGTCGAAGGCTTCGCGCGTCCGGGCGACGGAGACGGACCACATGGCTCAGCGTGAACCGTGGCCGTGGCGCTTCTTCGCGGGCGCGACGCCGTGTTCGACGATGTCGGCGCGCACGTCCGCGACGCCGCGCGAAAGCATGCCGAGCTGCCGGGCAGCGGCCGTCGAAAGGTCCAAAATGCGGCCGTTTTTACCGTAAGGTCCGCGATCGGTGACGCGCACGTACACGACCGCGCGCGTGTCGGTGCGCGTGACGCGGAGCACGGTGCCGAAGGGCAGCGTGCGGTGGGCGGCGGTGAAGCGCCCGGGCTCGAACACCTCGCCGCTCGCCGTCCTGCGTCCCGCGAAGCTCCCGCCGTAGTACGACGCTTCACCGCGCAACACGCCTTGCGAGCGTCGCCGCGCGTAACGCGCGGCGAGCTCGCGCTCCTCGGCCGAAAAGTCGGCGGGTGTCTCCGGCTCGCGAGCGGCGTCGCGCTGCGATTCGGACCCGGCCGAGCCCGGCTCGGGTTCGTCGTCGGGCACGAGCGCACGCGCGGCGGGCGGGTCGGCCGGCGTGCGCGCGATGGGCGGCGGCGTGCGGCAATCCGCGAGCGCGAGCGCCAGGCCGCCCCAGTGCGCGAGGCGCAGCGCCCAAAGACGGTCGGGTCGCGGCGCTCTCGCGGAATCGAGCCCGAACGTCATCCAGGATGAAGCTAGTCCGATCTCGCTCGAACCCACAATCCGAACTCGCGCGGCGCAGCGGGCGAGCGGAGCGAGTCTCCAATCATTTCGCGACGAAGCGCCCGATCTATTTCGACGCGAGTCGCTTCGATTTGTCGAGCGTGAGCTCCGCGAGACGATCCTCGAGCGTCACGCGCTCGGCGAGGATCTTGCCGTCGATGTCGGCGATCGCGAGCGTCAGCTTCTGCAGACGCTGGCTGATGTCGTCCATCTTCTGCGCGAGATTGTGGCTCAACGCTTGGGCCTGCGCGACGCGGCGGAGCGAGACGAGCTGCGCGTTGAGCTCGTCGATGCGGTCGCGGTAGGTCTCGCTCTGGAGCTCGGCCGTCTGGCGCTTCTCTTCGAGCTCGGCCATCTGGCGGTGCAGCTCGACCACCTGCTCGAGCGCGGCGAGCGTGCCGGGGTCGAGCCGCGCGGCGGACGCTTGCAGGAAGACGGCGAGCTCGGCGACGCCCGCTTCGCTCCTGATGTCGACCGTCTTCCGGATCGGCGTCGCTTCCTCGATCTTCAGCGTGGCGGCCGAGTTCGCGGGGATTTTCACCGGGATCAGGTAGGCGTCGCGGAACTTTTCGACGCCGTCCTTCGGCAGCGCGAGCGTGTAGCCGTCGGCGACGGCGTGGCGCACGTAGACGACGGCGGCCGTCGTGCCGCGATTGACGAGCGAGAGCTCGGTCGTGCGAAAGCGGCGCGCCTCGGTCGTGAGCACGCCGCGCTCGGCCGTGACGACCCGGTCGATCTCCTCGCGGGTGCCGTCCTTGGTCTCGACGAGCACCTTCTTGTCGAGCGAAAACGGAACGAACGCGCGACTCTTCGGTTGAATCGGGTCGCTCAAGCCTTCCCCCAAGAACTGCCCGTCGGCGTACACGGTGACGGGTCCCGAATCGAGCGTGTGCTCCGTCGGGTTTTCGAAGAGCACGGCGCGGAACGCGAACTTCTTCGAGCCGCGCGCGGAGATCGGGTCGTAGAAATAGACGGGCTCCGCCTGCACGTCCGCCGAGAGCACGTTCACCATCGCCGAGTGGTCCTTCTCGACGTCGAGCGGGCCCTGCGTGAGAAAGTACGCGTCGCCGAGCGGCTCGTCGGGGGACGCGCCGCTCGCTTGCGACGGCGCCGCTTCGCCGGCGACGGCGAGCACGCGCGCGGTGTCGCCGGCCGACGCTCGTCCGGTGCCGACCACTTCGATTTGCTCGGGCGGCACGCCGTCCTTGATCAGACTGTCGCGCACCTGATTCGCGTTCGCGAGGGACGCGCTCTTGCGATCCGCGTCGTCCGGCTTCGCGTAACCTTCGACGCGGATCATCTGCTTGGTGCTGCGCGCGCGCTCGGCCACCGCCGAAAGCCCGTCGTCGTTGCCGCGCGCCGCGCCGCCGCGGCCTGCGCCGAACGCCGCGCCCACGCCCCCCTCCGATTTCGGCGACGCCTCGGGCGCCATGCGTCCTTTCCACTCGTGCTCCGCCTGCGCGGCGGGTGCGGTCGCGACGGGCGGCGGCGGCTCGGGCGCCTTGCGCTTCACCGCGCCGAGCAGCTCGACCTCCTTGTTTGCCACCTCGTACGGCGAGCCGCCCGTCGGCGGCGCGACACCGAGCGCGGTTTCGTCGCTCAACGTCTCGCGATCGACGAAGTGCACGCTGCGGAGGTCGTACTTGAACGAGAGCGCCGACGTGGAACCGACGCCCACGGCGACGTGCTTCCAGTCCTCGCCCGAAACGTTGTGAACGACGGCCCACGCTTCGAGCTTCGCCGGCTTGGGTCCGTGAAGCTCGAGCCGGTAGCTCGGTTTCCACGACGGGCTCTCCGTCACGTACGTGATCTTGAGCTCGTGCGTTCCGGCTTTCGGCAACTCGAGCTCGATCGTCACCTCGTCGTCTTGATCGTCGAGCGTCGGAAACGAGATGGGCACGAGCTTGCCCGTTTGCGTGTCTTCGACGGTGAGCGACTTCAAGAAGTCGTCGAGCCGGCGCCCCGGCACTTCGAGCCTGAGCTGGTTGCCGGTCACCGTCGCGCGCCGCTCGAAATAGGCGACGCCGTTCCGATACACGACCACGCGCCCAAGCGCCGCGTCCGTGTGAATCGGCGGCGGCACGACGTGCACCGAAGCGCACCCGAACGCCCCCGTCCCGAGCCAAGCGACCAAAAGCCAGCGACTCACCGAAAACGTACGAGCCATCACGACATCCTCCGACCGAAGAAGCGACGAGTTCGGCGCTGCGAACGGCGGCGCCGCGTCCCGGGCTCGTACGCGCGAGATCCGAGAAAGTTCTCGGCGCCGTGACCGGGCGACACGACGAGAACGCGCGCGCCGAACGGAGGCTTACAGGCCGCGGTTCGAATCGCTCGCGGCGCCGACGCGGCGCCCGGCGCCGTTCACGCCTCGAACGGCGCCGTATCCCCGGCGCCCGCGCGAATCACTTCGGGCTGCTCGGTCGTCAAATCGATCACGGTCGTCGGCTCGGTGCCGCCCG
>DATJXW010000330.1:0-10197 GCA_035499895.1 Polyangiaceae bacterium | reverse complement strand
GCCGGCTCGATCGCCTCGAAACGGCCGTCGTGCACATCACCGACGTGCTCGTGCTCCAAAGTGAGCGCATGGACGCCGGCTTTCGCAGCATGCGTGAAGAGACCCAGGCGATGCACCGCGCGCTCAGCGATCGCCTCGACGCGGTCACGGATCGCCTCGACGCGGTCACCGATCGCCTCGACCGGCTCATCTCCGTGACGATGCAGGAGCGCACGCTCGGTATCGAGCGGCTCGCGAAGATCGAGAGCCGCCTCGCGCGCCTCGAAGAGCACGTCGGGATTTGAGCGGACCGCCGCGGCGCCGCGCGGCTTGCTTTCGCGCGCGCTGAACGGAGGCGGTGCCCTCCGTTCAGCCGCGTGCGGACGCGCCCGAGGCTCAGGGCGCCGGGTAGTTGCCGCTCATCATCAGCAGGGTGAGCAGCCCGACGGTCGAGGGGAAATAGGTGTGGTTGAAGTCGCCGCTCTCGAGAATGTCGAGGATGGTGCGGAAGGCGCGGTCGAGCATCGCCTGGTTCTTCATCGCCATGCCGGCCGCGCCCATCGGGCCGATGAACGAGCCCTGGATGTCCTTGGCGGTGCTGAACGGCCCGTCCGTCTTCTTGTACCAGCCGGCCTTCATGAGATCGATGCTCGCGCCCGAGTCGTACTTGCCCGCAAAGTACGTGACGATCGCGCTCAGGCCCGACGTATCGCCGCTGTTCAGGCAGGCGTCGAGCGCGAGCCGGAACGGGACGCGTGCGGCGTCGTAGCCCATGGCGCCGTTGTTGCCGTCCTGGATGTCGCTCGTCACCTGCGCCCCGCCCGGTCCGGACGGCGCGCCGCTGCTCTTGTCGGCCCAGTCGGTCGGGACGCCCGCCGTGCTGGCTTTGATGTTGTTGTTCACGAGCGTGTAGTTCTGGTTCACGAACCCCGAGAGCGCCGAGAGCTTACGCATCGCGGCCGGCGCGAAGTACGACGGGTTGTAGTTCGCCGACGAGAATTGACTGCCGCCGGTGAGGGTGCCGCCGGACACGTCCGCGCTCGCGATTCTGCTTCCGAGCGAGTTGCCGTCGTAGCCCCCACTCGGCCATTGCGCGGCCGCCATGAGGAGCGCGTACGCCTGGTCGAGGTCCGCGTCGGTCGCCGAGCCCGAGCCGCCGTCTTCCCAGTTCATGAGTCCGCCGCTCGCGCCGTTGCTCTTCGCGTAGCCCCAGAACGCGTCGAAGGCGTTCTTGTCGCCCATGGCCGCGGCGATGAGCATGCCGTAGCCGATCGCTTCGGAGGTCACGTGGCCCGACTGCTCGGGCGCGACGATCTTGCCGCCGCTCTGCACGAAGTTCTTCGTCCAGGTCGCGTACGCCGTCGCGATGTCGGCGGCGAAGACCTTCGCGTTCGTGGCCACGGGGCACGACCCGACCATGCTCGCGTTCTGCGGGAACGCCTTCGCCGGTGAGCCGTTCGAGGGCGAAGTCACCATGTTCGGGCAATCACCGCTGAAGAAGGTGATGTCGTCGAGCCAGAGATCGAACGGCAGGTTCGGCATGAACTTCGGGTAGTCGGTCGTGTACGCGCCGCTGTAGTCCTTGCCGTTGTTGAACTGCCACTGAATCTTCAGAATGTTCGTGCCGATGTTGTTGCGCTGATCGGTCGTCAGATTGCTCGGCAAGGACAGCGGATAGAGATCGCGATCGAAGCAGTAGGTGAACGTCTGCCAGCTTTGCGTGAGCTGACCGGGGTTACTGCCTGGCGGGAGGAACTTGCCGGCATGCTGGTAGCAATCACGCGCGGCTTTGGTCGTCGTCGCCGCGAGCGTCGAGGTGTCGCACTGGCCGCCCGGGTTCGACTTGTCCTCGGTCCACGGCGTCGAGATGTTGAAGCGCACCGGCGACTTCGAATCCGCCGTCGTCCCGAGCTTCGCCTTGAAGCTGATGCCCGTGAAGCCGTGCATCTGCGCGTTGTACGGGGTGGGCGAGGTCGGTGCGCCGACGAGGCTCAGGCCCGTCCCGGCGCCCCAATCGGTGAAGCCCGTCCCCTTCACGTGGAGCGCCCATTGATCGCACATGTCCGTGCCGCCCGAGGATTCGACGGTCATCGTCTCGGTCGCGCCCGAAGTCGCGTCGTTGAAGATCTCGAATTGACCGGTGCGACCCTCCTGCATCGGCACGACCGGCATGCCCATGCCTTCCTCGAAGTCGGCGATCATGCCCGCCTTGAGGATGTTGCAGGTTCCGCGCTGAACCATGGTGTCGCCGGAGCCGCCCGTGCCCATGCCGCCCGAGCTCATGCCTGCCGAACCGCCGACGCTCATGCCCGCCGAACCGCCGCTGCCTCCGGTCGACGACATGCCGCCCGCGCCCGTCCCGGCCGCGCACTGACCTGCCGAGCACGACTGATCACCGGTGCACATGTGGCCGCAGGTGCCGCAGTTCGCGTTGTTGGTCATGAGGTCGGCGCAGACGCCGTTGCACGTCGTCTGGCCGGTGGCGCACCCGCACGAACCGCTCGTGCACGCCTGGCCGCCCTGGCACGCGTTGTTGCAGAAGCCGCAGTTGCGCGAATCGGTCATCGTGTTCGGGCAGCTTTGCCCGCACTGCGTCTCGCCCGTCGCGCACATCGACGTGCACTTGCCCTGCGAGCACACCGAGCCCGACGCGCACGCCATGCCGCAAACTCCGCAGTTCGCGCCGTCCGACATCAGGTTCACGCACCCCGACGTGCAGGCCGAAAGCCCGCCCGTGCACTGGCAGCTGCCGCCCGAACAGCTCTCGCCCATGCCGCACTGCTTGTTGCACGCGCCGCAGTTCTTGTTGTCGGTCGTGGGGTCGATGCAGACCGAGCTGCACGCGACCTGCACGCCGGTGCACACCGGACCGCCGCCGGCCTTGCCGCCGCTGTTCGTCGCCAGACCTCCGGACCCGCCGGCGGAGCGCCCGCCCGAGCCGCCCGTGGGAGTAAAGGAACTACCCCCGGTGTTGTTCGTGTTGTTCGACGAGGTCCCGCAGCTCGCCGCGACGAACAAAAGTCCCGCCGCGCCGAAGATGGCCAAAACAGAGCGCATGGCGTTTGCTTTTGCCTAACTCGCACCCACACGCAACCCCAAACACCGCCTTGTCGGAGTTGCGTTCGAGTTTGTCACCGCTGCGGGCCATTCGGTGGCGCGCGTTCGAACCAAAGCCCGATGTGGTGAGTAGGGTTTGGAGTCGCGGATGCGGAAACCGGTTCCAGAATGCCCCTTCGCGCGCTCGCGAGCCGCGCCCTTGACCCCCCCGGAGCCATCGCCTAACAATCCCGCGCCGATCGCGGATTGGCGGCGAAACGCGCTGATCCGCGGATCCATCGGCTCACCCCTCCTTCCACCAGAGCCCTCGGAACGCCATGGCCCGACGACCTCTCGCCACCGCACTCATCGCCCTCGCGTGCGTCGCCGCACCGCTCCTCGGCTGTCGTAAGCACAAGAACGTTGCCCCCGGGTCGTCCGACTCGGGTGCCGCCACGACGCCGGAGAGCACGACCGCTTTCGCGCGCAACGAAACTTTGTATGTCGGCGGTAGGCAGTGGGGCGATCCGAGCTCCTTCAACCCGTTGGCCGGCTGGCAAGACTGGCCCGTCAACGACATGAACCTGATCTACGAGACGCTCCTCATGTACGACCCGCTCGCGGGCAAGCTCGTGCCGCTCTTGGCGGAGTCGTACACGGTGACGGACGAGTCCGTCGAAGTCGTCATCAACGCGGCCGCCAAATGGAACGACGGCCAGCCGCTCACCGCCGACGACGTGAAGTACACGTTCGACCTCGGCAAAGAGTTCAAGAGCCTGCTCATGTCGCCGCTCTGGACCGGCGGCTACATCACGGACGTGAAGCTCGGCGAGCCGCGGCACGTGATTTTCGTGCTGGATCAGAAGAAAAAGAACGCGCTCCCGGTGCTCGATCAATGCGTCGAAATCCGCATCGTGCCCAAGCACGTCATCGAGCCGATGCTGAAGGCGGCGAACGGCAACATCGACGAGTTCCTGAAGCAGAAGTTCGACAAAGATCCGGTCGGCTCCGGCCCCTACAAGCTCCTCGCCTACTCCGGCGAGAAGATCGTCACCGTGCGTGACGACAACTACTGGGGCAACAAGGTCTTCTTCGACGGCAAGCTGCCCGCGCCGAAGTACGTCACGCACCCCATCTACAAGAGCAACGAGAATTTCTCCGTCGGGCTCATGCAGGGCAACGTCGACGTCTCGTCCTCGTTCATGCCGCGCATCCAAGAGAAGAAGGTCGTGAAGGCCTGGTACGACAAGGAGCCGTACTTCGTCCCGACGTCGATCCCCATGCTCTGGCCCGAGATCCTGCACGCGCCGCTCGACGACGTGCACATCCGGCGCGCCATGGCCTTCGCCATCAACTACAAGGACATCCGCGATCTCGCGGTCTCCGGCTACAGCGACGAGCTCAAATCGGGCCTCATCTTGCCGACGGGCCTCGAGGAGAAGTTCTTCTCCGCCGACGACGCGAAGCAGTACGGCGCGTCGCGTTACGACATCGACGCCGCCAAGGCCGAGCTCAAGGCGGGCGGCTACACCGCCGTCTTCAAGGACGGCGAGCTCGTCGAGACGCACGACAAGACCGGGAAGAAGCTCCCGACCCTCTACATCAAGTCGCCGAGCGGCTGGACCGACTGGGAGTCGATCGTCCGCATCGTGGTGAAGGGCATGCGCGCGGCCGGCATCGACGTGCGCGAGAAGTTCATCGAAGCAAACCTCTTCTGGGGCGATCTCTACTCGGGCAACTTCGACCTCATCATGTTCACGCCGACGCCCCAGCCCGAGCCGTCGAAGCCGTGGTCGCGCTTCGATTACGTCCTGAATTCGAGCGAATGGGCGCCGCAAGGCGAGAAGCGCTACAAGAACATGGGGCGCTTCAACAATCCGAAGGCGCCGGGTTACGTCGCGCGCATCGACGAGCTCCTCGACCAAATCCCGCGCATCAAGGACGACGCCGAGCTCATCAAGGCGTACCGCGAGCTCAACGTCCTCTACATGAAGAACCAGCCGACGATCCCGCTCGTCTACCGGCCGAACCAGTTCTACGAATTCACCGAGCAGCACTGGAAGGGCTTCCCCACGGCGGCAAACCCGTACTTGCCGCCGCAGATGCCCGGCGAGCGCCTCGGCACCCGCATCCTCTGGCATCTGACGGCGGTAGGGGGTAGCTAAGGCGACCGCCTCTCCCCATGCTCCGAAAGAATCCCACTCTGCGGCACATCCTGGGCCGCGCCGGCTGGTACTTCGTCACGTTCCTGGTCGCCGTCACGGTCAATTTCTTTTTGCCGCGCCTCGGCGACGCGAACCCGATCGACGCCATCATGGCGAAGGCGGGCGCGATGGACTCCGTCTCGGCGCGCGAGAAGGAGGACGCCTACCTCCGCGAGTTCGGTCTCGCCGAGACGGACGCGAACGGCAAGGTCATCCGCACGGCGGACGGCAAGCCGGTCAAGACGAGCCTCGCGTCGCAGTTCGTGAACTACGTGGAGATGAGCCTGAGCGGCGACCTCGGTACGTCGATCCTGCAGTATCCGAAGCCGGTCACGGACATCATCCTGGACGCCATTCCCTGGACGATCTGCCTCCAGCTACCGACCATCATTCTCGGATGGCTGTTCGGTAATTTGCTCGGTGCGCTCGCCGCCTACAAGCGCGGGATCTTCGACCGCGTGCTCTACCCGCTCGCGCTGCTCTCGAGCGCGATCCCGGCCTTCTGCGTCGGCATCCTTCTCGTCTACGTCTTCGGCATCCGGCACGCCTGGTTCCCGGCGGTCGGCGGCTACGACCCGAGCACCACGCCCGAGCTCTCGGGGGCATTTCTCTCGAGCGCGGCCTACCACTACGTGATGCCGTTCCTCTCGATCTTCCTCATCGTCGTCGGTGGGCAGTCGATCGGCATGCGCTCGATGGTCATTTACGAGCTCGGCACCGACTACGTCAAATACGCGAAACTCCTCGGGATCAAGGAGAGCAAGATCCTGCTCTACACCTTCCGCAACGCGATGCTGCCGCAGCTCACCGGGCTCGCGCTCGCGATCGGCGCGATGGTCGGCGGCGCGCTCATCACCGAGATCATCTTCAGCTATCCGGGGCTCGGCATGGCCATCCTCACCGCCATCCAGGGCAACGACTATCCGGTCATCACCGGCTGCACGCTGCTCCTCTCGATCACCGTGCTGCTCGCGAACTTCAGCGTCGACGTGCTGCTCGGCTTTTTGGATCCGCGCATCCGCGCCGCACAGGCGGCGGAGGCCAAGTAGATGGAGCTCGTCAAGGGCCTCTTCAAGATCCCGTCGTTCCTGTTCGGGCTCGGACTCTTCGTCGCCACGCTGGCGCTCGCGTTCCTCGGGCCGGTGGTCTTGCACATCGACGTGCAGAACCGCGTGGGGGATCCGTACATGGCGCCCTCGGCCGCGCACTGGCTCGGCACGGACCACCTCGGCATCGACATGGTGTCGATGCTGATCACCGGCTTGCGCTCGTCGCTTTACGTGGGCTTCCTCGCCGGCGTCGTCGCGACCTTGGTCGGCACGCTGATCGGCGTCTACGGCGGCTACAAGGGCGGCTTGCTCGACGACATTTTGACGGTCGCGACGAACCTGTTCCTCGTGATTCCGACGCTGATCGTGTTGATTTTGCTCTCGAGCAGCATGGAGAAGGGCCGGAGCCTCACGCTCATCGCGCTCATCATCGGCTGCACGACGTGGACGTGGAGCGCGCGCGCGGTGCGCGCCCAGTCGGCGAGCCTCCGCGCGCGTGACCACGTCGCGCTCGCCCGCATCAACGGCTTCAGCACGTTCGAGATCGTGATCGAGCAGATCCTGCCGTACCTGCTCTCGTACGTGTTCATGGTGTTCATCCTGCAGACGGCGACGGCCATCTTGACCGAAGCGACCATCAGCATGCTCGGCCTCGGCCCGTACGACTCGATTTCGCTCGGCAAGATCCTGAACGACGCGCGCACGAACGAGGCGCTCATCGGCGGCAAGTGGTGGGCCTTCATGCCCGCCATGGTGCTCGTGACCGTGATCGCGTTTTCGCTCTACGTCATCAACACGGCCATGGAAGGCGTGTTCAATCCGAGGCTCCGCAAGTAAGCGATGACCGCGCCCGCACTCCCCGTGGAAACCGCCCAGCACCCGGCGCCGAAAGCGTCGGCCGGCAAGGTGGTGCTCGAGGTGGAGGACCTCCGCGTCCACTACCTCACGCGCTTCGGCGCGAAGATCCAAGCCGTGGACGGCGTCACCTTCAGCCTGAAACAAGGCGAAATCCTCGGCATCGCCGGGGAGTCCGGCTGCGGCAAGACGACGCTCGTCTCGGGCTGCATGGGCCTCTATATCCCGCCGCTCTATCACACGTCGGGTGACGTGCGCATCGACGGCCAATCGATCGTCGGGATGACGCCGGAGCAAAATCGGAAAGAGGTGCTCGGGCGGAAGATCGCGATGATCCCGCAAGGCGCGCTCAACTCCTTGAACCCCACGCGCAAGATCAAGGACATGGCGGCCGACATGATCCTGAGCCACGACGAGCGCGCGGACAAGAAGACGATCCACGATCGACTCCGCGAACGCTTTTCGCGCATCGGGCTCGAAGCCGACAAGGTGCTGAACTCGTACCCGGTGGAGCTGCCGGCGGGGACGAAGCAACGCTGCGTGATCGGCATTTCCACGCTCTTGAATCCGAAGGTCGTCGTCGCGGACGAGCCGACGAGCGCGCTCGACGTATCCACGCAAAAGTCGGTGATCTCGCTGCTCTTCGACCTGATGAACCAGGAGATCATCTCGAGCATGCTGTTCATCACGCACGAGCTCCCGCTCCTGCGTCACGTCTCGAGCTCGATCGCCGTCATGTACGCGGGCCAGTTCGTCGAGTACGGCACCACCGAGCAGGTCATCTTCGACGGGCGCCAGCCGTATTCCCGCGCGCTCATGGGCTCGATGCTCTCGGCGGAGCCCGGGCAGAAGAGCCGCAAGCCCGTCGCCATCGAGGGCGCGCCGCCGAAACTCGACAAGCCGATCCCCGGCTGTCGCTTCGCCGAGCGCTGCCCGGTCGCGCAAGCCGACTGCAAGAGCACGGACCAGGTGCTCCGCGTCGTCGCCGGCCGCCAGGTGCGCTGCAAGTACTCGGACACGGATCTGATCAAGCAGGTCGGAGGGGACGCTTAGTCCGATGACCGACCAGTACAAATTCGAAGCCAAGAACGTCTCGCGCGTCTTCGGCCACGGGAAGAAGGCCGTCACGGCGGTCGACAACGTGAGCTTCAAGATCAAGGACCGCGAGATCATCTCGCTCGTCGGCCAATCGGGCTGCGGCAAGACGGTGCTCGCGAAGATGCTGCTGCGGCTCGAGCAGCCGACGGCGGGCGAGCTCCTCTTCAACGGCAAGCCCATCCTCGCGACGGGCGAGCCGCGCAATCACTGGCGTCAGGTGCAGGCGGTGTTTCAGGACCCGTTCTCCTGCTTCAACCAGTTTTTCACGATCAGGAACCAGCTGAAGGCTTCCTTCCGGCTGTTCGAAAAGAAGCCGAGCCCGAGCGAAATCGAAGAGCGCGTCGATCAGGCGCTGCTCGCGGTGAACATCAAGCCGCGTGAAATCGACGGCAAATTCCCGTTCGAGCTCTCGGGCGGCCAGATGCAGCGCATGCTCCTCGCGCGCATCTTCATCCTGAAGCCGCAGGTGCTCATCGCCGACGAGCCGACCAGCATGGTCGACGCGTGCAGCCGCGCGAGCATCCTCGATTACTTGATGAAGCTCAAAGAAGAGCTCTCGATGACGATCGTGTTCGTGACGCACGACATCGGGCTCGCGTATTACGTGTCGGACTCGATCTACATCATGCACAAGGGGAAGATCGTCGAGCAGGGCTCGCCCGACGAGGTCACCCAACACCCGACGAGCGCGATCACGAAGCAGCTCCTCGAGGACATCCCCGACGTGCACCGCGAATGGATCGCCCGCGGCGCGCCCGCCGCCGCCGGCTGAAGCACGACTTTCGTTACTTCACGACGGTGTCGCATCCCAACTGGATGCTCACCTTGCCGCCGCTCGCGTTCTGGAACGCCGTGCAGCTCGCCGGGCACGCGATGATCTGAGTGGGCGCGCTCGGGTCGTCGTAGTACCAGCCGCCGTCGGTGGCGTCGCAGGATTTGGCGTCGGGCCAGTAATACAGGGTCTGGTGCTGATCGCCCTGGGTGAAGACGACGTTCACCTTGTCCTTCTGCAAGCTGCCGCTCGTGGGCGTCGGGATCTGGAAATTGCAGGGCAGGCGCGTGCCGCGGATCGCGTCGAGCGCGTCGAGGAAGTCTTGTTCGACGTTGCCGGTCGAGCCGACGATGGTCGCGCTCTTCGTCCCGCCCGCGGTCGCGATCTGATCGAGGTTGCTGCCCGCGTTCAACATCGTGTTGTCGTCTTGCGAAAAGACGCCGATGACGAAGGTCTGAATGCTCGGACTGCCGTTCACTCCCGCCTTCGCGATCGTGACCACGCCGTTGATGCCCGTCGGATCGTTCGTGGTGTCGGCGATGCACTCCGTCGGCAAGCCGTCCGTCGCGAGCAAGACCGCGACCGTGTGTCCCGCGTGCGCCTTTGCCCACGTTTGCGCGTGATCGATGGCGCCCTGGAGCGCGGGCGCGGTCGGCGTCTGTCCGTCGGGCGTCTTCGGGCCGATCACGCTGCTCAGGTTCGCGGCGGCGCCGGGCAGCGTCGCGATCTCGGCCGCGGGCGCCGCGTACGCCGCCGGATCGCAATTGGCCGTGTGCTGGCACTGCGGCGGCTGCGCCTCACAGTTGCCGTAGGATTGACCGGTCGTCGGGTCCTGACACGCGGAGCCGCGCTGGCGGCAGATGAGGCTCGTGTTGCCCGAGCATTGATTGTAGGGGACGCAATCGCCGCGGCCGCCCGTGCACTCGCTGTCGTCGTGACAGAGCGTCGCGCCGCCGCTCGACCAGCAATAGGTGAGGGGCACGCAGGGGCCGAAATCTTGCCGATTTTGCACGCAATCGGTGTCGGTGTCGCAGACGTAGAAGCCGGGGCCCGCGTTCTGGCAGAAGTTGTTGAGGCAGAGGTTGTTTTGGCCGCACTGCGCGGTGGTCGTGCACGTGAGCGGCACGTTCGGGTCACGCTGAGGGAAGAACTGCAGGCCGATGCCGATGCCCGCCGACGCCGGATCGTTGATGAACGTCGTGAC
>DATJXW010000329.1:0-18751 GCA_035499895.1 Polyangiaceae bacterium | reverse complement strand
CGGGTCCGCCCGTGAGCCGGCGCTTCGTTTCGCTTCAGCATGGAGTTCGCGGCCCCGAAGCATCCGAGGTCGCGCGGCCGACGAGCCTATCGCGTCACGCGTCGCCCACGTGTGGCAGGATCCGCGCATGGCTCCGGAACCGCTCGTGCCCGCGGATTTGGCCGCGCTCTCCATCTTCCCGCTGCCCGACGCGACGCTCTTTCCGGGCGCGCCGCTCCCGTTGCACGTCTTCGAGCCTCGCTACCGCGCGCTCGTTCGCGACGCGCTCGCCGGCTCGAAAGTGCTCGCGGTGGCCCGCCTGAAGCCGGGGTTCGAGAACGACTACGACGGGCGGCCGCCCGTGTTCGAGATCTGCGGCGCGGGGCGCATCGTCGAACACGTCGAGCTCGCCGACGGCCGCTATCACGTGATGCTGCGCGGCATCGCGCGCGTGCGCATCCTCCACGAGCTGCCGCCGGCGCAAGCCTACCGGGTCGTGCGCGCCGAGGTCGTGGCGGACGAACCGGCCGAAGCGAGCGTCAGTTCCGCGCTCGAGCGCGAGATCGCGCAGCTCTGGCGCCTGCTCGCGCCGAAGTTGCCGGAGGGCGTGCGCGACCTCGCCGAGGTGACGCGGGGAGCGCCGGACGCGGGAAACTTCGCCGATCGCGTGGCGGCGCTGCTCGCGAGCGACGCAAGCACGAGTCAGGCGCTCCTCGCCGAACCGGATCCGTGCGAACGCCTGCGGCTCATCGTCGAGCGTTTGCACGCGGCGGCGGAATCGCTCGGCCTGCTCGCCGAAGCGAAGCGCCGCTCGAACTGACGCTCCGCGGCGCCGCGCGAACTCGTGCTACGGGAGCGCGGTGAAGCTCGATTTTACGAACCGCGCCTGGCGCGAGCTGCCGCTCGATCCGAACGAAGAGAACCGGATTCGCCAGGTGTTCGGCGCGTGTTTCAGCCGCGTTCGCCCGACGCCGGTCAAGGCCCCGAGGACGCTCGCGGTCGCGCGTGAGGTCGCCGAGCTCCTCGACTTCACGCCGGAGTTCACGGCGAGCGCCGAGTTCGCCGAGATTTTCGCCGGCAATCGGCTGCTGCCCGGCATGGATCCGGTGGCGGCTTGCTACGGCGGGCATCAATTCGGCAGCTGGGCGGGACAGCTCGGAGACGGCCGCGCCATCAGCCTCGGCGAGCTCAAGAACGCGCGCGGCGAGCACTGGGAGCTCCAGTTGAAGGGCGCAGGACCCACGCCGTATTCGCGGCGCGCCGACGGGCGCGCCGTCTTGCGCTCGTCCTTGCGCGAATTTTTGTGCAGTGAAGCGATGCACCACCTCGGCATCCCGACGACACGCGCGCTCGCGCTCGTC
Organism: Polyangiaceae bacterium; assembly: GCA_035499895.1. Classification (GTDB taxonomy): domain Bacteria; phylum Myxococcota_A; class Polyangia; order Polyangiales; family Polyangiaceae; genus PMG-095. The sequence continues at coordinate 17,411 of DATJXW010000329.1, read as the reverse complement.
GCGACCGGAGAGGACGTGCTCCGCGATCTCTTGTACGACGGCAACCCACGTCACGAGCCGGGCGCCATCGTCTGCCGCGTCGCGCCTTCCTTCTTGCGCTTCGGCAACTTCGAGCTGTTCGCCGCGCGCGAGGACGGCGTGAGTCTCGAGCGCCTCGCCGCCCACACGCTCACGACGCATTACCCCGAGCTCGGAGCGCCCTCGCCCGCCGCGTTCCAGCGGCTCTTGGCCGAAGTGTGCCGGCGCACGGCGGAGCTCGTGGCCGCGTGGATGGCCAAAGGCTTCGTCCACGGCGTGATGAACACGGACAACATGTCGATCCTCGGGCTTACGATCGATTACGGCCCGTTCGGTTTCTTGGACGATTTTTCGCCGACCTTCACGCCCAACATCACCGACGCGAGCGGCCGCCGCTACCGCTACGAAAACCAGCCGAGCATCGCGCTCTGGAATTTGGTGAAGCTCGCGCGCGCTCTGGTGCCGCTGATCGGCGACGTGAGCGCGGTGGAAGCGGCGCTCGGCGCGTACGGCGACACGCTCGTGCGGGCGCGGGCGCGGACCCTCGCCGACAAGCTCGGCCTGCGCGCGCTGCGCGAAGACGAGACGCTGAGCGACGGCTCGCCGTGCCTCCCCGACGCCGTGCTCGTGGACGACCTCTTCGAGTTGCTCGCCGCCGTCGAGACCGACTTCACGCTCTTCTTTCGCCGTCTCGCCGACGTGAAGGCCGACACGAGCCCGAGCGCTCCGAGCGACGACGAGCTCTTCTCGAGCGTCGGTGACGCCTATTACGACGCGAGCTCGGTGAGCGGCAGCGAGCGCGCGCGGATGGTCGCCTGGCTTCGCCGTTACGTCGCGCGCGTGCGCGACGACGCGCGTCCCGACGCCGAGCGCCGCCGCGCGATGAACGCGGTGAACCCGAAGTACGTGCTCCGCAACTACGCGGCGCAGCTCGCGATCGACGCCGCGGAGCGGGGCGATCTGAGCGTGCTCGACGAGCTCTTCGAGGCACTTCGCCACCCCTTCGACGAGCAGCCTTCGCGCGAGCGATTTGCGGAAAAACGCCCCGACTGGGCACGCCATCGGCCCGGCTGTTCGATGCTTTCTTGCAGCTCGTGACGAGTCGCTCGCGCGTTCGCGTCGCGTCGATTCAAGTCTTCTGCGCGCTCGGCGCGCGTGACTGCGAGTTCGTAAAAACTATTTGCCTCGCTTCGTCGCGAGCGTGAAAGCAATTTGCGAGCGCGCAGCGTCACCTCGCCGACTCTGGCGTTCGACGTTCGATGTAGTACGCATCACCCATGATGGTGCGGTGGCAGAGCGCGCGCGCTCTCGGGCAAGCGGTGTGCGCGACGCTGGTCGTTGCGACGGCGAGCGGCTGCGGCGGACCCAAACATCGACCCATCGACACGACGCCGCCGACCGACACGGGCCAGGGCGGGACGGGTCAAGGCGGTGGCGTCGATCAAAGCGGGACCGGCCAAGCGGGCGTGACCGAGCCGAGCAACGGCGGCGCGGCCGTCGCGGCGAGCACGGGCGGCGACGGCGGGCAAGCGGACGCGGCCGACTCGGCGCCGACTCGCATTCAGCTCGAGAACGCGCTCCCCGGCACGACCGCTTTCGAGCTCCAGGCGCCGGCGACCGACGGCGAAGTCGAAGGCTATTTTTCGGCTGTCTCGGCCGTAGCGGGCGACACCGTCGACGTGCACGTCAACGTCTCCGTTTCGTCGAGCGTGAATTGGCAGCTCTTTCGGCTCGGGTACTACCAAGGGCTCGGAGCGCGGTTGGTCGCGCACGGTGAGGGGCTCGAGCTCGACCCTCAGCCCGCCTGCCCGCCGAGCAAGGCGACCGGGCTCATCGAGTGCCGGTGGGCGACCGCGTTCAGCATCAAGATCGATCCGAGCTGGGTGTCGGGCTACTACCTGGTGAAATTCACGCGCGAGGACGGCTTCGACGCGACGGCGCCGCTCATCGTTCGCGAGGCGACGCCCTTCGCACCGCTCCTCGTGCAAGCGAGCGTCAATACGTGGCAGGCGTACAACCGCTGGGGCGGCACGTCGCTCTATCACGACGCCGAGCAGGTGAGCTACGACCGGCCGTACGGCGAGCTCGACGAACCGGGCAGCCTGTTCGCGCACGAAACGTATCTCTACACCTGGCTCGAAAAGCACGGCGTGGAAGTCGCGTACACGACGGACGTCGACATCGATCGCGATCCGAGCGTGCTCGATTCGATTCGGCTCTTCGTCGTCTCGGGACACGACGAATATTGGTCACTGCCGCAGCGCCACGCGATGGATCACGCGCGCGACAACGGGCTTTCGCTCGCCATCCTGAGCGCCAATACCGGCTATTGGCGCGTGCGGCTCGAGGCCTCGAGCAGCGGCGTCGAGCGTCGCATCGTCACTTGTTACAAGAGCACGAAGGATCCGGTGAAGAACAGCCCGGACACGACGGTGCGCTACCGCGACGACCCGGATCCGCAACCGGAGAACGAGCTCACCGGCAGTCTGTATCAACTCGGCGACTATCCGAACGCCGGGCAGTTGCCCATGTACGTGGCCGATCCGGTGCACTGGCTCTTCGAGGACACGGGCGCGCTCGCCGGCGAACGCTTGGCCGTGGCGCTCGGCGGCGAATGGGACGAGCCGGCCGACGACGCGAACGAGCCGTCCGGCGTCCACTACGTGCTCGGCTCGACCGGCATCGATCAGACGGGGCACGTCATGCAGGCGGCCGCCGCGCTTTACGAGCCCACGGCTCAGAGCTTCGTCTTCGCGGCCGGCACCGAGGAGTTCGCACACGCGCTCTCGGAGCCGCACACGGTGAACGCGCGCGCCGAGCGCATGCTGGACAACGTGCTCGCGCGCGCCGGCGTGCGCGATCCGAACCCGACACCGCCCGTCCCGCCGACGCCGAAACGCATCGTGCCGGGTCAAGTGGTGGTGCTCGCGGGCACCGGCGAGCCGGGCTACAAGGACGGCCCGGGGAACGAGGCGCGCTTCGATTCACCCGCGGGACTCGCGGTCGGCCCCGACGGCACCCTCTACGTGACCGAAGCGCGCAATCACGACGTTCGCGCGATTGCGCCGGACGGCGCCGTCACGACCTTCGCCGGGCACGGCCCGCACGGCACGCGCACCGGCGAGTACAAGAACGGGCCGGTCGCCGACGCGGAGTTCGACGCTCCGGACGGCATCGCCGTGAACGCGGACGGCGTCGTCTTCGTGGCGGACACCGGCAACAATCGCATCCGGGCGATCTCGGGCGGCACGGTGAGCACGTTCGCGGGCGGTTCGGCGGGCAGCACGGACGGGCACGGCTCGCACGCTCAATTCGCCGTCCCGTCGGGCCTCACGCTCGGCACGGACGGCTCGCTCTACGTCGTCGAGCCGAAGAACGCGAGCCTCCGCCGCATCGATCCGAGCGGCAACGTGACGACGCTGACGACGGGCGCCGCCGAAGTCGACGCCGTGGCCGTCGCGTCCGACGGCGGCATCTACATGGCGAGCCCGCACACCGGGAAAATCAGCGAGTGGACGCCGAAGGGCCTGCGCGACGTGACGGACTCGGACAGCGCGCCCGGCGAGCGCATCGCCGGCGGCGACGTGCACTCGCTGCTCGACGCGTGGATGCGCCCGTCGTCGGGCCTCGCGTTCGACGGGCACAAGCTCGTCTTGTCCGACATGTGCAATGACGCCATTCGGCAGATCGTCTTCGACACGGATCCGGCGCAAGCGAGCCTCGAGACGCTGCTTCCGGAAACGTCGCCGGCGGACACGCTCCCGAACGGACAGCCCGCGGGACTCATGTTGCCGCGCGGCATCGTGCCTTACGGCGGCGGCTACGCGGTCGCCGACAGCGGGCATCACCGGATCGTGATCGTGAAGTCCGCGTCCGACGTGCACTGACGTAAGGCGCGGCAATTCACGCTGGCGCCCGGCAATTTCATAGTGGCGGTGAAGTCGGTGCGCGCACGCGCAAAAGTTCGTGCGGCGTCGAATGGCCCGCTCGAGGACGTCGCCAAAGTGCCTCGCAAGACCTTGAAATCGCGCTGCATCCGCGCGGCGCGACGCTGGACACGACCGGTATTTGGGGGAACGCTTCGCGGCAATTGCCATGCGGAATGCACTCGCGCTCGTGGCGCTCTCGCTCGGATTCGTCGCGGCCTGCGGCGATAACTCTTCTCCGTCGACGAACTCGAGTTCGGGCGGTTCGGGCGTGATGTCGGGCGCGACGGGCGGCGCCACGGCGAGCGGCGGGACGCCGAGCGGCGCCGGCACTTCGAACGGGACCGGCGGCACGTCGAGCGGCACGGGCGGCAGCGCGAGCGGCGCGCCGGGCACCGGCGGTTCGGCGACGGCCGGCCAGCACGGCGGCGGGGCGGGCGCGCCCGCGAGCGGAACCGGCGGCGGCGCAGGGACGCAGACGAGCGGCAGCGGCGGGACGAACGCCGCGGCGGGCAGCGGCGGCACGTTCGGCGGCGGCGGCATGCTCGGCGCCGCGGGTACGGGCACGGGCGCCGGCGGCGCCGCGGCAGGCAGCGGCGGCAGTGGAACCGGCGGCGCCGGCGACGGCACCTGCTCGCGCGATCTCTTGAAGAGCACGGTCACGGCGTACTTCACGGCGCTCGCGGCGCACGATCCGTCCACGTTGCCGCTCGACCCGAACGTGAAGTTCACCGAGAACGCGAAGACCATGACGATCGGTCAGATGGGTCTCTGGACGACCGCGGGCATGCTCAAGGGCTCCTTCAGCGCGTACGACACCGACACCTGCAACTCGGCCACGCAGGGAGTGGTGCCCGACGGAACGACGGACATTCCGGTGTCCGTGCGGCTGAAGCTCGTGAGCGGGAAGATCACCGAAATCGAGACGCTCGCGATCCGCGCGGGCGACTACAAGGTGAGCGGCTCGAACTTCGCGTCGGACACGAAGGCGCTGCTCGCGAGCGTCGACACGGTGCACTGGGAGGATTCGGTGCCGGCCGCGATGCAGAACACGCGCGACGAGATCACGGCTTGGGTGACGAAGTACTTCGTCGACTTCCCGAACGGTGTTTGCAACACGACGAGCGATTGCAAGCGCCTCGAGAACGGCGGCGGCTCTTTCTCGTGCAGCGGGGGCGCCGGCTGCATGACGGGCGATCCGTCGAAGCCGGTGATCAACCCGCGCCTCATCCTCGTCGATACGGAAGCGGGACTCGGCGTCGGGTTCGACCTGTTCGAGGGCACCGACGACGACACGCACATGTTCAAGATGTCGGGCGGCATGGTCTCGGGCGTGAGCGCCATCCTCGGGAGCGCGACCAGCACCGGCTGGGAATGACCGGGCTCAGCGCTGCTTGAACCACGGCACGCGCGCGCCCTGCACGAACCCGAGCTCCTCCCACGTGGACAGCGACCGGCCCGCGGCGCCGGGCCGCTCGAGCGGGCGAAGCTCGTCGACGTCGCGGGCGAGGTCGAATTCGAAGTTTCGATCGGCGATGAGCCCGTGAAATGCGTGGTCGTCGCCGAGAACGAGCGAATGGATGTGGGTGAAGGGTTTTTCGAGGGCGCTCGCCGCCGGTACGTCGCCGCAACCCGCTTGGCCCAAACACAAGAACGGACCGCGCGCCTCGGCGAGCTCCTCCGGCGCGATGAGCGCGATGAGCGTCGGTGAAATCCCGATGAGCGAGGTGACGGCCGACTCCTCGCCGCGCAGGATGCCCGGGTAACGCACGACGAGCGGGACCGCGAGCTCGTCGCGATAGAGCGCCGTCGAGTGGCCGTACACGCCGTGCTCTCCGAACGACTCGCCGTGATCGGCCGTGACGATCCAGACGGGATCCTCGCCGACGGCGCGCCAGAGCCGCGCGAGCTCGGCGTCGATGGCGAGCGCGGTGCGGTAATAGTCGTCGCGCCCGCGCGTGGCGTGGAGCGCGAGATAGTGCACCAGCATGAGGCGCGGCTTGCGTGCGTCGAGCTCGTGCCACACGTCGATGGCCGTATCCGTCGTCTCGTCGGCGCGGGTCAGCATCGTGAGCGGGCGCGGCACGTCGGCGTCGCGAAAAAAGGCTGCCGAGAGCCTGCCCTGCACGCCGCCCGCGATCCCCGTCGCGTAGCCGGCGCGGCGCGCGGCGGCGAAAACGGTGGGGGGCAGGTGCTCGACCATCGCGTCGTGCGGGCTGAAAAAGCGATAGTCGGCGGCCGTCGGCAGGGAGCCGGTCAGAATGCCGACGAACGACTCGACGGTGAGGCTCGCCGTCGAGTACGCGCGCGTGAAGCGCCTGCCTTCGCGCGCGAACGCGGCGAGGTTCGGCCCGACGGCGTCGGCTCGCATGGTGTCGACGACCACGAGCACGGCGTCGCGCCGCACCGGAGCCGGCGGCGGATTGACGGCGAGCGCGTCGCGCAAAAATGTCTGCGGATTGCCCTTCGCGTCACCGCCGGTGCAGTTGTCGTCACGACCGTTGTTCGGAATCTCGTGGGCACCGGGCGAGCGCGTCGCGTCGAAGGGAGCGCAATCCCGCCCGCCGAAGAGCGACGCGTGACCGTCCCCGTCGAAATCCGTCACGCGACGCAGGGCTTCGATGGTGGCGCCGAAGGCGCCGTTCGGCTGCTCGCGCGTCGTGAACGCGTGCGGATGGTGCGTCACGAGGCGTTCGCTGCCGACGGCGACGGCGAGCCAGGTGAGCCCGAGCGCGACGGTGCGCCACCCGGCGACGGGCAGCGGGCGCGCGGCGCGGCGCGGTCGCAAGGCGGTGAGCTCGCGGACGCCGAGCAGGGCCGCTCCGAGCGCCACGCCGAGCGCGACGCTGCGAAGCGCGAAATAACTGCGATCGACGCGCGGCAATTCGAGCGCGATCGCGCCCGCGAGGCACCAGGGGCCGAGCGGCCCCGAAACGCCGCTCGCGAGGGCGAGCCAGCCGGCGCTCGCGAGCACCGCGCTGCCGAGGACCACGGTCGCAACCGGAACGGCTTGCGCGGTGAGCGCCGCGAACACGAAGACGGTCACGCCGATCGCGATCGCGAGGAACACGCTCGAGACCCGCCCGATGCGCGTGGAGCGCCCGAGAAGCCGCTTGGCAACCGTCGCGGCGACGAGCGAGAAGGGCAGCGCAATCGCGAGCCCGGCGAGCGTGACGAACGGCACTTCGAGCTCGCCCGCGCGCCGGAGCGCCCAGACGAGCGTCGGCGCCCCGAGGACGGGCGCGGGCGAGAGCAGGCACGTGACGAGGACGCGACGACTCGTGACGCGGCGCGTGGCCCACGCCGGCAGCGCGCCGATCAGCGTCCCGAGCCCGAGCGCCAGTGCGACGCACGGAACATCGACGACGTCGAAGAGTGAGCTCGCGAGCTCGGTCCCGAGCAAACACGCCCCCGCCGTCGCGCCGAGCGCAAACGCGAGCCCCGGCGAAAGAACGGGGAGCGGCCGTGCGCTCGCCCGAGACCAGCGCGTCCCAAGTCGGTGCTCGAGGGCGCCCGAGCGTCCGGCACGCGCGGGTGCGTCGCTCGCGTCGCGCTCGACCAGAAGCTCCGTCCTCGATTCGAGCGGTACGCGAGCAATCCCTGGGAGTCGGGTTTGCATTTCGCGCGATCATCGAGATTACACCGCCGAACCCTCGAGTCGAGGTTCGGAGTAACGTTTCACGATTTGTACAAATTGCGCAAAACGACGTACCGATGACGCGAAACGTACGTCTTCGCGTCCTCAGCGCTCGATGCCGAAGAGCTCGAGCCAGCGATAGATCTGCCGGCGATCTTTGCCGAAATGCTTGGACGTCGCGCGCACGTTTCGGCCGGTTCCCTCATACACGCGCATGAACTCTTCGCGGGTGGGTCGCTCGGCCGCGGCCTGCTCCGCTTCATCGGGCTCCGGGCTCTTCGCCTGAGCGGGTGCCGCCGGCGCGTCGCTCGGTAAAGCTCCCGCCGCGTGCGCCTGCTCGTTCAAGAGCTCGGGCATCACGGCCGCGAGCACCCGCCGTCCGACCACGGTTTCACCCGTGGCGAGCACCCGATGCACGAAGCGGTCGAGCCCGCGCAGATTCTCCGGCCACGCATGCAAGAGGACGAGCTCCGCCACGTCGGGCCGGAGCTCGAGCGGCGTGAGCGGCGTGCCGCGCGAGCGAGCAAAATCTTCCGTGAGTTGTCCGACCCACCAGAGAACGTCTTGTCGGCGCGCGCGCAGCGGCGGCAAGCGCACCTCGAAGAAAGAGAGCCGCGCGTAGAGATCGCGGCGAAAGGTGCCGCGCTCGACCTCGGCCGCGAGATCGCGGTTCGTCGCCGCCACGACGCGCACATCGACGCGCTGGGTCGTGAGGCTCCCGAGCGGCCGCACTTCCCCCTCCTGCAACACGCGCAAGAGCTTCGCCTGGAGTCCGAGCTCGAGCTCGCCGACTTCGTCCAAGAACAGCGTGCCGCCGTCGGCGGCCGCGAAGAGGCCCTTGTGCGCGCTCGTCGCTCCGGTGAACGCGCCGCGCTCGTAACCGAAGAGCTGCGACTCGACGAGCTCGCGCGCGAGCTCGGCACAACTGAACCGGACGTAGGGCCCCTTCCGCTCGCTCCGGCGGTGGAGCTCGGCCGCCACGCGTTCCTTCCCGGTCCCGGTCTCCCCGGAGATCACGACCGACGCGTCCGAGAAGGTCGCCCGCTCGAGCGCCGTGCGGGCGCTCGCGACCGCCGGCGCGACACCGGGCAACGCGGGCGTCGAGGCGGGCGCGCCTGCCTGAGGCTGCTCGTCGACCACGGCGAGCACGTCTCCGATCCGAACGACGCTTTGGGGCGCGAGCGGATGCCTCCGGGAGAGCACGGCGCCGTCGACGCGCGTGCCGTTGCTGCTGCCGAGGTCCATGATGAGCGGCGTGCCGAACCCGAACTCGATGGCACAGTGACGTCGCGACACCGTGGCGTGCGCGATGAACGCCGCCGGCGGTTCGCTCGCCGGGCTCGGCGCTCCGGGCGCGGCGGGCGGCAGCGTGGGGCCGCGACCGATCACGAGCCCGGGGACGAGCTCGATGACTTGCCCGGCGAGCTCCGGCGGGTGCACGACGTAGAGCGCCTTTCGCGGCGGCGACAGCGTGGACGACGGACCACTCGGGTGCGTGCTGGCGGTGAGCAAGAGGGCGGGCGGGAGTTTATTCGCTCGCGCGTTCGCGCACGATACCGATCTTTCGGCGGGCGGAGAGCGCGAGGAGCGCCGCCTCGGCTCGCGCGACGAAAGACGCCGGAGCGTAACAGCCGAGCAAGAGCACGATCATGAGCAGCGCGAACCATTTCACCGGTCCGAACATGAGCCCGATGCACGCGTGCATGCCGACGAACAGCACGAGCGCCCAGGGCCGCGTGCGCTTCCACGAGAGCCAGAGCGGCGCGAACGTCTCGAGACCGAGCACGAGGAACTGAAGCGCCGTCCACCCGCGCGCCGGCATCGCGCGTGCGATGAGCCACGACGCGGTCGTTTGGTAGCTGTCGTGGACGTGCGTCCAGAGCACGTACGGATGCACGAGCCAGTCGCCGCGCGATTTGCAGATACCGGAGGCGCAATAGAAGACGGGCAGCAGCACTTGCAAGAAGCGCAGCGCGCCGCTCTCCACGAGCGCGGGCGAGCAGGCGGTCGCGGCGTCGCGGCGCCAGGCGTCGATGCCGTAGCGACAACCGGCGGGACTGAAGAGCAACGCGAGGCCGATCGTCGGTGAGAGCTTCGTGACGGTGAAGGCGGACAAGCGATCGGCGAAGGCGAGCCAGAGCGCGCCGAGCACGAAACCGAGCGCCGCGAGGCGCGGGCGAAAACCGAGCGCGAGCGCCACGGCGGACAGCGCGAGCAGCGCGGCGACGAGCCAGGCGACGCCGTCCGGCAACGGCGGCAAATACAGGGGCTGCCGCCAATCGTCGCGGCCGAGGTCGGGGACGTGAAAACCGGTCTCGCCGAGCACCTCGTCGGCGTGGACGAGCCGCCCGGACAGGAAGCAGAGCGCGGCGAGCGGCGCTCCGAAGCGCATGAATTCGAGCCGCAGCGCCGGCTGCGGGGCGCGGATGAAGCGATCGAGCGAGCGGGCGAGACTCACGGCGCGGTCGCTCCGGTGAGCTCCGCGCAGCGACGCATGCGCTGCGTCGAAGGCGTGTAATAGAAGTGCTTCACGCTCGCCTCGGGGTACGAGCTCAAGGGCTTGCGTTCGTAGCGCTCGGCGGGTTCGTCCGGCGCGCCGAGCGGCAGATGGATGCTCGAAAAGCGAACGCCGCCGAGGAGTCCGGAACCGTCGTCCGCACGAGCGCGCGTCTCACCGACGTCTTGGTTGTGATGCACGAGAATGTACGCCTCGAGCGCGCGCATCGTCGTGCGGTCCTCGCGGTAGAAATGGAGCGCGCGAAAAAAGCGATTCTCCTTCGTCTCGCGCTCGATCGGGAAATACGGACGCACGTCGATTTCGCTGAAAGCACGGTGCTCGCAAGAAAAGCCCTCCGCGCGATAATCGATGACGGCCGTCGCCGCTTCGGGAAACAGACACGCGACTTGAGCGAAGTAGCGGAGCGGCCGCGGGATCCGATTGAACCAGCGCAACCCGAGGTCGTCGCTCAGGATGCTCACGAGAAAGAACGCCGCGAACCACGAGAGCCCGACGCCGGCCCAATGCGGCACCCACGACTCGATCACGGCGAGCGGCGGGTCGGCGCTCTTGACCTTCGGCGTCGGCGACTTCGGCGGCACCGCCGATCGGTCTCACGACCCGCGCCGTGCGTCCACGCGCGCCTAGGAGCGCCGCGTCTTCGCTGCAGCTTTGTTGCAGACGCGCCGGCCGGCACCGACGTGGTGAGGCTGGAGGTCTCCTGAAAACGAGAACGCATTCGACGTATCGCGCGCGCCCCGTGTCACTTCGGGTTGACCTCGATCAAGAAGACTCCGGCGGGGTTCGACTCGAGGACGTCCGTATTGCCGAAGTCGGCGCCCATGTCGAAGATACCGGAGATCCAGAGTGCTCCACTCGTGGCCAGGGCGAGCGACGTGGTCTGGATGTCACTCGCGGCGCTGCCGCTCAAGACCTGCACGGGCTTGCCGCTCGCGAGATCGTAACTGCGGAGATAGTCGTCGGCGCCCATGGTGCCGCTCGTGCCGAGGAACGCCGTGCCCGTGCCGTCGGTCACGACCGCGTAGGAGAATTCGGACTGCTGCTCGAGCGCGACCCAGCTCGCGTTGCCGTCACCGTCGAGACGCGCGATGAACGCCGCGGTGGGCGGGAACGTCTGCGTATCGCTCGGCGTGAACGGCGCGCCCTTCGCGCTCAAGCCGCCGATTCGAAGATCGAGCGCGTCGGAGCCGGCGAGCAAAAAGCCGCCGTCCGCGAGCGGGGCGAGCGCGTTGCCGATGGCGAAGTCGGTGCCGCCGAACTCGGCGCTCCACACCGGATCTCCGTCGGGCGTGAGTCGCACCATGAAGCCGGTCGGCAGCGTCGGCATGTCCGCGTTGCCCATCAACGTCGCGGTCGTGCCGCCGAACGACAAGGAGGCGTCGAAGTCCCCCGTCACGACGATGTCGCCGCTCGTGAGCACCGCGAGTCCGAAGGCGAGACCCTGCGTGCCCGGATGCGGGAACGGCTTTTCCCAGAGCTTCTTCCCGTCGGCATCGCACTTGGCGACGATCACGTGCTCGCCGCCGCTCGTGTCCAGATACGAACCGGCGAGAAAGATCGTGCCGGTCGTGTCGATCGCCATGCCGTACGTCGCCGTCCATTCGTTGTCGAACGTGACGGTCGTCTCGTAGCGCAGCGTGCCGTCGACCCCGAATTTGCCGAGGTAGACGTCTTCTCCCACGCTCGAGGTGCTCACTTGCGTCGCGTCGGGCAGGTACGGCGCGTCGATCACGACGTCGTCGCCCGAGCGCGCCATGGCCCACGGCAGCCCCGCGCCCGTGAGCGGCTGCGTCCACACGGCTTTGCCTTGCGACTGCCGCATCACGAACGCTTCCGACGTGTGGCCGGAGGGGAACGCCGTGACGCCCACGGTCGTCGGATCCGACGACGCGCCCGCGAGCACCACGTCGTCGTCCACCGCGAGCAGCACCGGGGGCGTCGCGTTCAGCGGATCGCCGCTCGTGTATTGCCAGGTTCGATCGGGCGTCGGTTGCGAGAGCTCGAGCGGCATGGACCCGCCGCTTCCGCCGTCGGACTTGCCGGCGCCGCCCCAGTTGCCGCTCGCCCCCGCGCCGCCAACACCGCCGCCCGCGCCGCCCGGTCCACCGCTTCCGCCACGACCTGCGCTCGGCGCGCCGGCACTCGCGCCGCCCGCGCCGCTGCCGGCCCTGCCACCACTCGACGGCGATTGACCCGCGCTCCCGCCGGCCCCGGAAGCGGCTCCAGCGCCGCCCGTGCCCGTGAGCGCGCCTCGTCCTCCCGTCGAGCCTTCCTGCGCGCCGCCGGCACCGCCCGCACTCACACCTCCGCGACCGCCCTCCTCGCTTCCGGCGGCGTGCGCTCGATCCGACTGGCCGCCGCACCCGACGAGCGCCAATGAAAACCCGAGCATCAAAGCATGGGGCGCGCCGCCACCTGCGAACGCGAGCTCGCGCAGACACCGTGCGTGATTCAAGTGAAGTTCATTCATCGTCAAAGCCGTATTGGGCCGTCACGGCAGCAACATCCGTACCCTCTCGCACCGTTTTCGGACGAACCCTCGCGAATTCGAGAGTTTCCGCGCTGCGTGCTCGGACGCGCGCGTGGCGCGAAGAGCTCGAGTCACGATCGACGCTGATCGGCGCGTCGTGATTCACTCGGGCTGGCACAGTGTGACCCAGCGCGGAGGCGCCTTGCTCGGCAGCTTGCTACCCGCCGCGACCTGCTGCGCCGCGTCCCGCGGTTCCCTTGCGTCCGCCGCCGTTTCCACCCTTACCGACGCTGCTGATGCCGGCCGAACCACCGGCGCCGCCAACGTCGAGCGTTCCCCCGAGGCCGAGCGTGCCCGCGGCGCCGACCATGCCTCCGGCGCCGTTCTTTCCGCTTCCGCCGTTCTCGTCGGCGCCGCCACGCCCGCTCGCGCGACCACCCTCTGAACTGCTCGTGCCCGCGCCGTCACCCGAACCGGAAGTGCCACCGCTCGAGCCGGCGCTGCCACCGCTCGGGTTCGGGCCGACGCTCTTGTTGCACGACGCGCAGTGATTGCGCTCGCAGGTGGCGAGCGCCGTCCAACCGGTGCCGGTGCATGCGTCCTGCTCTTCGTCGATGACGCAGCGGACGAGGTCGTCGCACTCCGTGGCATCGAGCTCGGCGCCGGGGTCGAGCGCCGCTTTGAGCTGCGTGCTGCACGACGTTTCGAGACAACTCGAGAGGCCCGGGCACTCGCCGTCGATCGCGGTCGGCGGATTGCAGCTCGTGATTTCGCCGTCACTTGCCGGATCCGGGCCGGATTCGAAGAGATACTTCGAGCAGCCCGCGGCGAACACCAAGAGCAAGGCGACTCCCGCCGGCGCGCGCCCGCGGGCTCGCGAGCTCGCGAAGCGTCGTCTTCGGAGGGCCCTCTGTGTCATTGGAAGGTGTACGCGGCGCGCGCGCCGAACGTGGATTGAAAGCCTGGCTGCGCTTGTGTCGTCGGGCAATTGTTGCCTCCGCCGCCGCAGCTCTGGGTCGTTTTGGGCACGCCTTCGTTACCGAACGCCGTCGCGAAGACGTAGAAGAGTCCGGCGGCGACGCCCCGCCCCGGGTGAGCGTCGACGCCGAGGCGAATGCCCGGCTGGAACGAGCCGCCGCTGTCCCCGCTCGCGCCGCGCGCCGCCTGTCCGGTGATCGGATCGAAGCTGCGGTATTGCGCGAACGTCGCGTGAGCGGCGAGCTCGAAGCCGAGATACGGATCGACGACGGCGCGCGGCAGCACGTGGAACACGAACATCGCGCCGAGCTTGAGCGAGCTACACGCGGTGTAGCCGTAGCGCGTCGAAGGATCGTCCGGAAAGTCTTCGTGCGGGCCGTGGCGCGCGAAACCGCAGGTCTTCGCGCGATCGAGCGTCGCGTACTCGCCGAAGAGACCCAAATAAGTCGGCGCACCGAGCCGATAGCCCACGTCGAGCGCGAGCGGCACGAAGCCGACGGAGAGCGACTCCGAGTGGTAGCTCGTGGTGCCGTTCGCGCCGAGGCTCGGAGTGTTGGAGACGCGGTTCGTTTGGAGGCCGTAGCCGAGCCTGAGACCGAGCTCGAAGCCGTGCAGCGGGCCTTCCGGTTCGCGCGCCGGCGTGGGGGGCGGCAGCGGCTCGAGCACGACGTCGATCTGCCGCGCCGCCTGATCCTGCACGACGAACTCGCTCTGATACGGGCGCATGCCGGGCGCCTCGACGCGCAAGGTGTGACCGCCGCTCGCGAGCTTGCCCTGAAAATGCGTTTGCGCGGCGGGCTTGCCGTCGATGGTGATGGTGGCCCCGGCCGGCGCGCTCACCGTGACGTCGCCCTCGTGGACCTCGCGTTCGAGCTTCACGTCGGCCGACGCGTCCTTGCTGCCGCCGACCGTGAGCGTCTGCGAAAACGGCGCAAATCCGTCCTTTTTGGCCTCGATTTTGCGGCCGCCGATATCGACCGTCACCGGGCCCGGAAGCGGCGAGGTGCCGACCGGCTCGCCGTCGATGGTGATCAGCGCCCCGGGTTCGTTCACGACGAGCGTGAGCGCCACGGTGAACGACTCGACGGCCGCGAGAAACTGTTCCGCTTCGGCGCGGTCTTGGGGCGTGACCCAATCGCCTCCGGTATCGAGGTACTGCCGCATCAGCGTCACGACCTTCGCGTAGTGCCGGAGCCCCTTCTCGCACGCGGCCATGTTCCAGAGCAGGCGCGGATCGTTCGAGCGATCGTAAGCGCCCTGAAACTTCACGCGCGCGCCCGCGAAGTCGCCGTCGTTGTAGAGTAGCTTCGCGGCTTCGTAGTCGGCTTTGGCTTCGTCCGTCAGCGTGTCGGCCAAGGAGGGCGGGCGGCGCGCCGGGGCCGCCGAACCGGCCGCCTTGTCGTCCTTGCTCGGAGCCGCGACCGCGCTCGAAGCGCCGAGAAAAACGGCGAGCAGCACGCCGACGGCGCGCTCGGCCCGCGCCCCTCCGCGCGGCCGTCGCTCGGCAAAGTCTCGTCCCGCGCTGCGGCTCATGTCGATTCGGTCACGCCTATTTGAGAATGAGCTCGAGGGGGTTGCGCTTCTTCGGTGCTTCGGGCGGAGCAGGCGGCGGCGCCGCCGCGGTGCTCGTCGCCTGAGGAGTCGGCTTGCCGGGCTTCGACCCACGGCCGTGCGGCGCGGGCGCGCGCGGCTCCGGCGGTTTCGGCGGCTCGGTTGCCGCGACGCTCGTCGAGCTCACGACGGGTTCCACGCCGGGGCCGGTCGAGCTCGGGGCGGCCGGCGGGGCGAGCGCGGCCGAGCTCGGCGCTTCGGCGGTGGTACTCGGCGTCTCCGCGCTCGGCGGCGGCGGCGAAGCGAGGCTCGCCTGGGCCGTCACCGACGCGTCGTGCGACGGCGTGGCTTCGGGCTCGATCTTTCTGCTGCGCACGACGAACGCGGCGGCCACGCCGACGAGCAGGACCCCGCCGATGGCCGCGGCGCGCACGCCCGTGACGGCGTGTTTGGGCGGAGCACTCGGGCTCCACGCGGCGTTCGTCGACGCGCCGGGGCGTCCGAGATCGGTCGCGCTGTCCTGCAACGGAGCCGGGCGAGCCGCTTCGATGCCGGCCGCGCTGAGCACGCGCAGCACGCGCTCCGCCGACGAGCGCGACGACGGCGGCGCGAGCGCGACGAGCGTTTGCGTGAGCTCCGCCAGGTTCGCGAAGCGCTGCGCGGGTTCCTTCTCGAGGCAACGCTCGACGACGGCGGCGAGAGCGGGCGGCGCGTGCGGGCAATCGGTGCGGAGCGGCGTCGGCGGCTCGGTCAGCACCATGGCGCAGAGCTCCGGCATCGCGCTCGCCTCGAACGGCATCTTCCCCGACACGAGCTCGTGAAGAATCACGCCGATGGCCCAGATGTCGGTGCGCGCGTCCACTTGCCGCGTCGAGCGCATCTGCTCGGGCGCCATGTAAAGCGGCGAGCCCATCACGGCGGCCGTCTTCGTGAGGGAGAGCTCCGGCGCCGAGCTCGACGTGTTGGCGGCCGCTTTGGAGATCCCGAAATCCAGCACCTTCACGAACGTCGAGCCGTCGGCGCGCCGCGTGAGGAACAAGTTCGCCGGCTTCAGATCGCGATGGATGATGCCGAGCGCGTGCGCTTCCGCGATCGCCTCGCAAGCCTGGAGCACGTAATCGACGGCTTCCGCGACCGGCAGCGGGCCCTGCTCGCTCACCCGCCGCGAGAGGTCCGTCCCGTCGAGGTACTCCATCACCATGTAGGGCGCGCCGCTCTCGAGCGTCCCGACTTCGATCACCCGCGCGACGTGCTCGCTCTCGATGCGCGCCGCCGAGCGCGCTTCACGAGCGAAGCGTGCGACCGCCTCGGGGTTCTGCGCGCCCGCATCCGAAAGAAACTTGATGGCGACACGCCGATCGAGGAGCGCGTCGTGCGCGGCGACGACGACGCCCATGCCGCCCACGCCGAGCACCCGATCGACCCGGTACTTACCCGCGACCGTCGCGCCTGGCTGAACGGGGGCTTCCATGACCTCGAAGCGGAGCTCGGCGCACCGAACTCCATCACCATGTATACCACTTGTCCGTACCCGGACTCGATGTGGCGCGTCATGCCCCAGCGTGCTGCAAGGAGTTTGCGGGGAGTTCGCGCGACGGAAAGCGCGGGCCGTCACGTTGAAGCTGCTAGACTTCGTTGATCGTTCGCACGTGCGTCCTCCACAAAAACGCCCGGCGGAAGCGGCGCGCGAGCGCCGAAAGGAACCCATGCGGGAGTCGCAGCGGAAATCCGAACCCCGGCCTCGCTCGGCGCTGACGCCGGCGCTCGCTTGCGCGCTCGCGGTCGCTTGCGCGTCGAGTAGCTCGCACCATGCGTCTCCCACGGCCGCGAGCGGGGGGACGGCCGGTGAAACGGGGAGCGGCGGGAGCGGCGGCGGGGGCAATCCGGCGACCGCGACCTTCGCGCAGGTGTCGCCGCTGAGCTACGTCGCGAAGATCAAGAACGTGCTCGTCGGGATGCCGCCGACGGACGACGAAGTCCAGGCCGTCACGGCGGACCCGTCGCAGCTGAAGGCGCTCATCGCGAACTGGATGCAAGAGCCCGAGTACGAACAGAAGATGCTGCGCTTCTTCGAGCTCGCGTTCCAGCAGACGCAGATCAGCCAGACGGACTTCGCCGACCAGGCCTACCCGCGCAACCTCGTCATCAACGGTTCGCTCCAACCGGCCCTCGTCGCGAACGCTCAGGAGAGCTTCGCGCGCACCGTGCTCGAGCTCATCGACGAAGGTCGTCCGCTCACCGAAGCGCTCACGACGCAGAAGTTCATGCTGACCACCGCGCTCAAGGAAACCTACGCGTTCCTCGACGCGTGGC
>DATJXW010000328.1:0-27970 GCA_035499895.1 Polyangiaceae bacterium | reverse complement strand
CACCCCGAGAACCCGGACCTCGGGGAAGCAGCGCGTCAGGCGTATCGTGTCGTCGAAATCCGATTCGAGCCCCGAGCCAGCGCGCGAGCGTACGAAAGTTGATCCCCACTTCCCCGGCGACCTCGACGATGGATGCCCCCTGCCGTCGCCTCGCGACGGTATACGACAGCAACTTTTCCAGCAAGCCCTTCGGGTACGCGCGCCCTCGACCTCGCGGACCCAACGTCGACAGTTCTACTCTCAACTCTTCTCGCATGTTGTCCATGCGGAGAGTTTCTCAACTGAATCTCATCTCAACACGACGGGGCTGAGCTGGCTGAGCGAGGTCTTACCCTTCGGCGAAGCGCTCCACGTGCTCGATGAGGGCGCGACCCCAGGGGCTCTTGGGCCAGCGGACGCCGGCGACGCGGCGACTGCGAGCCAGTGAAGCGCGCGCGCTTCTGCCGCCGGCGCTTCTCGCGCGCTCGACGCTGCAGGGCACGGACTGCGTGGTGCCCTGTGAAAAGCTCGACGGCTGCAAGCTCAGCAGCCCGATCCACAAGGTCTCGGCGTCTCGTTGCGGAGACGGGCTGCTCGTCTCGGACTTCCCGAGCTAGCTCACCCGAGCGAGTGTCCCCAGGCAAGGAGGGTCGAAACGGCCAGATACGACAAGACGAGAGCGCAGGCGCTCGAGGCAAGGATTTTGGCTGCGCGCATGGCGGAGTGAGCCGCGCGCAGCGATGCGAGCTCAAGCTCGGAAAGCTGGGGATGCGGAACTCCGTCCTGAAGTTGCGTCAGGCGGCGAAGCTTCCACCAGGCGAGCGCGGCCGGCAGAACGGAGCCCAGGAGTCCGAGCAGCAGCACGCCGCCAAGCGCCGCTCCGGCGGTGGAGACCAGGTTCGGCCGCCATCCGGGGCTGCGCCGGAATGCCGTTACGAATACCTCGGCACCCGGATCGGTGACCCCCCATGCCCTGCCGGCGACGATGAAGTCGCCGTTCGCCGTGTTCTCGTGCAAATAAAGCTCCCCGGACACACGCGAGTACGCTGGCGGTGGTCCGTCGACGAACCAACGTTCAAGCCCGACGCCGGCGCTGCGGCAGAACGCAGGATCGTAGAGGCCCATGTGCACGAACGCGAGCTGATACTTTGGCGCCATCGACCGCCCGCGAAACAGGAAGCGGCCAAGCGCGTTGCCATCCGGCGACGACGCCACTTCAGGCAAGGCGTGCCAATTGGCGGGCTCCGGTATCTCCACCAGGCTTCCCGCGCAGCCTTCGACGATCCGGGGCCGCAGCCAGAAGCCAAGAGCCGCAAGGAGGAGCACGGGAAGGATCACGGCGTGCAGCTGCCGCGTCACCTCCGCCGCCTCGCGCGATGCTGCCATCCAAACCAGTATCGCACAGGCGAGCGTCCGCCTTGCGTCACGTCTGTCGCCCGCGCTCGGAGAGACATGACCTGGCGAGCGCCGGAATGATAGCGCCGCGCGGTGGCCGACCCACAGCCGCCCGGGGAACCGGCTCCACGGTTCGAGGACGATACCGTAAAGGAGCGCGGGGGCGCGTCCGTTACGGTGCGTGCGCTTCCATCTCGCTCGCGGCGAGCAGGATTGCGCAAAGCCCGTGCGAGGAGTCCGTGACGAGCGGCAATTGATTGATGTAGCCCGCGTAATCGTTCTGCACGCCCATGCCGTGCACCGCTCCGGTGATGCTCGGTCGCCCCTCGGTGTCCGTCGTCACTTTGGTCTCGAGCCCCGCGAAGCCCTTGGCGGCAACGGCGGCGTAGCTCGCGTCGATCAAGCCGCGCGTGACGCCCGCGCTGAGCGCGTAGACGAACATGCCGCTGCCGGACGTCTCGAGAAAATCGTCGGACATGTTGCCTTTGTCGACGACTTGGTACCAGAGCCCCGTATTCGCATCTTGAGTTTGCTCGATGCCGGCCACGAGCTTCGTGAGGCTCGCGGCGAGGTCGCTCTTGCCGGTCGTGCCGTCGGGCAGCTCGGGGATGTCGTCGACGAGCGACATCGCGTACCAACCGAGCGCGCGCCCCCATACTTCGGGTGACGCACCGGTCGTCGGATCGGCCCATGAGGCTTTCGTCCCCGGTGAATCGTCCCACGCATGAAGGACGAGACCGGTCGTCGCGTCCTGCAGGTGCTCGCCGATCAGGCGTGTTTGCTCGACGACCGTGTCGGCGCAGAAGGTGCCGCAGCCGCCGACGACGACGCCGTAATCGGCGAGAAACGGCTCGCCCATGTAGATGCTGTCGAGCCACATCTGATTCGGATACGTCTGCTTGTGCCAAAAGCCGTTGTCGGGATTACGCGGAAAGCCGTCGTAAAGCGCGCGGACCTGCGCGGCGGCCGTCGCGTATTTCACGAGGCCCGTTTCGGCGAACAAGAACGGGAGCAGCACCGAGGGCTGGATGTTGTCGAGGCTGTAGCCGGACGCGATGGTGACGTTGCCTTGCGCGTCGACGAAGTCGTCCACGTATTTTCGGATGTAGTCGAGATACCGCTGGTCGTGCGTGTAGCGATAGACTTGCTCGATGCCGCGAAGGACGATGCCGTGGTTGTATTCGAAGCTTGCGGGAGTCGTGATGTCGAGTGGGTCGGGCCAGCGCGAAAGGACGGCGTCGGCGAAGCGCACCGCGAGCGAGTCCGCGTCGAGAACCCGCGTCTCGCCCCCGCTGCCCGCGCCGCTCGCTCCGCCCTCGCCCGCCTCGCCGGCGGCTCCGCCCGAGTGCGCCGCGCCGCCGCCCGCGACGCCCGATCCGCCGCTTCCGCCCGCCGAGTTCGCAGAAGCACCGCCGGAACCGGCGCCGGCAGGCGCGCCGCCGGATGCGCTTCCGGCCCCCGCGTTCGAGGTCGCGCCCCCGGCGCTCGCACCGCGTCCGCTCGTGCCGGCTCGATTGCCGGAGTCCCCCGCCCCAGCGCTCGAGGGCGCCGATCCGCCCGCGCCGCCACCGGGATTGGCCGCTCCAGCGAACGAACCGCCCGCACCTGCTCCGCGACCGGTGTCGGCGGAGCCGTGTCCACCGCACGCCGCGGCGCCCGCGCCGCCGAGCGCCCAGATCGTCCCGAAGAGCATGCCGCGAGCGCGCTTCACCCCCTTCAGGTTGCCCGAGCGCCGTCCAGGGCGCCAGCAAACGCCGCGGCGCCTTCTCATTGAGGCGCGAGGACGGCGACCGGCTGACCCTTCCACGCGTCCCCGTCCCCAATCGGTCCCATCGACCCCCAGCAATACAAGCTCGCGTCCGTTTTCAACGCGCAGGTGACGCCGGCGTCGCCCGTCACGACGAGCGCCCAATCGCTGTCGTCGCCGATTCGAACCGGCGTCGAACGGGACTCGGTGGTTCCGTCGCCGAGCTCCGAGTTCAGGTTGCTACCCCAACAATAGAGCGCTCCCCCCGTCTTCACCCCGCACGTGTAGCCGAGAGCGACACTCGCGCTCTGCCAATCGCCGTCGCTGCCGACGCGAACGGGGAGCTCTTCGGTCGCGCTCGAACCGTCTCCGAGCTCCCCGTCGTCGTCCTGACCCCAGCAATAGAGCGCCCCCGTCGTCTTGACGGCACAAGCGTGGGTGTAACTCGCGACGACACTCGCCCAATCGGTGTCGGTGCCGATCACCGCGGGCACGGCGCTCACCTCGTCGTTGGCGTAATCTTCACCCCAGCGGTAGAGCGTCCCGTCGCGCTTAATCGCGTACGATTTGAAGTACCCGGAAGCGACGCTTTGCCAATCCGTGTCCGTCCCGATGCGCACCGGGCCGTCTTGATCCTGATCGGAGCCGTTGCCGATGGCTCCGTGGTAGCCGGAGCCCCAACAATAGAGCGATTGATCGGTCTTGATCGCGCACGCGTTGTCTTCACCGACGGTGACACTCGCGTAGTCGGAATCCACGCCGAAGCGCTCAGGCGTGGTCGGCGCGTCGGTGCCGAACAGGGTCGCGCTGCCCCAGGCGTATGCCAAACCGTCGGACGTCCAAGCCGCCTTCTCCAATTGCGAGCCGGCGAGTCCGAGCCAATTCGACGCGGTGCCGATGCGCGTGGGGAGATACGCGTTATAGCCCCAACAATAGAGCGACCCTTCGAGCGAGACGGCGCAGGCCTGATTTTCGCTGAGTCCGATCGCGCCGAAGTGCTCATCGGTGAGCACGGGGTACGGGGTGGTTTTACCGGGCATCGTGCCGTCACCGAGCTCGCCGCCGCCGTTCGCGCCGAAGCAATAGAGCGACCCGTCGGGTCGCGTCGCGCACGCCGTGCCGAGCCCGAGCGCCACGCTTTGCCAGCTGCCGGACGCGACGAGCGCCGGCGTCGCCACGTTCGCGGCGAGCGCCGTCGGATCGAGGAGCGCGCCCCAGCACTCGAGCGCGCGATCGCGCGTGAGCGCGCAAGTGCTGTCGCCGCCCGCGGCCACCGTCACCCACGCGCCCGGAGCGCCGATCCGGGTCGGTACGTCGAGCTCGTCGCTCGAGTCGTTGCCGTCCTCGCCCGAGTCCGTCGTTCCCCAGCAGTAGAGCGTCCCGTCCGTCTTCAGGGCGCAGGTGTGCCAGTAGCCGGAGCTCACGCTCTGCCAGTCGTCGTCGCTGCCGACGCGCGACGGCACGAGCACGTTGCCGTTCACGCTGTCGGCGGTCGCGGAGTCCGCGAGACCGAGCGCTCCTGCGAGCGGATAGCCCCAACAATGGAGCGAGCCGTCCGTCTTCAAGCCGCAGGTGTGAAACCCCGACGCGCTCACGCTCTGCCAATCGTCTTCGACGCCGACGTGGACCGGTGTCGCGCTCGCGGTTTGCGTGCCGTCCCCGAACTCACCGAGGGAGTTCTCACCCCAGCAATAAAGCGCGCCGCTCGTCTTCACTCCGCAGGCGTGCGTGCCGGCGTTCGCCGAAATCATCCGCCAATCGCTGTCCGTGCCGAGGCGTGTCGGCACGGGATACGACGTCTCGGCGCTCGAGTAGTGTCCGACGACGCCCCAACAGTAGAGTGAACCGCCGCGCTTGAGTCCGCACGAAAAGTCGTTGCCCGAGACGACCGTCGCCCAGTCGGCATCGGTGCCGATGCGGAGCGGCGCCAACACCGGATCCGTCGAGCCGAGCGGGCCGCCCGTCCCCCAACAATAGAGCGCACCAGCGTCGTCGACGGCACACGTGTGCGCCGTTCCGGGCGCGACGCTCGTCCAGGCGCGGCTCACCGGGCTCGGGCCCGCTCCCGCGTCGCCCACGGTCACACTGCCGCCGCTGCCGTTCGCTGGGGCGCCGCTCGAGCTCGTTTGCGCCGAACCACCCCGCGCGGCACCGCCCGTGAGGATCGCTCCGCCCGCTGCGAGCTCGCCCGCGGGCGGCCGTGAAGCGCCACCAACGCCTGCGTCCGAACCACCCGCCTGCTCGCCGTCGCCCGCGCTGCTCGAGCTCGAGCCGGCCGAACCAGGCGGCCTGCCGCTCCCCACCACCATGTCGTCCACGCACGCTCCGGCGAAGAGCGTGAGCAGAACGACTGAAGCCCCCAGCGGCCGCTTCATGCCCAACGGGCCGGTGCCCCCTCGCGTGGCGAGCGCTCAGGGCTCGTAACGCTGGACCTCGAAGGTGATCGCCGTCGCGCTCGACGTCCCGCTCCCGCCCGTCGCGCGGTAGAGCTCGAAGATCGGCGCGTAGGTGAGACCCGTGTCCGTGGACCAATCGCCCTGGCCGGGCACGTCGGCCGTGTCCGAACCGAGCTCCGACGACGCGAGCGACTCGAGCGCCATCGTCATCGTCAGTGTCGAGCTCGTCGCGCTGGCCGGAACGAGCGACCAGGTGCCGTCGAAGACGCGCGTCGAGCTCGCGGGTTGACCCCCGGTGAGGGTTTGTGTGCCTGCGGTCACGTAGTCGAACGCGACGGACATCGTCGCGCCGCCGACCTCGACGAAATGGTTGCCGATGAGGATGTTCTGTTGCGCGGCGTCGCCGAGTCGGAAAGAGACGCCCGAGAGATCGGCCGCGCCCGTCATGTCCTGCGAAAGGCGCATGTCGGCGCGGGTGAAGCGGCGAAAGCCGTAACGAGTCGCGTTCAACGCGAGCCCTTGATAGTCGCTGGCGGAGGCGTTCGACGCGAGCGCGATGACGGGATAGCCGTCGGCGTCGAAGCTGTACGTGCCGCTCTCGCTCGAAACCGCCGTCCAGTCGCTCGCACCGAAGAGCTTGAGCGGCAGCGGACCTTGGTCGAGCACCGACGGTGACGGAGCCCCTGCCGCGAGCGTGCCCGCGATGTGACCCGCGTCGACGTGAGCGTCGCTCGTCCACGTGACGGACCAGCTGTCGCCGGTCACGAGGGTGGCCGCGTCGATCGCGTCGTAAAGCGCCGTGATGGTTCTAAAGACGTGCGCGTGTTCGTTCCCGCTCGCGCCCGCTTGGCCGGCTTCACCCGCCGCGCCGCCCTGACCCGCTTGGCTTCCGCCGCTGCCGCCGAGCGCTCCGGCGCCGCCCTCACCGGCTTCGCCCCCGGCTCCGCCGCCGCCCGGCTCGCCGAGCGCGCCCGTGCCGGCGCTGGGACCGGTGCCCCCGCGGCCGCCGCTGTTCGAGCCTCCGGCCGCGCTCGCGCCCCCCGCGCCCGTCTTGCCGGCCTTGCCGCCGACGGCGCTCGAGCCGGCGATGCCCGCCTGTCCCGACGCACCCGACTTCGCGGGGTGACCGCCGCTGCCCACGAGAATCGGTCCGGACGGCGCCGGCGTGTCGTCCTTGCCACACGCCGGGATGACGAGCGCGCCGAGCGCACCCACGAGGCTGACGACGGAAACCCTTCTCACCGAGCGAATCATGCTGTGAGTTTCCGTAACAAGCGCACGCGAAGCCGTCCACGATTAAAAGCGCTATCGGGTGCGCTCTCGCAATTTCGGGAACAAGGGCGGGACGGGCGTGAGCGGCGCCCCGGGTTCGAGCACGAGCCACTGAACGCACTCGGCGCTCACCGAACGCACGAATGCCTCACCACCGAGCGCGTGCGCCAGCCGGCGGCTCGCATCGGGGACGATGGGCTCGAGCAACCACGCCGCGCGCCTGAGCGCCTCGAGCGCCGCGCGGAGCACGCTCGCGAGGCGTGAGTGCTCGCCCTGCTTCGCGAGCGTCCAGGGCGCTTGCGAGCTCACGTACGCGTTCACCCGAGCGACGTAGTCGACGGCGCTCGCGACGGCGGTATTCAAGTCGAAGCGAGCGAAGGCCTCGACTTGCGTGCTGAACGCCGCGTCCGCCCGCGCGAGCAGCGCGGACTCGGCCTCGCCGTCGAGAGCGCCGTCCGGCACCCTGCTCGCAAAACCACGCACGACGAGCGCGAGCGTGCGCGACAGCAGATTGCCGAGCTGATCGGCGAGCTCGGCGTCGTGCGCGACGACCAGGCGCTGTTCGGAAAAGTCGGTATCGGCCGTGGTGTGGAGGTGTCTCAAGGCATAATAGCGAAAGGCGTTCACGCCGAAGCGCTCGACGAGCTCGCGCGCGGGTCGCGCGTTGCCGAGCGATTTGCCGATCTTTCGGCCCTCCGCGGTCACGTAGCCGTGACTCAGGATCTCCGTCGGTAGCGGCAGGCCCGCCGAAAGCAAGAGCGCGGGCCAGACGGCTGCGTGAAAGCGCAGAATACCTTTGCCGATCACGTGCGTGCGCTCGTCGCTCAGCCGCCAGAAGCGCTCGAAGGCGCTCGCGTCCTCCGCGTAGCCGAGCGCGGACACGTAGTTTGCCAGGGCATCGAACCAGACGAACACCACCTGATCCGCGTCGCCCGGAACCGGAATACCCCAGCCGTGGGCGCGCCGCGCGCTCCGCGACACGCTGAAGTCCTCGAGGCCGCCCGCGAGCAGGGTCGTCACTTCGCGCCGGCGCGTCTCCGGCTCGATGCGGAGGGCTCCCTGCTCGATCGCCGCGAGCACGCGAGCCGAGTAGCGCGACGCGCGGAAGAAGTAGTTCTCCTCCTCGACCACTTCGAGCGGCTGCGCGTGATCGGGGCAGACGTTCCCCGCGAGCTCGTTCGGCGCGAAGAACTGCTCGCAACCCGCACAAAAAAGCCCGCGGTACGTGCGCCGGTAGAGGTCGCCCGCGGCGGCGCAAGCGCGCCAGAGTTTGGCGACTGCAGGCGCGTGGCGTGGATCGGAGCTCGTCTGCAGGAAATCGTCGAGCGTCACGTCGAGCGAGCGGGCCAGCGCGCGAAACTCGGCGGCGGAGCGCGCCACGAGCTCGGCGGGCGGGCACCCGGCTTCGGCTGCGGCGCGCCAGCATTTGAGACTGTTGTCGTCGCTGCCGGATTGGAAGTGCACGGCCCCGCCGAACCGGCGCCGATGCCGCGCGACGGCGTCGGCAATCACGAGCTCCTGCGCGTGACCGAGATGGGGCGCGCCGTTGACGTAGGGAATCGCGGTCGAGATGAATTGGGTGGACATGAGTCGGGTCTCCTTGGTTCGAGCCGACGTGGCCCGGGAGACTTCCGACGTGCGCGAGGAGCGCGAACCGGCCGCCTCTCGGGCGGCCATCGACTCGGAAATTGCTGCTCTAAACGTTACGCGCAATCCGGCATGGTCGCCCCGTGGAACGGGCGCATGCCGGACATCAGAAAGCGCAACGAAGAGCTCACGCCTTCATCCTTGCCACGCTGAGGCGAGTTCGTCAACGGCGCTCGCGGCGTGCGTCGTGGGGCGCACTGCCCATCACACACCGACCTTCATAGTCTCGCGGCGATCGCGGCCGCCATCTCCGAGAGCGGCGCTTCGGCCGTCGCAAGGCCGGCTTCCTTCACGACCCTCGGCATGCCGTACACGACGGAGGACGACTCCGCTTCCGTGAGCACGCGGCCGCCGGCGGCGACGAGGGCGCGCGCGCCGCGGAGCCCGTCGTCGCCCATGCCCGTGAGCACGACTCCGAGAGCACGCGGACCGAGGCTCCGCGCCGCGCTCTCGAACAAGACGTCGACGGAGGGCCGGTGAATGGAGGCGATCGGCTCGACGGCGAGATGCGTGCGCGTGACCCCGGCATGCGTCACGAGCTCGAGATGCATGCCCGCGAGCGCGATGACGGCGAGCCCGGGCCGCAAGGCGACGCCCTCGCGCGCCTCCATCACTTCGATCGCGCACTCGGCGTCGAGCCGGGCGGCGAGCGCCTCCGTATAGCCCGGCGGAATGTGGAGGACGACCGCGAGCGGCGCCGGAAAGTCCGCGGGCAGCGCCGTGAGCAACCGCGTGAGCGCTTGCGGGCCGCCGGTGGACGTGCCGATCAACACCACGCGATCGGTGCGGGCGGCGACGGGCAGTGGCTCCACGCGAGCCGTGACGGCTCCGTCGCGCGGGCGCGGGCTCGCGGCGAGTCGCACTTTTTGGACGAGCTCGGCGGCGATGTCGCGCAGGCTGTCGAGCGCGAGCGCCGTCGGCTTGTGCACGAGGTCGAACGCCCCCGCGGCGAGCGCCGCAATCCCGAGGTCGCTCTCGCCGTCGGCCATGCTGACGATGACCACGCGCCCGCGCTCCTCGGGCGGCAGCGCCTTCAAGACGCCGAGCCCGTCGAGGTTCGGCATGACGAGATCGAGCGTCACCACGTCGGGCTTCAGTTCGGCGATTTTTTCGAGCGCGTCGATGCCGTCGGAGGCCGTCGCCACGACCTCGAGCTCGGGGTCGCTCGTCAGGCTTTCGCGCACCACCTTGCGCGCAAACGCCGAGTCGTCGACGACCAAGACGCGAATCTTCTTCACGTTTCGCCCTTGCGGTAGAAAAAGGCGCCGGAGCGCTCTTCGCACGCGAGCCCGGTCTCGAAACGCAAGAGCGACTCGGACGCGCCCACGATCAAGCGACCGTTCGGACGGAGCGCGCGAGCGAGGGTCGCGACGACGGTCTCGACCGTCGCGTCGCTGAAGTAGATGAGAACGTTGCGACAGAGGACGACGTCGAATTGGCCGAGCTCGGCGACGCTCGCCTGGTCGGTCAGGTTCACTCGCCGAAATTCGACGGCGTCCGCGATGCGCCGCTCGACGCACATCCCGTTTTCCACCGGCACGAGCCAGCGCCCGACCACGTCCCGCGGCAGGGCCCGGAGCGAACGCCTGAAATAGCGCCGTTCGCGGGCATGACGGAGGGCGCGCGTGCTGATGTCGCTCGCGACGAGCGTGACCGAATCGAGCAAGCCGGCCGCGTCGAGCAGCATCGCGAGGGTGAACGGCTCTTCGCCCGTCGCGCAAGCCGCGCACCACACGCGCGGGCGCACACCCGCTCGGACGAGCTCGGGCAGGAAGGTAGAAACGATGGTTTCGAGGGCCGCCGTCTCGCGGAAAAAGTACGTCTCGTTCACGACGAGCGCCTCGACGAGCTCGGAGAACTCGGCGTCCGCCGCCGCGTCGTAACGCAAGAAGTAGTAGTAATCGAGCAGGGAGTCGAAGCCGCGCTCGGCGACGCGCGGCTCGAGCTTTTCCGCGAGCAGCGCGCGGTCTTCGCTCCCGTAGTGGATTCCGGTTCGCTCCTCGATGAGGGCGCTCAGGATCGCGAAAACCGGTGGAGAAAGCGCGAACCCCGTCATGCGTGCAGCGCGGCCGCACTGATTCTGCGCACCTCGGCGTCGGGGTCCTTCAGCGCCGCGTGGGCGAGCGCCGTCGCGCTTTCGGCGTCTTGGAGCGCGAGCAGCGCGGACGCCGACGCGCGCCTGGTTGCGTCGTTCTTGGCCTGGAGCCCGTTGCGAATGGCGTCGATCGCCTCGCGGGAACCCGTGTGAGCGAGACTCCCGACGAGGGCGCTCGCGACGGAGTCGTCCGCCGTGAGGAGCGCGTCACGAATCGCCTCCACGCGACCGGGCACGGCGTGCCCGAGCGCCTGCACGAGCGCTTCGCGGTCCGGCGTCTTCACCACGAGCGCGATGAGGACGGTGGTCGCCGCCTCGTCCGAGCGCGCGGCGAGAAAACCCGTCGCGGCCACGCGCACGCCTTCGTCGCGGTCGTCGATGGCGCGGGCCAAGGCCGGCACCACCTCGGGCAAGCCGAGCTCGGCCAAGGCCGAGAGCGCGACGAGGCGCGTCGCCGCGTCGTCCCCCGTGAGCGCCGCGAGCAGCTGCGGCAACGCCTCGGGCCGCTTGGAAATGCCGAGCGCCACGAGCGCCGCACGGTGCAAATCGGGATCCGCCGAGCCGACGGTCGCGCTCAGCACCTCGAACGCGCGCGGCCCGCGCAGGTGCGCGAGGGCGTCCACCGCCGCGACCTGCACCTGGCCCGAGCCGTCGGCGAGTCGCTCGGCGAGGAGCGCCGTCGAGTCCTCGTCGCGAAGCTTCCCGAGTGACTGACAGGCGTAGTAGCGAACCCACGGGCTCTCGTCGCCGACCGCGGCGCGAAGCTCGGCGAGGACCGACGCGCCGCCGCTCGTCTGACCGAGCGCTCGAATCGCGGACGTGCGGGTACGCATCGACGCGTGGTGCGCCGCCCCGATCAGGACCTCCGCGGCCTGCGTCGTGTCGAACAGCGGCAACCCGCCGATGGCGGCGTCGCGCACGCGCTCGCTCGCGTCGGTCGCCCCCGCCGCCACGCGCGCAAAGCCCTCGGGATACGCGAAGTAGCCGATGATGCGCAGGGCCGCGCAGCGGATCCGTTCGTCGCTGCTCGCCGCGGCCTTCAGCGTGAGCTCGCGGGTTTCGTTGCTGCCGAGCGACTGGACCGCGCCGAGCGCGGCCTGCGCCACACGCGCGTCCCCGTCGCCGAGCAACTCGAAGATCGCCGGGACCACCGCTGCGTCCGACGAGCGCGCGAGCGCGTCACAGGCGAGCGCGCGCACCACCGCGTCGTCGTCCCCGAGGCACTCGACGAGCGCGTCCCGCGCCGAAGCGCGACCGCCGACGACGGGGATGAGCAACCGGCGCCGCGCCGGGGCCGCGTCGCGCAGCGCTTCGACGAGCTGCGGCTCCGCGACCGCCGCGAGCTGCTTCAAAGAAGCCGCGGCCATCTGCGCGACGGCGCCGGGCCCCTCGAGCAACGCGAGCAAGGTCGGCACGGTGCTCTCGTCGCCGATCCACGCGAGCAGTTGCCCGAGCGCGAGCTGCTCGCTCGGATCGGCGCGCTTGACGCTGTCGCTCAGCTGCTGGCGCAGCGACGGCAACCGCGGCGAGTTGACGAACGCGCGTTCGACCGCCGCGCCGGTGCCGAATTGGCGCTTGCTCTGGTCGCGAATCGCGACGAGCGCGAGCGCGATGTTGCGGAGGAGACTCTCCCCGGCGCTCGCCGCCAGCCGCACGAGGTGGGGCGCCGCCGCGGGGTCGCCGAGCCGGCCGAGCGCGCGCACGGCCTCGGGCGCGTAGAGCGCCTCGGAGGCGAGCCCCACGAGCGTCTCGAGCGCGCGAGGGTCGCGGGCCCGGCCGAGCGCGTCGATCGCGGGGAACGAGCGGAAGAAATTGCCGCTCTGGGCGAGCTTCAAGAGCGCATCGACCGCCGCCTTGCCGCCGATGCGACCGAGCGCTTCGACCGTCGCGAGCGCGACGTTGTCGTCGGGGTGCTCGGTGAGCGTCTGGAGCGCCGGCAGCGCGCGGGTGCTCTCGTGGCGGCCGAGGATCTGCACGGCGTCGCACACGACCGCGGGGTTCGCCGAGCGCGTGAGGGCGATCAGGCTGTCGTCCACGTCGGCCTTCGAGGCGCTCAGCGCGTCGACGATCCCGGCAATTTTTGCTTCGTCGTCGCGGACGTGCTCGAGCGCTTCGCAGAGGAGGAGCGCCGTTTCGCGATCGCCCGCGGCGAGCACGGCGACCACCGCGCGCCGCACGCTCCACGACGGCTCCACGAGCACGGCGAGGAGCGCCGGCACGGCGGCCGCGCCGTCGAAGCGCAGGGCCTCGACGTGCCTCAACCGTTCGCGCTCGCGCTCGCCGCGCGCGGGTGCTGCCGGCTTGGAGGTCACGACGGGGTACCCTCCGAACCGGTGAGCGTCGCGACCACCGCTTCGACCGTCGAGGCTTGCTCGACGTTCGCGCTCCGGATGCTCGTGATGCGCGACGACAGGCCTTCGAGCTCGCGGCTCAGCGCCTGGGCGCCGCGCGCTTGCGTCGACGTGACGCCGACGATCTCGCGAATGCGGCCGCGCATGTCGTCGACCGCGCGCCCGATCTCCGCGCTGCTCGTGACCTGCTCGGCGGCGGCCCTGCGCACCGCCGCGATCGACGTGCCCTGACGCGCGGCGCCGTCGGCGAGCGCCGTGAGCGCTCCGCTCTGCTCTTCCACCGCGCGCGCCGTCTGACGCGCGATGCGGCGCACTTCCTCGCCGTTCTTCGCGAGATCCGCGGCCGCTTTCGTCTGCTCGTTGGTCGCACGGGTGACCGACGCGGCGAGCGTCGCCACCTGTCGCGCGGTCGCTTCGAGCTCCTTGCCCGCCTTCGCTTGCTCGGCGAGCGCCTTGGCCGTCTGTTGCGAGTCCTTGCGTACCGAGTCGAGAGCGCGCGCGACCTCGGCCGCGCCCTTCGACTGCTCCGTCAGCCCGAGCAAGGTGCGGTCGCACGCGGCTCGCACCTCCTCGGTCTGGTTCGTGATGCTGCGCACGAGGTTACTTTGCTCCGCGAGCGCGTTCACGGTCGCGTCCGTCGAAGCCCGCATCTGCACGGCGGTCTGGGCGAGCTCCGCCGCGCTCGCGGCTTGTTCGGCGGCGGCCGCGGCGGCTTGCCGCGCGTTGTGGGTGAGCTGCTCGTTCGAGCGCACGAGCTCGCGCAACGCCCGCGCCTGCTCGCTCGTCGCCTGGTTCGTCTGCTTGGCCATCTGGCGCATTTCGCCGGCGCCGCGCACGAGCTCCTGGTTCGCCTTGGCCTGCTCCGACGCCGCGCTCACGATGAGCTTCGCCTGGGCGCGAAACGTGTTCGAGGACTCGGCGAGCGATTGCACGACCGCGACCTGCTCGTCGGCGCTCTTCGCGACCTCGCGCACCGATTGACCGACCTCCTGCACGCCGGTGACGATGGCGGCGAGCGCCCGTTCCGCGTCCGCGGCGAGGGACGCGCCGTCGCTCGCGACCCGCTCGCCCTCGCTCGTCGCGGTCAGCGCTTCGCGCGCCGTGTTCTGCAGCGCGCGAATGATCTTGGCGATGTCCGAGCTCGCCGTCGCGGCCCGGTCCGCGAGCGCCCGAATCTCTTCCGCGACGACGGCGAAGCCGCGGCCGTGCTCGCCCGCGCGCGCCGCCTCGATGCTCGCGTTGAGCGAGAGCAGGTTCGTGCGGTCCGCGATCAGGTTGATGGTCTGGACGAAGTCGCCGATCTCGTCGACGCGCTGCGCCATCTCTTTCATCACGCTCGCGGACGAGCCCATCGACGCGCGGATCTTGCCGAGTCCGTCGATGGATTTGGCGACCGTCGCGCTGCCGTCGCGCGCCGTGAAGCCGACCCGGTCGCCGACCTCGCGTGCTTGCTCGCAGAGGCGCGCGATGCGGCGCGTCG
Source organism: Polyangiaceae bacterium (assembly GCA_035499895.1). Taxonomy (GTDB): domain Bacteria; phylum Myxococcota_A; class Polyangia; order Polyangiales; family Polyangiaceae; genus PMG-095. Next base: position 13,608 of record DATJXW010000328.1, on the reverse strand, counting down.
ACCCGTCGACTTGCGTGACCGACGTCGCCGTCGAATCGGCGAGCCGGGCGATGTCCTCGGCCGCGCGCGACACCGACTGCGCCGACCGCGCGAGCTCTTCGATCGTCGTCGCGTTGTCGTCCACGACGCGCGTGTTCTTCTCCGAGGTGGCCGCGACTTCTTCGACCGAGGCGGCGATCTCCGCGACCGTCGAGGCGTTTTCGCTGCTCGACGCTTCGAGTTGCTTGGCGCCCGCGGCCGACGCGACGGCCGAACGCGACATCTGTTCGGCGGTGCTCGTGGTCCTTCCGACCGACGTCCCGAGCTCCTTACCGCGCTCCACGATTTCGCCGATGCTCTTGGCGATCCCGGCCGTGCTCGCGCTCACCGAGCCGACGCGCATGCTCACGTCGCGGGCGTCCGTCGTGAGCCGCTCGATGCCTTTCGCCATTTGCTCCGACGTGGCGCCGAGCTGCGCTACGGCCGAAGCCGAGCTCTCCGCTCGCGTGGAGATGCCCGCGAGACCCGCTGCCGTTTCGGTGCTCGTGGCGAGCAGCTCTTCGCTCGCCGCCGCCAGATCCTGCGCGTTCGCCGCCACGCCGCGGATGGAGCGCACGGACTCTTCGACGGCGGCCGCCGTGCCGTCGACCGAGGCGGCGAGCTCGACCGTGTCCTTCTTCACTCCCGCGACGGACGCGGCGAGCTCGCGCAGCGACGTCGCGGAGCCCTCGATGCCCGTGAGCAGATCCTGCGTGAGCTCGGCCGAGCTCTGCTGCGAGCGCGCGACCTTGGCGCTCGTGACGGACGTCTCCTCGGCGGACGCGGCGATCGACTCGACGGCGGCGCTCAGTTGCTGCCCGAGCGCAGCGCCGTCGTTGCCCGCGGAAGTGAGGCGCAGCGCCGACTCTTCCAGCGCCTGAGCGTCGGCGGCCGAGGCCCGGAGCGACTGGACCGCCAGCTCAACCCGGGAGCGCAAGTCGTTCATGGGTTTCGTCTGAGAGGAGGGCTCGGGGTTCGTGGTCATGGGGGTCTTCACTCAGGACTTTCGGAAGGTCGAGCACCAAGAGCAGGCGTTTGCCGAGGGCGTGCATGCCGGCGACGAGACCGGCCGAGCGCTGGCTCACCAGATCGGGGGCGGCTTGGCGCTGCGCCGGATCGAGGTCGATGACTTCGCGCGCGCGGTCCACGCAGAGCGCCACCACGCGCCCGTCGAGCTCGGTGACGATGATGCGCGTGTCGGGCGTCGCGCTCGCCCCGGGCAGGCCGAACCGGCGCCGCACATCGACGACCGGCACGACGCGCCCGCGCACGGTCACGACCCCGAGCACGTACGGCGGCGAGCCGGGCACCGCCGTGGCACCGCCGAAGGACTCCATCTGCAGCACCGCCGCGACCGGCAACACGTATTCGACTTCGGCGACGACGAAGACGACGTGAAGCGACATTTCAGACGGCCCTCCTCGCCGGCACGCCCGCGTTCAACGTCGTCCCGAGCGCCACGAGATCGAGCACGAGCGTCGGCCGGCCGTCGCCGAGATCGGTCGCGCCCGCGACGCCCGGCGCGCGCACGAGCACGTCGTTCATCGGGCGGATCACGACTTCTTGCTGGCCGAGCATGCGGTCGACGGCAAAGGCGATGGGCGCTCCGGCGCGCCGCACGATGATGGCCTTCTGCGCCGCGCCGGGGAGGTGGTCGAGACGGAAGACGCTCGCGAGCGTGACGACGGGCACGGCCTGACCGCGTCGCAGGATCACGTCGAGCTCCGGACCGCCGGCTTGCTGCGCGGGAACCGGCACGACGTCCGAGCGGTTCACTTCGACGATTTCGTCGACGGTCGAGACCGGCACCACGAAGCGCTGCCCGGCGCACTCGAACGCGAAGGCGTCGACGATCGAGATCGTGAGCGGCACGCGCAGGGTGAACCGCGTGCCGCTGCCGACTTGGGTTTCGAGCTCGAGCTCGCCGCCGAGCTCCTCGACGACGATGCGCTTGACGATCTCCATGCCCATCCCGCGGCCGCTCGTCGTCGTCGCGACGTCGCGCGTGGAAAGACCCGGAATGCAGAGGAGCTCGAGCAGCCCCGCGGCGGTGTCGGGCACCGGCCGGCCTGCTTTGCGCGCCACCGCCTGCCGATCGATGCCGCGCCCGTCGTCGCTCACCGTGAGCTCGAGGCGCGTGTTCGAGCGCGCCTTGCATCCGATGCTGAGCAGCCCCTCCTCGGGCTTGCCGCGGCGGGCGCGTTCGTCCGGCGTCTCGATGGCGTGATCGACGGCGTTGCGCACGAGGTGCACGATCACCGGGAAAAGCCGCTCGGAAACCGACTTGTCGAGCTCCGCGTCGGCGCCGTCGAGCTCGACGCGCACTCGGCGCTTGGTGGCGCGCTGCAGGCCGCGCACGAGCAGGGGCACGCGGTCGAGCAGATCGGAGACGGGCACCATGCGCACGCGCACGATCGCGGCGCGTAGATCGCGGAGTTGACGCGCGTTGTCGGCCACGACGTCCGCGAGCTCGCGCGTGTTGATGCCGCGTGCCGCGAGCTCCGAGACGACGCGAGCGAGCCGAAAGCGCGTCACGATGAGCGTCGCGAGCCCCTCCATCGCCTCGTCGAGCCGGTTCACGTCCACGCGCACGATACCGCGCCGCACGCCGGTCGCGAGCGGGTCGTCCGCTTCATCGTCGAAGCGCGCCGCGTCGAGCGCGGGGGCGTCGCTCGCGACCGCGTCGCGCGTGCTCCGGATCGCCCGCAGGGTCGAGGGCGCGACCCCGACGGCGCCCGCAATCTGCTCGTCGAGCGCTTGGGTCAGCAGAATCAGCCGAAAGGAAAGTCCGCCCGGGGAGTCCGGCGTTATCGGCAGCGAGCGCGGCAACACGCGCACGATCTCCGCGAACGTCCCGAGCCGCTCGCGCACGGAATTGATCGACAGGCCCTGGGCCGCGCGCTCCGGTGACGGCACGAACTCGGCGAGCACGCCGCGCTGGCCGCTCGCGATCCCGCGCGCGAGCTGTTCGACTTCGAACGGCGCGAGCTTGGCGAGAAGCTCGGGTTCGAGGTCTAACGCGGAGGCGCTCTGCTCGGCGAGCGGGCCGGTCTTCGCGTCGAGCGCGTCGAGCTCGGCCATGAGCTCGGGCGGCGGCGGTTCCGCCCCTTCGCCGCGCGCGAGCGCCGCCACGCGTTGAGCGATCGCCTGCACGCCCTTCAGCAAGACGTCCGTCGCGTGAAGCGGCGGAGCCGTCGCGGAGCGGTCGTAGCGGCGGACGAACGCCTCCATCCGGTGCGCGATGGCGACGATCGGCTCGACCCCGACCATGGCCGAGAGTCCCTTGATGGTGTGGAGCGAGCGGAAAATCTCGCGCAAGGCCCGCGGATCGTGGCCGCCCGCCCGCAGCGCGACCTCGAGCGCGAGCAGGCGACCGTTCGCCTGCGACACGTGTTCCTCGGCCTCGACCAGATACGCGGTGAGAAACTCCTTGAGATCGGTCGAGGGGGTCACGCCCGCGATTCCGCCGTTCGGGGCAGGAGCGCGCGCACCTCCGCGATGATCGCTTCCGGCGTGAAGGGCTTCGCCAGAAAGGCGGTAGCGCCGGCACGCAAGACGCGTTCGCGTGAATCGTCGTCGCCCCGCGTGGTGACGATCAAGACGGGCAGCGCGCGCAGGCGGTCCTGAGCGCGCACGAATTCGAGCACCTCGATGCCGCCCACGTCGGGCATGTTGAGGTCGAGCACCATCAAGTCGAACGGGCCGAGCGAGAGTCGCTCGATGGCCTCGAGCCCGGTGGAGGCGTGCACGAACGTCGTCCCCGGCAGCGCGCGCAAGCATGCGACCACCATGTCGCGCATGACTTTGCTGTCGTCGACGACCAAAATCGAGGACATTGCTGCGACCGTAGGGCGCTGTCACGGATGGGTCAAGACACACACCGCCGCTTCATGCTGTGTCGAAAACGTACGGTGGTGTGGCGCAACGCCACGCTGCGCAATTCGTGATTCGGCGCTACCGTGGCCCTCGGAGTTAGGCAGATTTCTCACGGCAACGTTGGTTCGCCGGGTCACCCTTTTCCGCGGCCGGCGTGGGAGGGTGATCGCGGACTCGTCTGGGTGGTCGACGACAGTCCGCTCGAGGCGGAGGTCGTGAGTCACCTGCTCGCGAGTCAGCACGAAGTGCAGACCTTCAGTGACGCGCCGAGCGTGCTCGAGCTCCTCGCCACCGGCGCCCGTCCGGACGTGCTCGTGCTCGATTGGCACATGCCGCAGATGTCGGGTCTCGAGCTCTGTCGTTTTCTGCGGCAGCGTTACGACGCCGCGAATTTTCCGATTCTGATCCTGACGGCCACGGGCGGTCCGGAGGACATCGTCGACGGCCTCAAGGCGGGAGCGAACGATTTCGTCGTCAAAGCCGCCGATTCGGAGGAGCTCCGGGCGCGCGTCATCACGCTCGTGCGCGTGCGCGCGCTCCACGAACGGGTCCAGCGCGCGGAGCTCGTCGCGCAGCGCGCTCGACTGTCGGCGGAGGAGGCCAATCGCGCGAAGGACGCGTTCATGGCGACCGTGTCCCACGAGCTCCGGACGCCCCTCAATTCGATCCTCGGCTGGGCGCACCTCCTCAAAGCCAACCCGCCGGACGAGGCGACGCTCCGGCGCGGCCTCGAGACGATCGAGCGCAACGCGAAGGTTCAGGTGCAGTTGATCGAAGACATCCTCGACACGACGCGCGTGATGTCGGGCAAGCTCCACGTCGAGCTCCGGCCGGTGGACTTCGCCGACGTCGTGCGGGAAGCCGTCGAATCGCAACGACCGGCGGCGCAGGCGAAGGGACTCCGACTCGAGTGCTCGATTCGCGCCGGTTCGGTGATCGTGAGCGGCGACGCGGACCGCCTGCAGCAGTCCGTCTGGAATCTCCTCAGTAACGCCACGAAATTCACGCCGGCAGGCGGGCTCGTCCGCGTCGAGCTCACGACCACGACGACCGAAGTCACGCTCACGGTCGCTGACACCGGCAAGGGCATCACTCCGAATTTCCTACCGCACGTCTTCGATCGCTTTCGCCAGGAAGACAGCTCGGCCACCCGTCGCTTTTCCGGGCTCGGCCTCGGCCTCGCGCTCGTGCGACACCTCGTCCTCGCGCACGGCGGCGACGTCACGGCCGAAAGCGACGGCGAAGGCAAGGGCTCGACCTTCCGCATCGTGCTGCCGCTCGAGGTGGCCCGCCTGCCACGGCGGTACGAGGCCCCCGACTCGAGGCCGCCGCCGCCGTCGGGCGACGTGCCGATCGGCAAGCTCGTCAACATGAAGCTGCTCGTGGTCGAGGACGACGACGACGCGCGAGAGCTGCTCGTGACCGTGCTCACGGACGAGGGCGCCGAGGTCGAGACCGCGAAGACGGCCGACGAAGCGCTGGCGAAGCTCGAAGGCGCCCATCCCGACGTGCTCTTGAGCGACATCGGGCTACCCGGCGCCGACGGCTTCGAGCTGATCCGGCAGGTTCGCGCGCGCCGGCCGCCCGAGGCGCTCCCGGCCATCGCGTTCACCGCCTACAGCCAATCCGAGGACAAGGAGGCGGCGCGCCGCGCGGGGTTCCAAGCCCACGTCGCGAAGCCGGCGTCTCCTGCCGAGGTCGTGCGTCTCGTTTCCGAGGTCGCTCGCGGTCGCACGCGCGCTCGCTGATCAGCGGGGGGCGCCGCCCGCTACGGCGTGCCCTGACAATAACAGCTCGCGACGCTGCATTGCGTTCCGTCGCAGCCGCTCACCTCGATGTCGAGATACTCGCTCGCGTCGGTCGGGCTACTCGAGACCCAGCCGGCGGCGCTGCAGGTGCCGTGTCCGCCGTAATTGTCGGGGGCGTCGCAGCGCGTGCGGTGCGTGCCGCTCGGGCAGCTCGCGACCACGATGGGCAAGCAGCTCGTGCCGTCGAAGCAATCCGGGCCGCAGCTCTGATCGCCTTCTTCCGTGGCCACGGCGAACTCGGCGCACGACGCGCCCGTGCAGGCTCCCCATTCGCAGCCGTTGCAAGCCTGCGTCCCCTGCGTGCAATGACTCGCCGTGGAGCCGCAGTTCTGCGTCGCGCCCGGCACGCAGTCGGCACTGCCGCTGCACGCGCCCCAGCTGCTCCACTTGCAGCTCGACGAGCACGTGCGCGTCTGTGAGTAACAGTAATTGCAGGTCTGCGAAGCAGTCGTGTTCGGCGCGCACTCCCCTTCTCCGGCGCAGGCGCCCCACGTATCCCACGCTCCCGCCGCGGAACAGCTGCGCGTTTGCATGCCGCAGTTGCCGCAACCTTGCGCCTGCGTCGCGCCGGGGCTGCACGCCACGCACTCGCCGTCGTTGCAGACCGACGAACACGCCGCGCCCGACTGCCAGTGTCCGGTGGCGTCGCAGGTACGCGGCGTCGTGCCGGAACACGTCTTCGCGCCGGGCGTGCACTCGCCGTCGCAGGCGCCCGTTTGCGCGTTGCACACGTATTCGCACGCTTTCACGGACGTGGACCATTGGCCGTCGTCCCCGCACGTCTCGACGGCGCCGCTGCTGCATTGCGTGGCGCCCGGCATGCACTTGCCCGTGCAGGCCCCCGACGCGCAGACGTTCGGGCAGGGCGTGCCGTCGCTCCAGGTCCCGGTCGCGTCGCACGTTTGCGGCACGTTTTGCGCGCATTGCAGGCTGCCCGGCAGGCAGACGCCGCCGCACGCGCCGTCCGTGCACACGAACGGACACGGCGCGCCGACCTGCCATTGACCGGAGTCGTCGCACCGCTTCGGGACGGCGTCGTCGCACGCCGTCCCGCCCGGCGTGCAGACCGGCGCCGGCATGGATCCGAGATCGGCGCCCGTCGCGACCACGCCGCCCGCCGCGCCGAGCGTGTTCATCGTGCTCCCCGCCGTGGCGCCGCCCGTTCCGGCGAGCTCGACGGCAGTCATGCCGCCCGCGCCGGAGGTCGCCCCCGCCCCCGCCGTCGCCCGCGCACCGGACGCCCCGGCGCTCTCGACGCGCGCGCCGGCGTAGCCCTGCGCGCCCGCGTAGCCGGGCGCCCCTCCGCTCGACCGCTCGTGAAAGGTATGCCCGTCGCCGCACGCCGCGACGGCCATGCCGACGATCGTCAAAGACAGACTCATGCTTCTCACGAGATGGATGTTCGCGCTCACGTCGCTCCTCACGCGTGGAAAGAAAGCGGCGACGAGGCGCCGCTCCTCTCCTTCTGCGCGGATTGCGAACCGCACGCCATGGTCAGTTGTTGCCGGACGGCACGCGGCAGCGCGCCAACCGGACGGCACGCGGCAGCGCGCCACGAGCGTGACCTCAGTGACCGAGATCGTTCGCGAGCGCTTCGGAGATGAGCTCGGCGGCGCGGGGCGCGTAATGCAGGCCGTCCACGAGCAACGCGTCGTTCATCCACGGCGCGTGCGCGAGCTCGAGATAGACGCCGCCGTGTTCTCGCGCGAGCGCGGCCATGAAGTCGTCGAACCGTCGCTCGTGCGCCGCGTCCGCGAAATACGCGCGCTCCGACGCCGCGGTCCCGGGCAGGCGCACGAACGAGACGCGCGCGCCCGCCGCTTGCGCCGCGTCGATCAAACGGCTCGACCAGACGGCGAGACGAAAGCCCGCTCCGCTCGCCTGGTCCCGGCGCGCGAGCGCGGCGCTGCGTGCCTCCTGCTCGAGCTCTCTGAACGCCTCGACGTTGCCGAGCGCGTTCATCTCCTTCTTCGGCACGAGACCGAGCCGCTGCTCGAGCGCGTCGAGCTTGATCCACGCCGCTTGACGGTGCGCGCCGATGGCCGTCGCCTTCATCAGCGCGAAGCGGACGGCGTTGTCGACCGCCTTCATCGAGAGCGTCGGGTAGTAGGCGGGCAAATCGGAAAAGCGGCCCCACTCGTACACGGCGGCGTCGCTGCCGAGGTAATGGCCGGGGTCGAGCTCGCGTTCGTCCGCGAGGTCGTGACCCTTGAACCCCACGACGAGCGTGGCCGGCCGGCGCGGCCCCTCGAGATAACGACGGAACGCCATGAAGCGCACGTCCGGCGTGGTGCCGCCGAGCGACAGGTCGGCGATGCAGCGCGGGCGTTCGCCCCGCCAGCGCGCGGCGACGAGCGGCACGTCGAGCGCCGACTGCAGGTCGGATCCGCCGGAGAAAACCACGCAACCGTCGCCGGCCGCGAGCGCCGCCGCGAGCTTGCGCGGCGCGACGAAGTGAGTGCGGGCGTAATGCCTGACGGCGCCGTCGACGAGGGCGAAGGCGACGGCGACGACCGCGAGCTCACGCAGTAAGCGAGTGAGCCCGGGCGCCAATCAGGCCGCCTTTCCGTTCACCAAAATGGGCGACTTCGGCGGGGCCGCGCTCTGCGCGTCGAGCTCGAAACGCCACGTGGTCGCGCCGCTTTCGTCGGTGCCGGTGGGCTCGAAGCCGAGCGACGGGAACAGGTCCTTCACGTAGCCGTTCCGCTCCGTCACGACGAGCTTGCCGACCACGCTCCGCACGCCGCGTGCGTGGAGCGTGCGGCACGCCTCCCCGAACATGACCGCTTCGACGCCGCGCTTGAACACGCGGCAGCTCATCACCCAATTCTCGAGCTCGCAGACGCCGTCACGCGCGTGGCCGGCGAGCACGGAAACCAACCCGTGGTCGCCGAAGCGGTCGCGCAAGCTCAAACACAGCGACAAAAAAGCCGGATCGCCGATGCGCGCCCGCATTTGCGCGTCGGTGAAGCGGAGACCGGTCAGATTGAATTGGTTGGTCTTGCCGACGAGCTGGACGACACGCGGGACCTCCTCCTCGTTCCAGGGTCGAATGCTCGCTTCCATCTGCAGACTCGCGAGGTAGTCCTCGTAGCTGCCGGCGTCGCGTTCGAGCTCGGCGCGCGCGAGCTCGGCGTCGCGGCCCTTGGCCCTGAGGCGATCTTCCTTCGTGACCGAAACGGTCTCGAAGTAGCGACCCGCGGCGAGCGCGGCCGGGTAGAGCGTCGGATCGGTGGGGAGCTCGACGACCGTCACTTCCGGCAACCGTTGCCGCATGAGCTCGCGCTCGGCGGGGGAGTCGTCGACGAAGACGAGCGACTCCGGCAGCACGTTGAGCGTGCGCGCGACCTCGAGCAGCGCCTTGTCCTTCGTGCCCCAACTCGCGGCGAACGCGCTGAAATCGGCGAGACGGAGCGGCATCTCGCGGCGCTCGAACGCCGCGCGCGCGACGGCCTCCTCGTTCTTGCTGACCACGGCGAGAAACACCCCGCGCTCGGCGAGCGCCTTCAAGTAACGCTGAAAGCGCGAGAAGCTCTCACCCTCCGCGGTGTCGCCGCCGACGCGAATGCCGTCGATGCCGTCGTCGCCGACCACCCCGCCCCAGAGCGTGCCGTCGAGATCGAGCACGACGCCCTTCTTCGAACGCCCGTGAAGCGCGCCGACGACGGCTGCGAGGCTCCGCGCGTAGTCGGGCAAGCACGCCATGCTCGCCGGGAGCTTCGCGAGCGTGAACCACTTTTGATCGAACAGCTTCGCGCGGCCGTGCTCGAGGGCGAGCGCGTTCACGTCGTGGAGGTGCACGTACGGCGGCGCCGCGCTCGCGAGCGCGAGGTTCAGCTCCGCCACGGCGCGCCCGCGGCTGCCCTCGAGCTTGAGCTCGGCATTGCCGTAGACGCGCGGCGCGGGCTCCACGAACGTGTTCAAGATCACGTCGCACTCGAAGAGCTCGCGCGCGAGCTCCCACGCGCGGCGCCAGCGCTCGACTTCGCTCGCGACCGACTCGAGCGCGAGGTGCTCGCTGCCGACGCAGAAGTAAACGACGTTCGGCCGAAACGCGACGAGCTCCGGATCGCGCGCGAAGAGCGCTTGTTCGTAGAGCCCGTACAACGTCTCTCTCGTCTCGAGGTGCACGCCGCGGGCGACGGCGTGCGCGAAGGTGAGCTCGGTGAGCCACTTCGAGGTGTAGCCCGTGAGGACGGCCAAACGGCCGCGCGCGCAGTGCTCGAACGCCGCGGGGGGAAGGGCGCGGAGCTCCGCCGCGATCGCGAGCTCCTCGTCGACGTCGGCTGCCGTCGCAAGCCTCGCCTGGAGCTCCCGGAGGTCGGTCATGCGGCGAAAAACGACGGTAGCTCGCCGTCACCGGACGAGCAACCGACGGCGGCGGGCCGCGCGGCGCTGAATGCGCGGCGTCGAGCCGGCATCGATTTGATCGAGCGCGCGCCGCCGTGGTACTCGGAGCTCGTCGTTCGAGGGCGATCCATGACCGACGCCGTTCATCTTTACCTGAATCTCTTGAAGCGGGTGCTCACCGGCACGCTCGAGGCGCGCGAGCCCGACGTCGACGATTGGCGCTTTCCGACCCAATTTCTCGACCATTACATCCGCGGCACCGCCTACACGATGGTGCCCGTCGTGCGGCTCGACAACATCGAGCGCTGCATGAACGACGTGGTCGCCGAGGGCGTCCCGGGCGATTTCATCGAGACGGGCGTGTGGCGCGGCGGCACCACTATTTTCATGCGCGCCTTCTTGGCCGCGCGCGGCATCAAGGATCGCAAGGTGTGGGCTGCGGATTCCTTTCAGGGTCTCCCGGAGCCCGACGCCGAGAAGTTCCCGAACGAGGCGCGCGCGCATGCGAGCAAGGCGATGGCCGGCGAATTCAAGCACCTCGCCGCCTCGCGGCCGGACGTGGAGCAGAACTTCGCCCGCTTCGGCCTGCTCGACGACCAGGTGCGCTTCCTCGAAGGCTGGTTCAAGGACACGCTGCCGAGCGCGCCCGTCGACCGGCTCGCGATCATGCGACTCGACGGCGACTACTACGAGTCGACGATGGACGCGCTCACGAACCTTTACGACAAGCTCTCGCCCGGCGGCTACGTCGTGGTGGACGACTACGGCGAAAACGAGTGGACCTACTGCGCCAAAGCGGTCGACGAGTTTCGCCGCGCGCGCGGCATCACGGCCGAGCTCGTGCGCGTCGATTCGAAGTGCTACTTCTGGCGGCGCGAACGCTGACGCGACGCTAAAAGTCGATGTAAGCGAACTTGACGCCCGGTCCGCCGAACACGACCGCGGCGAGGATCAACGCGCACCACCAGAGCGGCAGCAGCACGGCGACCCACGCGGGCGCGTCGTCCGGCACGGCGCGAAGGCCGCTCATCACCTCGTACACGACGAGGGCGCGCTCAATTCGGCTTTTTTGCATGGATCGTGTCGATCAGCGAACCGACCGAGGCGAGGCTCATCACTTCGGTGACCGAGAGCGTGATGCCGAACTCGCGCTCGACCGCGTCGAGCAGCCGAATGTTCGTCATCGAATCCCACCCCTCGACGTCGGCCGCGGTCATGGCGTCACGCAACGGAACGGGCCTTCGAAACACCTTCGCGAAGACCTTTTCCAGCGTGCTCACGATGTTCGCTCTATCCACGATGCTCCTCCTTCATCCGATGCCGAAAAGACGCGCCAGCGCGAAGCGGGCGTGCCGCTCGTCCATGGCGAACAAGATGTCTCCGAACGCGACCGAGAGGTACGTGAGCGCGATGCCGAGCGGGCGCGGCAGCTCGCGGGACTCGAAGCGCGGAAGACTCTTCACGTAGCGGTAGCCTGCCACCAAAAAGCCTTGATAGAAGCCCCAGATGACGAAGTTGTAGCTCGCGCCGTGCCAAATGCCGCTCGCCACGAACACGGCGACGGTCGCGAGCGCGAGCCGGCGCGGATTGGCGCGACCCTCGAACCCCGGTAGCCGAAAGCGGCTGAAGAGCAGCGGCACGAACACGTAGCTCTCGAGCCAGCTCATGAGCGAGATGTGCCAGCGCCGCCAGAAATCCCCGATGTTGCGCGCGAAGTAAGGGAAGTTGAAGTTCTCCGGCACGCCGATGCCGAACAGGCGAGCGCTGCCGATCGCGATGTCCGAGTAGCCGGAGAAGTCGAAGTACATCTTCCAGGTGTAGGCGACGACCCTGCCGACGATGACCCAGCGACTCGAGCCGTAGAGAGCGTCGGTGTTGAGCGGGGTCGACCACATGTCGAACGTGTCGGCGAGCACGTGCTTTTTGCCGAGCCCGACCGCGATGCGCGTGATGCCTTGCGAGACGAACGCAGGATCGAAGCGCGCGTGCGCGAGCTCGGTCGTGAACTGCTGGAAGCGCTTGATGGGCCCCGCGACCATCGTCGGAAAGAAGAAGATGAACGCGGCGTACTCGCGCACGCGCGAGCGCTCGATTTTTCCGACGTAGCAATCGGCTGCGTAGTGGATGAACTCGAACGTGAAGAAACTCAGACCGAGCGGCAGGATGAGCTTCGGCACGCCGTGCAGGGGCGGAAACGAGAGCCAGCCGGTCGAGTCGTTCCAGATGCGCGCGAGAAAGCCGAGGTACTTGAAGATGCAGAGGAGCACGACCGCTTGCCAGATCCCGAGCAGGCAGAAGCGCGACCCTTTCTTGTAAAAGCGCGAGGTCACGCACTCCCAGAGCAGGATGAGCACGGTGAGGCTCGCCCACCCGCTGCCGAACATGACCCAGGAGAAGTAGAGGAAGAAGGCGACGCCGAAGCCGGCGATGACCCACGGTTTTACGGCCGGCCGCACGAGGTGGAACGTCGCCACGCTCGGAACGAGAAACGCGATGAAGAAGACGGGGTCGTTGAAGATCAAGCGAGCTCACCGCAAAACGGCTCGAATGCGCGGGCGGCGAACGCTAACACTTCTCTGCGGGGCATTGGCGCGCGGGCGTCGGACCCGCGGCCGGCAGCGGCTCACGGCTCGACGTAACGCCAGAGCCCCGACGACCACATCGAGCCGACGAACACCGCGTGCGTCCCGTCGGACGTGACGGCGACGCTGTTCGGGCCCCAATCGAGGCCGTTCGTCGCGTCGCTCGTGGCGTTCGACCAGTCGGTGCCCGGCTGCGGCGCGACCTGGCTCTGAACCGGGCTGCCCCAGGTGCAGCTCGCGCACGCCCAACTCCACATCGCGTAAACGTTCTTGTCGCTGCCCCACACGATGCCCATGGCCTGCATGCCGACGCGCGTCCAGTTCTGCCCGAGGTCGGTGCTGCGATAGATCCCGTCGCCGGGCCCCTGTGATCCGGCGATGAAGAGCGTGCTGCCGTTTTGGTAGAGGCTCGAGTTGCCGTGCGGGTGCTGCAGGCCGGCGATGCCGTTCGGCGTCGTCCAAGTCGCGCCCGCGTCCGTCGTGAGCACGACGGAGCCGCCGTCTTGCGCGATCGCGAGCCAGGCCTTGCTCGTCTTCGCCGCGTCGCCCACGTCGACGAAGAACGGGAACCAGGAAATGCCGCCGCTCGGCCACCCGGAGGTGCCCGTGTAATGCCAGGTATCGCCGCTGTCCGTCGACTCCGCCATCCCGTCTTGTTCGTGAAAACCGCTGATGAGGTGCGTCGGATCGTTCGGATCGACGACGATCGAGTAGAGCCACGCGTCCGGTCCGCCGCTCAGCGTGCCGGTCAGGGTGAAGGTGAGCCCCCCGTCCGTCGAGCGGTACACCTTTTGAGAGCCGCTGCCGTTGGCGAGCCAGAGCGTGGTCGTGTCGGCGTCGCCGCCGATCGCGAGCACGTGGCCGAGCGGCTCGTAGGCGGGCACCGGATCACTCGGCACCTCTGCCCACGTGAAGCCGTAGTCGCTCGATTTCCAGAGCGAGCCGTACCCGCCGACGTACATCTCCGTGGGGTG
>DATJXW010000327.1:0-49245 GCA_035499895.1 Polyangiaceae bacterium | reverse complement strand
CCGTGCGCGAAGCGGGCCTCGACGTGCCCGTCATCCTCATGACGGGGACGCACGACGCGAGCCTGAACGAGCGCGTCGACCTGCTCGACAAGACGGTGCTGCTCCGAAAGCCGTTCGATCAGAAAGAGCTGCGGGCGGCGGTCGAAAAGCTCTTGCCGGGGACCCTGTGAGCCCGAACCCCGAGGCAGCTTTGTCGATGAGCGCCGGGCAGCGGGGCAAGTTGTCGCGCGACCGTGCGCAGAGATTTTGAACCGATTCAGAGCTCGAGTGCGAGCGTGACCGCCGTCGTGCTGGCGAAGGCATAGCCGAGGCAGAGCGGATTCGACGAGTTCGGACAGTCGGCTTGGGCGCGCATGGCCGAGTCCCACGTGTATTTGAATTCCTCGTGGAAGGTGAGCTTCTTCGCGAGCGCCACGTCGAAGCTCACCGTGTTCCGCAGCACCGTGCGATGCCAAAAGCCGTCTTCGGGCGCAACGTCGGTGCCGAAAATCGTCGGCATGAACTCCAGGGTGTCGAGCAACGACCACTCGGGACGATGCACGCCGGCCCGCGCGCGGAACGAAGCGCGGAGCTTCGAAGTCGTTTCGTCCGTCGAGCTGCCGTCCGGGTTCGGCGCAGTGATCGAGCGAAAGTTCCAGACCGGCGCGAAGCTCACGTCGAGCTGGTACGCGCCGGGCGGCACCAGATCGAGTTTGATGCCGAGCACGCCCTCTTCGAGGTTCAGGCGCAGGTTCGCCGGCAGATTGCGATCGGTCGAGGTGAACGTGAAGAGCGTGATGCGCGGCAAGATGTCGTGATAGTCGGCGCCGAAGCGCACCGTCGTTTGATCGGTGCTCGTGAGGTGCTCGGCGCGGTGAAACTTGTACGTGCCGTCGAGCGCCACTTCGAGCGGATCGGAGCCGTAGCGCTGAGCCTTCGGCCGCCGGTGAATCCCGAGACCGGCCGTGAAATCGTAAAGCTCCGTGTCGCTCTGGTACGACCCGCCCGCGGTGAACGCGAGCTCGACCGGAACCCGCGGCGCCACGCGCTCGGCTCGCGTCACGCTCAGGCGCGCGCCCTCGTCCCCGAAAACCTCCGTCGAGACGAGCGCGCCGTCGGCGTCGTAGGCGAAGCGCGTCGTTTCACGCCGAAACACGCCGGGGTTCGTGGCGATCCACTTGTCGAGCTCGCGCAAGTGTCCGTCCCCGTCGTAGTGGTACGCGGCGTACGCGGTGCGCGCGCCGTCCTCGTAGCATTCGGCGACCGCCACGTGATCGCCCTGAAAGTACGCGCGCGCGATGCGCACGTGTCCCGGCGACAGCTCCGTGCGCGCGGTCGCGTGCTCGCCCGAGTAGTGAACGGCGATCTCTTCCACGACTTGCCGCTGGCGGATGCGCAGCTGGTGGACGAAGCGGCCCTCGGCGTCGTAACTTTCGCGCACGTCGTCGGCGTCGGCGCTCTTCGCGGGGCACACGTCGTTCCCGCCGTCTTCCGCGGCGGCCGGCAGCGCCCACGCGAGTGCGCTCACGGCCGCGAGCGGAGCGAACGCACGCAGCAGACGGCTCGACCGGCCCGGGGTGTTGCGCGAGCCGCACGTCTTCGCGCACGCCATTCGACTTCCATCCTGAGTCGCGCGCGGGCGCCTGAAAATCCGCATTTTTGCCACACGGCACGGGCCCGCGCGCCGCGTCCGCGAGTGGAGCGGATCGACGCGCCGATCAGGCCGCGCAGCGGATCGCCGCGCCGGCGAGCGAGGCGGTGCGGCGGAAGCGCCCCGGCGCGACGCCGAAACGGCGCTTGAACGCGCGGCTGAACGCGAACTCCGACGCGTAGCCGGTGCGCTCCGCGATCTCGGCGAGGCCGGCGCCGGTTTCGACGAGCAGTCGTTCGGCGCGCGCGAGGCGTTCGGCGACGAGCCACGCCTTCGGCGTCATGCCGAGGGACTTCACGAACAGCCGGGCGAACGTGCTCGGCGACGCTCCGGCGAGCTTCGCGAGCGAACGCACCGTGAAGCGCCGATTCGGATCGGCGCGTACGGCGGCGAGGGCGCGTTCGACGCGGACGTCACGCACGCGATCGCGCGCCGTCGCGTTCTGCGTCGGGGCGCTCGCCCGCAGCGAAATCTCGCCGTCGCCTTCGATCATGACGACCACGCGGCCACGGTGTGCCCGAATGACGAGCTCCATGCCCTCTTCACAAGCCAGCGTGCGACTCGTTTTTTCGTCGCTTCGTCGCTCCATCTCCGAAGCGTGCCTCGCGCGCCAGCGTTCGTCCACGGCGCTCCGGTCGCCGCGGGCGAACGGGTATGTCTTCGCGCGACCCGGGTATGGCCGCGGCGCCTCCGAATCTCGACGATAAAAGCGTGTCCGAACCCTCCCGCGAACCCGAAAAGGCCCCTTCGCCCCACGACTCCGCGCTCGGTTTGAGTGCCCGCGGGCTCTTCGCCGCCCGCACCGTGCTCATCTTCGGCGAGGTGACGACCGAGCTTGCCGCCGCGACGACGGCGCAGCTCCTGGCGCTCTCGGCGCTCGGCCGTGAGCCCATTCGCGTCATTCTGCATTCCCCGGGCGGCCACGTGGAGGCCGGGGACACCATCTACGACATGATCCGGTTCATCGAGCCGGAGGTGAAGGTGCTCGCGAGCGGCTGGGTCGCGAGCGCCGGAGCCCTCATCTATTGCGCCGCCGAGGCGCGGAACCGCTACGCGCTGCCGAACACGCGCTTCATGCTGCATCAACCGCTCGGCGGTGTCGGCGGTCCGGCGTCCGACATCGAAATCGAAGCCCGCCAAATTCTGGTCCTGCGCGAGCGGTTGAATCGAATTTTCGCGCGCGCGACCGGGCAACCCTACGAAAAGCTCGTCAAAGACACGGATCGCAATTACTGGCTCACGGCGCTCGAAGCACGAGAGTACGGGCTCGTTTCGCGCCTCGTCGAACGGGCGAGCGAGCTCGACGCGGCGTCCTGAAGCGAGGGTGTTCGACGTACCTCGAATTCGCGGGCACCGTGCGTCGTAGAGCTTAGCCGTGTCGGGGCAGGCCGCCTCGCTATTCCCGTTTCAGGGCGGGCTAGGACGCCTTGGCGAGCGCGAGCGCGCTGGCCTGGAGCTTGCGATGCCGGTGGTCATGGCCCGTCGAACGTTGGTAGCTGGTTGGTCCTTGGCAGTGCTCCTCGGCGCTTCGGTCGCGAGTGCCGACCCGGGCATCACGGTCGCGCCGGCGAGCAGCCCGCCCGAGGTCGAGCCCCACGAGCGCGTCGCGCTTCACGACGCCGTCGCGAGCGACCTCGCGAACAACCAGGCCGCCGCGGCGCTCGACGGATTCACGCTGCTGCCGAAGCTCGTCGAGCTTCGCCGCTTCGTCGAAGGCCACGACAAGCCGACGCTCGTCTGCGTCGTCGAGCTCACCGTCGTGAACGGCTCGGGTGTCGTCGTCGCGCGAACGCGCGCGAGCGCCAACTCGCAAACGGCGACGAAGCGCGAGACGCTCGACGCCGCCGCCCAGGCAGCCACCGCTCGCCTCGCGCTCTCGCTCGACGCGTTGAGCCGCGCCGAGACGCGCGACAAAGTCGTGGCTCGGCGTTGAGCCGCGACGGTCAGCCGAGCTTCGCGCCGAGCACGTCCACTTTTTCGATGCTCGGCGGCTCCGCGAGCAGCGTGTCGGCCTTGGCCATCAGCGCCTTCGCGATTTCTCCACCGAGGTGCTTGCCGCGATCCGCGTCGTTCGCGAACGCGTCCACGATGTAAAAGACGTTCGGCCCCGCCCGCAGCGCGAACCACGCCGGCGTGAACGTTTCCGCCCGGGCGAGCGGCTCCGCGCCACCCAAAAACTTCCCGAGCTCTTCCTCTTTGCCCGCCTTCGCGACCAATCGAACCACGAGACCGACCTTCACCATGGTGTCCTCCGTCGTCGGCCGGGAACATGGGGCCTCGGGCGGGCCAGCGGAAGGGGCGAAAGAGCTCAATCGGCGCCGTGAGGTGTGGCGCTCGTGGCCGGGAAGGCGCTCTAACCCTGAATTCCCGGCAGGATGTCGCCGACGCTGCTCAGGTCGTAGTTGACGGCCCAGGTGTCGCTCGTCCGGCTGTTGACGCTCGTCGACCCGTAGCCGGCCTGACCGCCCGTTTCGTAGTCGGACGGTGCGAGGCCCATCGCCTGGAGCGCGGTCACGAGGAATTGGTTGTGCGGGATGCCCAAGATGACGTTGCCGTTCTCCTGGGAGAAGTAGGCGCGTCCGTCCCAGTCGATGTAGTCGAGGTAGCGGCCCGGTTTGATGAAGCCGCCGGCGCTGCCCGCGAGCAGGCACGGCACGCTGTAGGCGATGTGATTGAAGCCGAGCTCGTTCCCCCAATAGACGAGCGAGTTGTCGAGGTACGTGCTGTCGCCCATTTCGGGCACGTCGAGCTTCTGGAGCAGCTTCGCGAAGACGTTCTCGGCGACCCACGCGTTGATGCCCTGGAGCATCCGGCGCGAGTTCGGGTTGTCGAAATCGTGCGCGAGGCCGTGCCAGGTGCCGCCGCTCGCGTCTTCGGAATGGTAAAAGCCGACGAGCGTGGGGTCGGTCGAGTCGGGGCCGGGGCCGAGTGCCTTGTGCACGCCGATCGTCACGATGCGCGTCCGATCGCACATGAGCGCCGCCGTCACGACGTCGAGGAAAAGGTCCCACTTCGTCGTGATGTCGGTCACGTCGAGGCCGCTGTTGTTCGAGAGCGACGCGGGCGTGGCGGGCGGCGTGCACGCCATCATCGGCGTCACGCTGAGCTTTGCCTCTAGCTCGGACACGAGCGTGACGTACTGGTCGATGAGCGCCTTGTCGTCGGCGGAGAGGCGCGAGTTCGACTTCAGGTTCACGTAGTCGTCGTGCACCCGATCGATCAGCAGTTTGTCGCGATTCGGGTCGGGGCCGGTCATGCCGCTCGGCAGGCTCGTGCCGAAGACGTCGTTGAACGCGTCGAGCGGGTTCGTGCGCGTCTTCAACTGCTGCACCTGTCCGCCCGCCATGCCGAGATTCGAATAAGACATCGCGTCCTCGACGCCCTGCGAGACGTGGAGATACCGTTGCGTGGGCGTGCTCGCGTAAAACTTCGACGAATACGCCATCACCTGATCGATGGTGGGCACGTCGGGCAGACTGTCGGCGTCACACGGCGTGGCGGCCGTGCACGAGGAGAAGTTGCCGAGCAGACCGCCGTAGTTGTGGTTCACCGTGGGTAGGAAATCCAACCCCCGAATCAGCGTGAGCTTCGGCAAGAACGGATTGAGCGACGGCCCGATGATGCCGGAGATGCCCGTCTCGGTCTGAAAATCCGTGAGCGGCGCCCAGGTGTAGTTCTTTCCGGAAACGAGCTTCTGCGTGAGGAGCGTGGTGCCGTCGGCGCGGCTGTCCGTGTATTTGCTGTCGTGGAGTTGATACCCGTTGCCGGTGAAGGTCGGATACCACTCTTGAATGAGCTGAGTGCTGAACGTCTTCACCACGATGAAGCGCTTCGGCGGCGTCACGCTCTGTCCGCGGGCCGGCGCCGGCCAGAGCGACTCGAGAAACGGCATGGCGAGCATCGCGCCCGCGGCGCCGCGCAAGACCGTGCGGCGCGACGGCCTCTTGCTTCGAAAATCAGCGCTCACGGTGCACCCACTTTTCGCGTGCGGAACGCGGGTTCCGTCGCGATCTGCCGGAACGCCTGGCTGAGCCCCATGCCCTCGGTGGTCACGGCCGCGCGCATGTCCTCGAAGGCGCAGGCGTCCGCGCTGTTCGCTTCGGGGTCGCGCCGGAGCGTGTACCTGAAGTAGTTCGCGGAGAAACACGCCTCCACCTTGCCGCTGTCCACCAGGCGCTGATTGAGCTCGAGCGGCCCGTTCACGTTCGACGCCGGCTCGTCCCCGATTTGCACCGAGGCCGTCGTGTCGATCGGCAACGTGGCGAGCAAATCGCCCGTTTGCTCGTCGAACACCTTCTCTTCGGTGCGAAAGCGCCCGAGCGAGTCGTACGCCTCGAGCGTGTAGCCGATGTTGCTGAACGCGGTGTGACAGCCGAGGCACAGGTTATTGCCCGCGATTTTTGCCTGGTACCGCTCGCGCGTCGTCTCGGTCTGATCGACGGGCGGCGGATCGAGCGACCCGGCGGGCAAACTGTTCGGATCGGGCGGCTCGAGATCCTCGCACAGGATCGCGCGGCGGATGGTCGCGCCGCGGTGGAAGGGATTCGTGGTCTCGAGACTCGACGCGAGCAGCGCCGAACGCGTGAGCAAGCCCGTGCGCGTGCCGTCCGGGAGCGTGGGGTACGCGCCGCTGCCGCTCCACGCCGGCACGCCGTAGAGGTGCGCGAGATCGGCGGATGGCGTGACCGAGACGTTCGAGGTCAAGAGATCGAGCAAGGTTCCCGTCTGCTTCCAGGTGTAAAGCTCGGTGAGGTCGCGGATCTCCTGCACCATGTCGCCCCAGTGGTCGTGCCCGGGCTCACCGAGGTGCTCCCCCGCGGCGAGCGCCTGAAACGCGGGGCGCTCGTAGGAAAACCCGGTGAAGGCCTCGAAGCGCATCCATTCGTTCCAGAATTGCCAGATCGTTTGCTGCGTGCGTGCGTCCGCGAAGACGCGCGAAAGCTCCTTGTCGAAGCCGTCGTCCGTGGCGAGCGAGCCGTCGTCGGCGGTGGACAAGAGCTCGGCGTCGGGCATGGTCTGCCAAAACGTGTACGAGAGTCGCGCCGCGATTTCGTAAGGGCTCAGCGCGAGGTAGTCGTCGCGGCCCGCAACGGGCGTGCCTTCGAGCTCGAGCTGATTCACGAACCGCGGCGACATCAGCAGCATGACGACGACGTTCCGCAGCGCCTCCGCGGGGTTCGCCGCCGTCGGCGACGAGCCCTGCGCCACGTCTTCGTACTCCTTGAGCTCGTCGGAGGTGAGCGGATGCCGGAGCGCGAGTCGCCCGAAGCTCTTCAAGAACGCGTCGAGACAGCTTGTCGCGAGCGAGCTCGCGGTCGCGCAGCTGCCGGCGAGAGTCGTCAGGTGTTTCGTGTCCGCGGTCGCGAGATCGCCGATGGTCGTCGCGACGTTGAAGTAGCCCGTGACGTGATCGGAAGAGATGCGCTTGTCGAGGCCGCGGAACGACGCCTGCGTGCTGTCGTCGGGCACGGCTTCGAGGAGCGGCGTCACCGAGTCGGTGAGGTCGTCGAGGCCCGTCGCCTCGAGCAGATCGAGCACGGTGTTCCGGTACTGGACGGTCGAGAGCTTGCTGAGCGGCGTCACGCCCGGGTCCGGATTGCCCGTCGGACAGGTGCCGAAGGCGCTCGGGTCGCTCGTCGCCGAGGTACCGGACGAGCCGGAAGTGCCCGAACCTCCGCTGCCGCTCGAGCCGGACGCGGTGCCGCCGCTCCCCGCGCTCGTCCCGCCGTTGGCGCCGCTCGCCGACGTCGTCCCGGATTGTCCCGACGCCGTGGCTCCGCTCCCGCCGGAGCCCCCGGTGGAACTCGCGTTGCCGCCCGAGTCGGCGTCCGCCCCCACGTTCTCTTTGATGGTGCCCGTGCACGCCCCCGCGAGGAGCGCCACGACGGACAATAAGGAGGGCGCGAGAAATTTCCTCGAGTGGGCACGTGTGCGCATGACCCATGAAGGAAGAACCGCGAGCCCGGCTCGAGGGGTCAAGAATTTCGGCCCGGCGCCTCCCGCGTCTCCTCATAGTCACTTCATCGCGCGCCTTGACACTCGCGGGGCAGGGAGCTACACATCCGCACGGGTCGAGGCATTCTATTTTTTTGGTGGATGAGGATGAAACGATGAACGGCAGCTATCGAAACAACGTCGCCAAGCGTCGTTGCCTGCCGTGCGATTTCGTCCAGCGGCAGGTCGTCGCGCTCTCGCCGAGCGCGGTCGCGATGCCGCTCTCGACCTAGGGCTCTGGTTCCCGCCGCCAGCCCCGGGTCCGAACGACCCGGTGGGGCTGATGCAGCAGGAATCGAGCCAAATGTCCGTTGAATCCGAAATCTTAGACACGACCGAGTTCGCCCGTTACGTCGGGCAGCCCGCGCTCTTGCCCCCGCCAGCGCGGCGCCTCGCCGAAGGGGCGCTCGGCGGCAAGGTGGTTCTCTACGCGCTCGTCGACCTCGATGAGGAGCTTCGTCTGTGTGAGCGCTGGCTCGTGCTCGGCGAGCACGCGGTAGCCGTGGTGGAGGCGGGTTTCGTCTCGAGCTTCCCGCGGTCGCTCGTCACGGCCGTGAGCAACGAAGCGGGCCTTTCGTGCAGAGTGCTGCGCCTTCACGGTGAGTCCGGGCGCGCCCCGCTCGCCGAGGTGCGCCATACCCAACGCCAGCGCCGCGCGGTCGACGCCATCGCGTTCGTGCTCGAGCAGGCGCTCGAAGGACGCGCGGTCCCGACGCCCGAGGCCGACCGCGCCTATCAGGAGCGCGTGCTCGGGCCGGTGCGCGACGCCCAAGCGCTCGTCGCGGCGAACAAGCTCGCCGTCGTGTGGCGGCTCCTCTCCTACCTCCGCCGCTACCGCGCGCGCGTCGCGCTCGGGACGACGGCCGCGATCGCGATTGCGGCTCTTTCGATGCTGCCTCCGCTCATCACGGGGCGGCTCGTCGACCGCGCGATCGGGCCCGTTCAGCGCGGCGAGCTGCCGGCGTCCGCGGTCATGCGCGGCGCGTGGCTCGGCGTGCTGGCGATGGGCGCCGTCTACGTCGTGCGCCAGCTCTGCTTGTGGGCGCGCCTGAGGCTCATGGCCGAGCTCGGAGAGCTCGTCGCGGGCGATCTGCGCGACGAGGTGTACGCGCACTTGCAGCGCCTGAGCATGAGCTTCTTCTCGCGAAAAAAGACCGGAAGCCTCATCACGCGCGTGAGCTCCGACACCGATCGACTCTGGGAGTTCTTGGCGTTCGGCGTGGTCGAGGTGTCGCTCTCGCTCGTGATGCTCGTGTGCCTCGGCGCCGTCTTGATCTCGCTCGATCCGGCGCTCGGGCTCGTGATGAGCCTGCCCGTGCCGATCCTCTGCTACGCGATCTATCGCAACGGTCAGAGCATGGAGCGGCTCTTCGTGCGGGCGTGGCGCAAGTGGTCGCAGGTGACGGACCTCTTGTCCGACACCATTCCCGGCATGCGCGTGGTCAAGGCGTTCAACCAAGAAAGCCGCGAAAATCGCCGTTTTGCAGGGCGCAATCACGACGTGGTCGGAGAGTTCAATCGCATCCACGCGGTCTGGACGAGCTTCTGGCCGCGCCTCACGTTCGGCATCCAGCTCACGGCGCTCGCCGTGTGGGTGGGCGCGCTCCCGCGTTTGCTCGGCGCGCACTCGTGGCTCGGCGCGCCGCTGAGCCTCGGCACGTTCGTCTCGTTCTTGCTCTACAGCGCGATGTTCGTGCAACCGATCGAGACCGTGGGTCAGGTCGCGCGCATCCTCCACCGTGCGACGACGTCGGCGCACCGCGTGTTCGAGGTGCTCGACACCAAGCCCGAGGTGGTCGACCGCCCGGGCGCCCTCGCTCCCCCCACGCTGCGCGGCGAGGTCGAATTTCGCGACGTGAGCTTCAGCTACGACGGCGTGCGCCAGGTCATCCGCGGCCTTTCGTTTCACGTGCGGCCGGGTGAGCTCATCGGTCTCGTCGGACCGTCGGGCGGCGGCAAGAGCACGCTCGCGAACCTGCTCACGCGCTTTTACGACGTGACCGGCGGCGCCGTGTGCGTCGACGGCGCCGACGTGCGCGACCTCGAGCAGGGCGCGTACCGGCGGCAAATCGGCATCGTGCTCCAGGATCCGTACCTCTTTCACGGCAGCGTGCTCGAGAACATCCGCTACGGCATGCCCGAAGCGACGTTCGACCAGGTGATCGAGGCGGCGCGCGCCGCGAACGTGCACGACTTCGTGTGCAAGCTCCCGCTCGGCTACGACACGGTGGTCGGCGAGCGCGGGCACACCCTCTCCGGCGGCGAGCGCCAGCGCGTGAGCATCGCGCGAGCCATTTTGCGCGACCCGCGCATCTTGATCCTCGACGAGGCGACGAGCGCGGTCGACACGGAGACCGAACAGAAGATCCAGCAGGCGATGGATCGTTTGGTCGCGGGCCGCACGGTGTTCGCCATCGCGCACCGGCTCTCGACGCTGCACAAGGCCTCACGCCTCTTCGTCATCGAAAACGGCAAGCTCGTCGAGCAAGGCACTCACGCCGAGCTCCTCGCGCTGCCGAACGGCACTTACCGCAAGCTTTTCACCCTCCAGCAGGAGCTCCATCATGCCGCGTGACAATCAGGCCCGATCCCTCGCGTTCACCGCCGCCCCGGCCGATGTCTCCGTCTGGAGCGAGCGTTCGGGCGCGCGCCACGTCGCCTTTTTCGTCGAGCGGCGCCTGGACGGCCGGCTGTGGGTGATCGACGCGCGGGGCGAAACTCCCGTCGATCTCGTGCGCTGCTTTCCGTGGGCGGCGCCCGGCCGCTACCTCAGCCTGCGCTCGGCCGACGGCACGGAACGCGCGTTCGTGAGCGACGTTCGGCTGCTCGACGCGGCGTCGCGCGCCGCGCTCGAAGACGCGCTCTCGCGAGCGGCGTTCGTCTTCGACGTGGTCCGCGTCTCCGCCGTGGACGAGGACTTCGAGCTCCGCTCGTGGAGCGTCGAGACCGACCGCGGTCCGCGCCGGTTTCAAACGCCGCTCGACGCGTGGCCGCGCGAGATCGCGGGCGGCGCCTGGGTGATCGAGGACGTCTTCGGCGATTTGTATCGAGTGCGTGACGTCGCACGACTCGACGCCAAGAGCCGCACGATTTTGCGCGGCTACACCGATTGAGCGAGACGATTCGCCGCAGGGCGTTTTGCGCGCGAGCGTGGGGCAGACTTGCTCACCTTTGATTTCACGCGTTCGCGCCGCAAGTCATGATAGGTGGAGTGTGTGAGCCGGACGCTCGTCGAAGTCATCAGTATGGCGAGCGCCCTCGAGCGTCGTGCGGAGTTCGCGGCGGCGGCGGCCGCGACGGGCTCGCGCTTCACCTTCGTCGACGCGGCAACGAGCGCGCCGCTCGGGGTGCCGCACGATCCGCGGGCGGCGACGCGTCGCTTCGGTCGCCCGCTCACGCCCGCCGAGGTCGGGTGCTTCGCGAGCCATCACGCCGCCTGGCAGCGACTTTTGGACGGCGGCGACGAGCAGCGCATCGTGCTCGAAGACGACGTGATGGTCGATTGGCCGGCCCTCGACGGCCTCGCGCGCGCCGACTTCTCCGCATTGGGACTCGATTTCATTCGCTTTTATTCGACACACCCGTTTCGCTACTCGCCGGTCATCACGCGATTTTCGAGTCCTCATCGCCACCTGGTGCGAGCGCGCGGCATGTTCCTCGGGAGTCAGGGCTACCTCTTCACTCGACGTGCGGCGCAGGCGTTCGTCGCCGGAGCACGCGCGATTACCATGCCGGTCGACTGGTATCTCGGCCGTTATTGGGAGTTCGGCTTTCCGAATTATTGCTTGTTTCCTTTTCCGGTGATCGAACGCGAGACCGTCTCGCACATCGGCCACCGTCCCGAAACGAAGAGCGCGCGCGCCGCCGACCAAGCGGCGCTCTGGCTCGGGCGAGCGCGTGATCGGCTCGCGCGCGAGTGGTGCGATCGCGTGCGCCTGCGCGGCCTGCCTTTCGGTCGAACGCCGGACTTCGGGCCCACGTTTCTGGAGCGCTTCGGCCGGCCGCTCGAAGTCCTGTCGAAGTGAAGCGCTCACGCCCGCGCCGCGCGCCGACGATGCGCCAGCGTGACTCGCGGCAATAAGACTCACGCCGTGCTCGCGTGTCGTGCCCTCGAGTCCGACTCTCGGGCGTTACGCGGCCGACTCATATTCGAAATCAGAACTCCACGGCTAAACTAAGTTCGAAGTTCCGCGGCTGCTGAAGATCGGTGTGGAGTCGCGCCTCGTCGCGACAATTGATCGCGCCCCAATCGCGTCATGCGAGCCGGACCGGCGCGAGCCTGAATGGGAGTCGATGTAGCCTATTGTGCGCGTGATTCGATGCATCGAGAAAGAATGCTTCGAAATTGACACTCTGGTCGAACGTCTTGGCGCGGTGCGTGCAAGTGGCCGAACGCCGTTCTCGGCGGGTCGCAGAGTTCGAAAACGAAGATTTCGGGCCGGAAACGCAGCGTTCCGAGGCATTCATGTTGAAACAATATCAGCACACGCTGGCGCAGCTGTTCTTGGTCGCCGACACGCTGATCGTCGTGGGTGCATGGCTCGCGTCGTATTGGTTTCGATTCTCCGTCTGGCCGCTCCCGGCGTTGAGGGGGTTGCCCGAATTCCATACCTACGCGGCCCTCGCGCCGCTCGTCGCCGTGCTCTGGATGGCGATATTCACGCTCAGTCACGTCTACGACGGGCGCCGGCTGCGCGGCCGCGCGGAGGAAGCCCGGCAGCTGCTCGGCGCGCACGGCACCGCCCTGCTCGCATTCGTCGTGCTCACGTACCTCGTGGAGCAATACAAGTTCTCTCGGCTGGTCATGGCCTATTTCGCGACGCTCGGCGGCGCCGGCGTCGTGTTCTTTCACCTCGCCGTGCGCCACGTGCTTTCGCTGCTGCGCGCCAACGGCGTGAGCAGCCGCGCCCTCCTGATCGTCGGTGAGGGGCCGACGCTCGAGCACTTGATCGCGAAAATCCAGCGGTACCCGGAGCTCGGACTGAGCGTCGTCGGGGTCGTGACGCCGGACGAATCGACGCTCGCGCCGGGCTACAGCCGGCCCGTCTTGGGGCACTTCTCGAACTTGTGCGAGGTGATCGAGCGAGCGCACGTCGAGGAAGTCCTCGTCGCGCTGCCGCCGGCCGAAAACCAGCACCTCGATCGCATTCTCGATTGCTTGAAGGACGAGACAATCGACGTCCGGGTCGTTCTCGACGTCCATCGCTACGTCACGCTGGGCTGCGAGATCGAAGAGTTCGAAGGGCTGCCGGTGGTGCGCATCAACGACTCACCTCACGTCGGTTGGGGCGCGCTCGCCAAACGGGTGACGGACATCGTCGTTTCGACCGTCGCGCTCGTCGTGCTGGCGCCGCTCCTCGCGCTCATCGCACTCGCGGTGAAGCTCTCGTCGCGCGGGCCGGTGCTCTACGTGCAAGAGCGCATGGGGCTCGACGGACGCAGCTTTCCGATGTTGAAATTCCGGTCGATGCGCGCGGACGCGGAGGCCGCGACGGGAGCCGTCTGGACCGCGTCCTGCGACGGGCGGCGCACGGGCTTCGGCACGTTCTTGCGCAAGACGAGCCTCGACGAGCTGCCGCAACTCTGGAACGTGCTCTGTGGGGACATGTCGCTCGTGGGGCCGCGGCCCGAACGGCCGGTGTTCGTCGACCGTTTCCGCAAGCAGATCCCGCATTACATGTTGAGGCACAAAGTGCGCGCGGGCATCACGGGCTGGGCGCAGGTGAACGGTTGGCGGGGAAATACCTCGCTCGACCGTCGCATCGAGTGCGACCTCTTCTACATCCGCAATTGGTCCTACGCGCTCGACTTGAAGATTCTGACGATGACGCTCTGGAAGGGTTTCGTACACAAGAACGCTTATTGAGATGACTTTTCGATGGCTATTCGCGCTCGCGCTCCTTTCGTGCTCCTGCGGCTCACGGCCGCCGGTGACGGTGAAACAGCTCGGCAATCCCGTGATTTCCGAGCGGCGCGAGCGGCTCGATCCGAAGCTCTTGGACGACGCGATCGGCGGCCGGGAAGGCGAGCCGTATCGCGTGGGGCCGGGCGATACCTTGCTGGTCGCCGTCTACGGGCACCCGGAGCTTTCGATGGCGCAATATGCCGGTACCACGCTCACGAGCCAGGGCGCGCGGCTCGCCGGCTTGGCCATCGACAACGACGGCTCGATTCAGTTTCCGCTCGTCGGTTCGGTGAAGGTCGCCGGCAAGACGGTCGACGAGCTCAGGCAATACCTCGAGCAGGAGCTCGCCGTCTATTTGAAGGATCCGAAGGTCACGGTGCAGGTCGCCTTCACGGGCAGCATTCGTTACTACCTCTTGGGTCAATTCAGCGATCCTGGGCTCAAGTACAGCGATCGACCGCTCCGGTTGATGGAGGGGTTGTCGCTCGGCGGCAGCGTGCTCCTCGACAAGGCGAGTCTGCGGACCGCTTACGTCGCGCGCGGCGCCAAGCGGTTGCCGGTCGACTTTCGGCGACTCTTGCTCGACGGCGACATGCGCGAGAACATCAAGCTGCGCGCCGGGGACATCGTGGTGGTGCCCGACAAGAGCAGCGAGCAAGCGTTCGTGTTCGGCGGCGCCCCGGGCAGCAATCCGAGCGGCGGGACGGTGCAATTCATGAACGGTCGCCTGACGCTGCTGCAGGCGTTGGCGCAGGTCGGCTTCGGCTCCCGCGAGCACACGCAAGGGCATTTGTCGGAGACCTTCGTGATCCGAAGCGCGGGCGATCGCGCCGAATTCATCGTGGTGGACGCCGCCAAGATCCTCGCGGGCGAGGCGGCGCCGTTCGAGCTCGAGCCGGGCGACGTGGTCTACGTGCCGCTCACGGGGCTCGCGAGCTGGAACGAGGCACTCGAGGAGATCCTGCCGACGCTGCAGACGATATCGGGGCTCCTCACGCCCTTCGTGCAAATCAAATACCTGTCTCAACCCTGAGTTTCACATGACCATCACCGCGCCGGGCAACGAGCGAGCGAAGCATGCGTCTTCCGCGCCACTCCTCCGCGAAGTGTGGAGCGGACCCGCGCCCGAGCCGGCGCCGCGCGACGCCTTGAGCGGCGCCGAGCTCTGGCGGCTCGTGCGGCGGCACTACGGCATGGTGCTGGCGGTCGGAGTGGTGACGCTCGGCGTCGTGCTCGCGTTCACCCTGTTTTCGCGCATGGAGTTTCGCGCGAGCGGCCGGCTCTAT
The DNA here is from genome assembly GCA_035499895.1 of Polyangiaceae bacterium. Lineage (GTDB taxonomy): Bacteria > Myxococcota_A > Polyangia > Polyangiales > Polyangiaceae > PMG-095. The sequence continues at coordinate 34,430 of DATJXW010000327.1, read as the reverse complement.
CTCGGGGAGCTCGAGGGCCCGAAACGGGCCGGACCGAGCGAGTCGGAGCGGCTCGACTTTTCGGGCGAGACGCAAGGCGACGTCTGGTCCGAAGTCGAGATCATGACGAGCAGCGAGCTCGTGAAGCGCGCCATTCTGACGTCGGGGGCCAACGTGGAGGTCGAGGTGAGCGGCCGGCCGGCGCCGCGCTACCTCGCCTGGCGGCTCGCGCGGCGCGATCCGCGCCTGCTCGACGCGGGCCTGCGCGAACTCCGCGCGCGTGACAGTGAGCTCGGCGAAGCAGCCCGTCGGGGTGCGACCTTTCGCGTGCACTTCGTGAATCCGAGCGAGTACGAGGTGTTCGCCGGGGGCTCGAGGCGCGGACGCGGCCGGCTCGGTGAAGCGCTCGACATCGACGGCACGAAGCTCACGCTCGTCGCCGGCACGGAGCGGGGCCCGGTGGCGGGACGCGACTACGAGGTGCGCGTGTCGCCGCTCGAGGACGTGTACGCGGCCGTGCAGAAGTCGCTGACCGTGACCGTGCCCAAGGCGGGCAGTACCGCCGAGCCGGTGAAGGTCGTCACGCTCGCGGTGAGCGGGAACTCGCCGCGGGCGACCGCCGAGTTTCTGACCACGCTGATGCACAGTTACCTGGCCGAGCGCCACGCGTGGAAAACGGAGGAGGCGACGGCTTCGGAAGACTTCGTCACGCACCAGCTCGAGAGCGTGCGCGCCGAGCTCGACGAGATTCAAGCGAAGCTCGCCGCGTATCGCAGCAACCACCGCGCCGTCGTGCTCGACAACGAGGCCAAGGCCCTGATCGAGCAGATGGGCAAGTACGAGGAGCAGCGCGTGAATTCGCGGCTCGAGGTGGCCGCCCTGACGCACGTCAAGAACGCGCTCAAGGGCTCGACGCCGCCGCCCGGCGCGTTCCTGCTCGGCGAGAGCGACGACACGGTGCTCGCCGGCCTCGCCGATTCGCTCTCGCAGGCTCGGCAAAAGCTCACGGACCTCGACGCGCGCTACAACGCCGCGGCGCCCGAGGTGCGAGCGCAGCGCGCGCAGGTCGACGCGCAGCTCGACGCGATTCGCAACTACGTCGGCAGCAGGCTCAAACGCGCCGAGCAGATGCAGGGCGAAATCGGCGGCATCATCGATCAATTCGAGTCTCGGCTCAAAGGCGTGCCGAGCGCCGAGATCGGCCTCGCGCAGCTCACGCGCGAATCCGAGGTGTACAGCCGGTTGTACTCCTATTTGCTCGAGCGCCAGCAGCAGACGGCGATCGTCAAAGCTTCGACCGTCTCCAAGAACCGGGTGCTCGACGCGCCCGAGCCGCCGCTCCGCGAGGATGCGCCGAAGCTCGCGTTGCGCCTCGCGAGCGGTCCCGTCGGTCTCCTCATCGGTCTGCTCGTGCTCGTGGGCCGCGCGATGCTGTCGGACACGTTCCAAGACGAGGCGGAGCTCGAGCGGGCGCTCGGGTCCGTGCCGATTTGGGGACGGGTGCCGCGCAAGCGCCGGCACCGTCGGGGCGCGCTCGCGCCGGCGTGCAGCTTCGAGTTGCCGTTCGAGCCGCCCGAGCCCGACTTCGACGAGGCATTTCGTGCTCTCCGCACGAACCTGCTCTACGCACAGCCGGACGAGGCGGCCGGCGTCGTCCTCGTCACGTCGCCCGAAGCCGCGGACGGCAAGACGACCGTGGCGTTGTCCCTGGCCGCACTGCTCGTCGCCGGCGGGCGCCGCACGCTCGTGATCGACGTCGACCTCCGGCGACCGAGCTACTGCGTCGGTCACGACGAACCGAGCCTCGAAGGCTACCTGCTCGGCGAGTGCTCGTGGCGTGACGCCGTGCATCGCATCGCGACCTCGCACGGTGACTTCGACGCGCTCGGCGCCGCGGGGCCGACGGCGCCCGAGCGCCTCGGGAGTACGGCGTTCGCGAACCTGCTCGCCGAGGCCCGCAGCGCCTACGACGCGATCGTGCTCGACGCCGCGAGCTTCCCCGCGTTCTCGGACGCGGCCGTCCTGGCGCGCTCGGCCGACTGCGTTCTGTCCGTGGTCTCGCTCGGTCGCACGCGGCGCGGGCTCGCGGTCGAGCACGTGCGCTCGCTCGCGGTGCAGGCTCGGCGTCTGGCGGTCGTCGCGAACGGCGCGCACCCGGAAAGAACCGTGCGGCCCCGCGCGACGTTGTCGCAACTGCCCGTGAGCGCGTCGGTGCCGATGACGATTCCGCTGCGCCGTGTCGGCCGGGGCACCCGTCTCGCCCTCGCCGCGCTCGGGCTCGCCGTGGCGTCGCTCGCGGCGTTCCATGCGCTCGGGGCCGTCAACGGCGACGGACTCGCCGAGCGCCTCGCGCACGAGCCCGCGCGCTGAAGAAGCAACCCGGGACGCAGCACCATGTCACGACTCCTGTCTCCCCGATTCGCCGCGCAAGCGGCGGAATTCTTGCCGAACGTGCTCGTGGTCGTGCCGACCCTGAACGAAGCCCGGCGTGTCGCCGACGTGGTGGACGCGCTCCTGGAGCAACCGGCGAACGCGGCGGAGCTCCGGGTCGTCGTCGTGGACGGCGGCAGCAGCGACGCGACCGTGACCATCGTCGAAGCCATGGCCGCCCGCCGGCCGGGGCTCAGCGTGCTCCACAATCCCGCGCGCCTGCAGAGCGCCGCGGTGAACCTCGCGGCGCGTGAACTCGGGCTTTTCGCCGACGTCCTCGTGCGCTGCGACGCGCACGCGACGTATCCTCCGCGCTTCGTCGAGCGCCTGCTTTCCGCGCTCGCGGCGCACCGGGCCGACGCGGTGGTCGTGCCGCTCGTGTCGCGGGGTGAATCCGCGTTGCAGCGGGCCGTCGCCTGGGTCTCGAACAGCCCCGTCGGAACCGGCGGCTCCGCGCACCGTGGCGCGCGGCGGAGCGGCTTCGTGGACCACGGACACCACGCGGCCTTTCGCATGGACGCGTTCCGGCGCGCCGGCGGCTACGACGAGACGTTCAGTCACAACGAGGACGCCGAGCTCGATTGTCGCCAGCGCGCCGTCGGTTCGCGCCTCTTCCTCGATGCCGAAAACCCCGTGACGTATCACCCGCGCGCGACGCTCTGGGCGCTCGCGCGTCAATACTTCAACTACGGCGCCGGCCGGTCGCGCACCTTGCGCCGTCATCCGAGCTCCGTGCGCGCCCGGCAGCTCGTCGTGCCGCTGAATGCGCTGCTCCTCGCGGGCGGTCTCCTGTGCGGGGCGGCGCGGGCGACATTTCTCGCATGGCCGATCGCTTACGCGACGCTGCTCGTACTCGTCTCCGTCCATTTCACGGCGCGCGAGCGGTCCCTCGCGGGGCTCTGGACCGGGCCCGTCGCCGCGGCGATGCACCTCGGTTGGGCCGCCGGGTTCTTCACGGGTCTTTTGCGGAAGCGAGAGCGCCGCTGGACGGACGGCGTTCGCCCCGCGACTGGGTCCGAGCCGGGCGCGTACCGTGTCGGCGAGGGCGAGCCCATGCACGTCCTCGCGGTCGATCCGTCGCTCTTCACGGCGCCTTACGACGCCGCGTTGACTCGCGGTTTGGTCGCCGCCGGGGTGCGGCCGCTCTGGGCGGTGCGGCCCGTGCGTCCCGGTGATCGCCCCGAGCTCGCCGAGCCGTTCGTCGAGGAGATCTTCTATCGCAAGACCGATCGACTCGTGCGCTTGCCGCGACGGCTCCGCGCTTTGGCGAAGGGCATCGAGCACGTCGTCGGTCTCTGCGAGCTCGTGCGGCTCGTCGCGGCGACCAAGCCCGCCGTCGTTCATTTTCAATGGCTCGTCGTGCCGTGGCTCGACGCGCTCGCCATCTCCGTCGTGCGGCGCATGGCGCCGGTCGTCGTCACCGTGCACGACACCAAAGCCTGGAACGGCGACAGCCTCGGCCGGCTGCAGACCTGGGGCGCGGACTTGCCGCTCGGGTTCGCGGACAAACTCATCGTTCACACGCGTGCAGGCCACGCCGCGCTCTGCCGCCGTGGCTTCGCGCCCGAACGCGTGGTCGTGATCCCACACGGCCCCATGGCGCTCGGAGGGGGACAGGCCGCACGCAGCCGTCCGCGGGATACCCGCTTCACGTTCGTCGCGTTCGGCGAGCTCAAGCCATACAAGGGGCTCGACATCCTGATCGAGGCGCTCGGTTCGCTGCCGCCGGAGCTCCGGTCGCGGACGCGCGCCGTGGTGGCGGGCCGCCCGATGATGGATCTCGAGCCCCTGCGCGCGCGGATCGCCGAGCTCGGGCTCGCCTCGACGGTCGAAATTCGAGCCTGGCGGCAGTCCGAAGCGGAGATGGCCGAGCTCTTCGACGACGCCGATTGCTTCGTCTTTCCGTACCGGCAGATCGACGCGAGCGGCGTCTATTACCTCGTGAAGGATCTCTCGAAGTGGCTCATCGCGAGCAACGTCGGCATCTTCGCGGAAGACGTGCAGGACGGCGTTCGCGGGACGCTCGTGCCGCCCGAGGATCCGCACGCGCTCGCGAGCGCGATGACGCTCGCGCTCACGCTCCGGTATCGTCCTTGCGGCCCGACGAGTCAAACCACGTGGGAGAGCATCGGTGAGAGCACGCGAGCCGTGTACGCCGAGGTCACGGCGGCGCGCGCGGCGCGGCCGACCGGAGCCGTCGTCGGACTGTCGGAGGGCGCCGGCGAATGAAACGCGTCGTGATCGGGCTGGCGCTCGCGGTCTCGGGGCTGGTCGCGGCGGGCGCCGCCGGCCGTGTACCCGCCGCGACCGCGAGGCCCCCGGTGTCCCGAACGAGCGCCGCCGTCGAGCGCTGCGAAGCGAGCGGGCAAGCCACCGCCCCGTTCGGGACGAGTCCCGCCGAGCGCTACCACCTCGTGAAAAATTGGGATTTTCGCCGCGGCATCCGCGACGAAGCGACGCTCCGGGCCGAATTCGAGACCCGCTACGTGTACGACGGCGGCCGGCTCGATCACCTCGGGGACGAATGGAGTCGCTATCGCGAGCACGACAATCACGTGTTCACGCCGAACGGTCTCGCGCTCGTCGCTCGAGTCGACGGCGAGCCCGCGCCCGGGAAGATCGAGAGCGGCATGCTGCGGTCGCGTTGGACCGGTCGCTACGGTGTCTTCGAGATCTGCATGCGCGCGCCGGAAGGCAAGGGACTCTGGCCGGCGTTCTGGCTGAATCCGGAGGACGGGCGCTGGCCGCCCGAGATCGACGTCGTCGAGATCGTCAACGATCGCGGACCTGTCGCGGACCGGAGCTTCCACTTTCTGCATGGCAAGGGCGTCGGAGCGGCGGCACCCGGCTCGCGCCTCGACGCCGAAGGCGCGTACCCCGCGAACCCGGACTACTCGCGAGCGTTTCATCTTTTCTCCGTCGAGTGGTCGCCGTCGCGCGTGCGCCACCTGGTCGACGGCGTTCGCGTGGCGGACCGGGAATTTCGCTGGATTCACGATGACGGCAGCGACGCCGGTCCCGCGCACGTGCTCGTGAACCTCGCCGTCGGCGGACACTGGGCGGGAGTGCCGAGTGATCCGGCGATCTTCCCGGCGGCGCTCGAGGTGGCCTTCATGCGGGTGTGGCAACGATGAGCGCGCGCCCGCGTGACGGGTTCGGGCTCCGCGCGGCGTTCGTCGCGCTCTTGCTCGCGACCACCGTCGGACAACGCTTCGGCCTGAACTTCGGCAGCTATTCGTTGAACGCGGCCTTGCCGGCGATGTACGGCCTGCTCGCCGTCGGCGTCCTCGCCGGCGCCCTCGTGATTTCGGGACGGCGCTTGCTCGCTTACGGCGCGTGCGTCGGTTTGGGATTGCTCGCGACCGCGCTGAACGGCGCCCAGGCGTCGGTTCCGTCGTTGCTGCTCATGATCGTGATGTACCTGCCGTTCGTGTTCGCGTTCACGGGCGGCGCGTTCGGCGCGGAGCAGCGCGACTTCGTGTCGCACGCCTTCTCGAGCGTGTGCCTCTTCTGCGCGGCCGCGGGCATTCTGCAGTTTTACGCGCAATTCATGGCTTCGCCGGCCTGGCTCTTCGACTTCACGCCGGAGCTCCCGGTGTGGCTGCGTGGACCGAGCGGATTCAACACGGTCATCGCCGTCGGCTCGTTCCACAAGTCGAACGGCTTCTTTTTTCACGAGCCCTCCGATTTCTCATTTCTCATGGCGATCGCTTGGCTCGTCGAGTGGACGAGCGCGCGCCGCTTCTGGCGTCTCGCGACGTACGCGCTCGCGCTCCTCCTCACTTATTCCGGCACCGGACTCTTCACCCTCGCCGTCGGGCTCCTGTTTCCCCTCCGGCCGAGAACGATGCTGCGTGCGCTTCTGTTCGCGCTCGTCGGCGCGTGCGTCTTTTTGCTTCTCGGCGACGCGCTCGATCTGTCGTTCACGCTCGCCCGCTTCGGTGAGTTCGGATCGGAACGAAGCAGCGCCTACATCCGCTACGTGGCTCCGCTGCGACTCATCCACGATACCTTCGACGCGGCGAGCCTGACGGCCTGGTTCGGCCACGGTCCGGGCACCATCGCTTTCGCGAAACCCGGCTACGAATTCCACGATCCGACGTGGGCGAAGCTCGCGTACGAGTACGGCGCGGCGGGCTTCGTCGGCTTCGTCACGCTGGCTTGGCTCGCCCTCCGGCGAAGCGACGTGCCCGCCGAAACGCGGGCGGCCTTGTTCCTCTCGTGGCTCCTCATGGGCGGCTACCTCTTGTCGCCCGAGCACAACTACCTCGCTCTCGCGCTCGTCACGTTCGTTCCGCTCGGCCTCGCAGGGGCCCGCGCCTCGTTCGCGGCCGCGCCGGACATGGTCGCGCCGCTGTTGCCGGAGGTCTCGTGAAGAGCTCGCACGCGTTCTTTCTCGCGCCGCCCGTGGTGTCGGCTCAGGACGAAGCGAGTCGCTCCGCGCCGAGCGCGCCACAGTCCGCCGAGCGCGGCGCGGCGAACACGCGCAAGGCGGCAAAGTCGATGCTCTGGAGCAGCGTCGAGAACGGCGGCTTCGCGCTCGTCTCGTTCGGCACGCTCATCGTCTATTCGCGCTTTCTGAGCGCCGCCGACTTCGGCCTGTTCTCGGTGGCGCTCGCGCTGGTCGAGCTCTTCGGTCTCCTGGTGGGCATGTTGTTCCACGACGCGATCGTGCAGAAGGAGCGGGTGACGGCGCTCCACTACGACACCGCCTTCACGGCGACGTTGCTGCTCAGCGCGGTCTTGCTGACCGGTTCGGTGCTGTTCGCCCCCACGCTCGCTCGGCTGATGGGCAATCCGAGCGCGGCTCCCGTCTTGGCCTGGCTTTCACTGTGTTTTCCCGCGACGGCGCTGTCCGCGACGCTCGTCGCCGAGCAGCGGCGCGAGTTCGGTTTTCGCAAGCTCGCCCTGCGCACGTTGGTCGGTCGCCTGTCGGGGGCCGCCGTCGGCGTCGCGGCCGTCGCTTGTGGCGCGGGGCTCTGGGGACTCGTCGCGCAGCAGGTGCTCATCGCGCTCTCGAGCTCGCTCGTCCTGTGGACGACCGCTTCGTCGCGGCCGCGCTTGCGGCTCGGGGTGCGCGAGCTCCGCGAGCTGCTCGCGTTCGGCATCTACGCCATCGGCGGCATGTTCTTGAGCTTCGCGGTCAAGCGCGTGTTCGTCGTGGTCGCGGGCGTCATGCTCGGCGCCGAGCTCGCCGGCTATCTCAACCTGAGTTTTCGTGCCGTCGATATGCTCTGGGGTATCGCCGCGGCGGCGATCACCCAGGTGGCGCTGCCGCTCTTCTCGCGGCTGCAGGCCGAGCCCGAACGGGCCCTCGCGGCTTTCCGTCGAGCCACCGAGTTCACCTGTCTCGCGCTCTATCCCTGCTTCATCGGCATGGCGCTCGTCGCTCCTGAGCTCGTCGAGCTCTTGTTCGGCCATAAATGGCTCCCGAGCACCGCCTACGTCGCGGTGCTCGCCACGCTCGTGCTCGTGCGCGCCGCCGGGCTCCTGTTCGGCCCGCTCTTGACCGCGCTCGGCCGCCCGCGCGATTCCTTGCTGAGCGTCAGCGTCGAATTCGCCGTCATGCTCGCGCTGATCGCCGTGTTCGGTGCGCGCTCGCTGACCGCCGCGGTCGGCGTCTGGGTGGCGCGCGAGCTCGTGGCCGCCGGCATGATGGCGTGGCTCGTGAAGCGCGCGTTGAAACTGCCGCTCACGAGTCTGGTCGGCGGTGCGTTCGTCCCGCTCGCGGCCACGGCGCTCATGGCCGCCGTGGTCCTCGTGCTGCGCGGCCTCTTGCCGCACGAGCTCGGTCCATTCGCGCGGTTCTCGTTGCTCGTCTCGACCGGCGTGCTTTCCTTCGCGCTCGGCATGCGCCTCTTCGGGCGCGCCCTCGTCGCACGAGCGTGGGGATTTTTGGGGACCGCGCTCGCGCGCGCGGGCGGCTGAAAGCGGCTCGACGAACCAGGAGACTCGCGTGCTCGGATTGGTCTCGATCGTGATTCCGAATTACAACTACGCGGAGTACCTCGCCGCGGCCGTCGAGAGCGCGCTCGCCCTCGATTGGCCGGAAATCGAAGTGATCGTGGTGGACGACGGCTCGACGGACGGCTCGCGCGCCGTGATCGAGGGTTTCGGTGAGCGCGTCGTGTCGATCTACCAGGCGAACCTCGGGCAGCGCGCCGCCTACAACGCCGGTTTCGCGAAGAGCCGCGGCGAGCTCGTGATCTTTCTCGACGCGGACGACTTGCTGCATCCGACCCTGATTCGGAAGATCGCGGACGTCTGGCGCGCGGGTCTCAGCAAGGTGCAGGTGCAAATGCGCGTCGTCGACGCGCAGGGCGCCGATCGCGGGAGCGTCTTGCCGCAGTACGACCTCGTGCCGACCGCGCCGCTCGTGAAACGCTGGATGACGGCGGCGGCCGATTATCCGACGCCGCCCGGCTCCGCCAACGCCTACGCGCGCGCCTTTCTCGAGCAAATTTTCCCGCTCGCGGGCGAGGACGAGGCCGGTGACTCGTATTGCGTGGCGGCGGCGCCGTTTCTCGGCGACGTCGTCACGATCCCGGAGCCGCTCGTGAGCTATCGGGTTCACGGGCGCAACGCGGGCGCGATGTCGCGCCTAGAAAAGCGGCGCTTCAATCAAGAGGTTCGCCGTGCTTTGGCGCGTTTTCGTTACGCACAAGCCGTGGCGCTCCGAGCCGGCGTGAAGCTGCCCGACCACGCCCTCGCGCGCGGGCTCCGCTTTCTGCCGTATCGCTTGGCGTCGCTGCGGCTCGCGCCCGCCACGCACCCGCTCGCGGGCGACTCCAAGCGCAAGGTGCTCGTCGACGCCGTCTTGGCCGCGCTCGAGCCGCAGGGGTTTTCGGCGCGGAGCCGCGCGGCCCTCTTCGGCTGGCTCCTGGCCTCCGCGCTCGCGCCGGCGTCCGTCGCCGAGAAGCTGATCCTCTGGCGCTTCGTCGCGTCGAGCCGACCCCACGAGCTCCAAGCCGCGCTCCGCCGGCTGCGAATCGTGCGAGGTCGCGGCGCCGTCCGCCCGAACCGCGCGGAGCCCCGATGCGCGTGATGCTCCTCTGCGACGTCCTCAGCCGGGGCGCGCGTGGCGGCGCCGAGCGCGTCGTGCTCGAGCTCGGTCGCGAGCTCACGCGCCGCGGCGGCGAAACGGCCACGATTTTGCCCGCGACCGCGCACACGGCGGAGACGCTCGCGGAGCTCGGCTCAGCCGGTTTCGAGGCGCGAACGGCGCGGTCGCTCTTGCCGGTCGACGTGCGACGCCGCTTCATCGACGTGTGGCGTCTGGCCCGACTCGTGCGTGAATGGCGGCCGGACGTGGTGAGTCTGCACACGGGCTGTCAGTGGCTGCGCATCAAGGACGTGGCGGCGGCCGCGCTCGGGGGCAGCCCCTGCGTGGTCACCGTGCACGGCGGCGAGCGCTTCGAATCGGAGCTCCAGCGACGGCGCACGCGTCGCGCCGCGCTGCTCGCGCGCCGGCTCGTGGTCCACGGCAGCATGGTCAAGCGTTCGCTCGCCGCAGCCGGCATCGAGCCGCACCGCATCGATTTCGTGCCGTGCGGCGTGCCGGAGCCGCGCGTGCGTCCGTCCCGCGCGGCCGCGCGCGAGCGACTCGGCGTTCCCCCCGACGCGTTCGTCGTCTCCACCTTGGCTCGGCTCGTGCTGCGCAAAGGCGTCGCCGATTTGCTCGCCGCGTTCGGGCGCCTGCGAGCACGCGGCGACGGCGCGCGTCTCCTCGTCGGCGGCGACGGACCCGAGCGGACGACGCTCGAAGCCGTGTCCCGAAGCACGGGGTCGAAAGCGCATTTTCTGGGTGAGCTCGCCGACCCGTCGGACCTCTACGCCGCGAGCGACGTCTTCGTGCTTCCGGCGCGGCAGGAGGCGTTCGGCTTGGTATACATCGAGGCCGCGCATCACGGCGTTCCGAGCATCGGCGTGTCCACCGACGGCACGGCGGACGCCATCGTGCACGACGTCACGGGGCTCCTCGTGCGGCCGGGGGCGATCGACGAGCTCGCCGCGAGCATTGCGCGACTGGAGGACGACGCGGCCCTCGGCATCAGGCTCGGTGAGGCGGCTCGGCGTCGCGCCCGCGACGCGTTTTCGGTGGCCGCCATGACCGACGGTTATTTGAAGACGTTCACCGCGGCGCTGGGCTCGGTCGCGGCCTGACGCGCGGCGCGCCTGCGCCGGAGCAGTCGGTGGTAGGTCCAATGTAGCGGCGAGACGGCGAGCGCCAACCGGTCGAAGCGGCTCGCCTCGGCCGCATTGCCGTCGAGCTTCTGCTCGCGCGAGCCCTCGAGCAGGGCCTTCGCGTACCAGCGGCGCAGATTGAACTCGTACGCTTTGCACTGCCAGAGGGAAGGCTGGTCGGGGTGGCGCTCAGCGAACTCGCGGCGGAGGAGCGCGAGCGTGGCGCGGAAGGTCGCCACCAGCTGGTCACCGTCGATACGGGTGGGGCGCCGGTAGAATACGAGCGGTTCGTCCAAGACGAGGAACCGAAGACCCGCACGCGCGGCGCGCAAGCAGAGCTCGCGATCCTCCGAGCGATAGGCGCTTTCGTCGAAGAGCCCGATCGTCTCGAACACGCTCTTATGCACGACGATCGCCGACGGCGTCATCACGTTTTCGAGGAAACCCTGATACATGCCTCCGCGGCGCTTCTCCGCGGGCGGCCTCCACACGTAGCTCGGCTCGAGCGTTGCGTTGCAAGAGTAAGCGGCCGACATCACGACGCGAGCGCCGGGGTCGTCCGCTGCGGCCGCGAGCGTCCGTCGCAACTTGTGCGGCAGCCAGGCGTCGTCGTCGTCGAGGAACGCGAGCCAATCGCCCCGCGCGGCGGCGATGCCGGCGTTCCGCGCGGCGCTCACGTTGCGCGCTTCGGAGCGGAGATACTTCGCCGCGGGATACCGAGCGACGACCTCGGCGCTCCCGTCGCTCGAGGCGTCGTCGACGACGATGAGCTCGATCCTTCCGCCGATCGGCTCCTGCGCGAGCACGCTCTCGATCGCCGTCCCGAGCAAGTGTCGACGGTCGTGCGTCGGAATGATCACCGAGACGAGGGGTCGCGCGACGTCCTCGCCCGTTTCGGCATGCCCCGCGTTCGACATGCGTCGACGCTATCGCAGGGCTCGTCAGGCGGCGAAGTGTCTAATTGCCACGCGCAGGCGGCGATTCGCCGCGTCCGCTTGGCATTCGTCGTTCGGCGGGGCATGAACGACGGATGTCCGCGCGCTCCAAGTTTCCGCGTCATCGCCCGCTGCGCGCGCTCGGGGCGAAACTGCACGGGGACGGGCGCTCCCGCGCGTCGAGTCGCGCGCCCGGCGAAGCGGGACCGGAGCGCACGAAAGCCCCGACGAGCTTCGCGCACGTCGCCGCGGCGACCGGAGTGGTGCCGCTCGCAGGGGGCTCGCTGCGCGTGCCGCTTCCGTCGCGCATCGCCGCTCCGCGCACCACGCGGCGCCGCGAATTCGAGGTGTCGGCCGACGACGGCTTTGTCGACGGCGCGCGGCGTGGGCTTGCGGCCCATGTCCGCGCCGCGTTGCGGGGCACCCCGCGCGCCACGCTCGATTTACACGGCCTCAGGGTTGCGGTCGCCGAGCGGCGCTTGCTCGCGTTCATCGCGATGCAGCGCGCCGCGGGTGCGGAGCTCGTGCTCGTCATCGTCGGCAAAGGCCGCCACTCGCCGGGGGGCGCCGGCGTCCTCCGCGGCGCCATCACCGAGTGGCTCACCACGGGGCCGGCCGCGGCTCACGTGCTCGCGTTTCGAACCGCGCCGCCCGCTCTCGGCGGCAACGGCGGAGTCCTCGTGCTGCTCGAGCGCCGAAACGCGCGCTAGGAGCTGTCCCTAAGGACACCCCGGGTCCGCAGCGGCGACGGTGTTGACGAACCGTCGCCGCGTCCCTACCTCAAGCGCACCATGGAGCTCGGACTCGAAAACAAGCGCGCGCTCGTCACCGGTTCGACCGCGGGCATCGGTTTCGCCACCGCGGAGGCCCTCGCGCGCGAGGGTGCGACGGTCGTCGTCAACGGCCGCACGCGCGAGCGTGTCGACGCGGCGGTCGGGCGGCTGCGCGAGCTCGTCCCCGGCGCGACCGTGAGCGGCGTGGACGCGGACGTGGGCACGGCCGACGGGTGCGCGCGCCTCGCGGAACGCGTCCCCGAGCTCGACGTGCTCGTCAACAACGCGGGTATCTTCGAACCGAAGCCGTTCGAAGCGATCACGGACGCCGACTGGCTCCGCTTCTTCGAGGTCAACGTCTTGAGCGGCGTGCGCCTCGCGCGTCACTACGTGACAGGCATGCGCGCGCGCAACTTCGGGCGCATCGTCTTCGTGTCGAGCGAGTCCGGCCTGCAGATTCCGACCGAGATGATTCACTACGGCATGACGAAGACGGCAGAGCTCGCCGTCGCGCGTGGGCTCGCCGAGTCCCTGGCCGGGACGAACGTCACGGTGAACAGCGTGCTGCCGGGGCCGACCGCGTCCGAGGGGGTGAGCGGCTTCGTCGCGAACCTCGCGGCCGCGCAAAACAAGGACGCGGCGACCGTCGAGCGCGAATTCTTCGAGCACGCCCGGCCGTCGTCCGTGATCCGTCGCTTCGCGGCGCCCGCCGAGGTCGCGGCGATGATCGTCTACGTCTGCAGCGCCCGAGCGTCGGCGACCACCGGCGCCGCCTTGCGCGTGGACGGCGGTGTCGTGCGTTCGATCGCGTAGAGCGTGTTCGAGCCCGATCGCGCGCAAGGGCACGCGCGGCCATGCCGTTCGGTCACTTGCACTCGGGCTTTTGGTTGAAGAACTTGCACGCGTTGTTCGTGCACTTGCCGTTCTGGTCGAGCTCCCGATCGCATTCGCAGCAAGTATCGTCGTCCTTCTTGGTCGTGTCCTCGGCAGTCTTGTCTTGGGCCATCCCTAGTCCTCCTCGAAGATGAAATTGAACGGGACCACGAGCGCGAGCCCACCCGCGAATCCGATGCGAGCGTGGTTGTTCGACGTGAAGGGGAGCGCCGCCGCGGCGTGCAGCTCGAGCCCGAAGTCGGTGCTGAAGGTGCGCGTCGTGCCGACGGTGTAGCCGGCGAGCCAATACCTGCGCGCCTTGCCGTCGCCCGTCGCCGTGCGCACGAGCGCGTCGAGAAAGCCGCCGACGAACGGCCCCGTTTCCCAGCGGAGTGACTCCCCCGTGTGCTTGTAGAAGGCGACTCCGATCTTGTCGACCAGCGTGAGTTGGGTGGTGCCGTCGCCCCATTCCGACTTCGCGCCCCAAATCAGGTTCGCGCCCGCGCCGACGTTGAGAATGATCGGAGTCGTGTCGAGGTGCGGCGTGGCGAGCAGGTTGCGGTAGACGCCTTGCGCGACCTTCGACGGGTCGTCCTGTTTCGCGCCCTGATCCCAGAAGTAGTCGGCGATGGGGTGGTACGCGGATTGGATCAAGACGTGCGCCGCGCAGGCGGCGTCGAGCCCCTTGAATATCGACCGCGAGCGCGCGTCGCGCGTGCAGGATTCGTCGCTGACGCCGAACGTGCTCGTCGAGAGGCGATCGACCTGCTCGACCAAGAGATCCACCCCGAGCCGCAGCACCGCGCGATTCGCGGCGGCGGTGTCGCCTTGACGCAAGTGGCGGAGCGCGCTGCGAAAACTCGCCGTTTCGGGGCCGAGCGGCTCCTCGCTCGACGGCGGCGACGATGCCGGAGTCGCGATGGCGTCGTCGAGGACCGCGAGCGCCGCGGCGACGTCGTCGGCCTCGCTCGACGCCGTGGCGGCGTGGTGTCCGCCGCCGTGCGCATCGGTCGCGGCGTGCGCGCCGTGCGGGTCCGCGCCGTGTCCGCCGGCGGGAGCCTCGTCCTGCAAATGAACGCACGAGCTTGCCGCATTCGGGTCGCGCGCCTGGGGCACGCCGAGCTTCTTCGCCAAATCCTGGAACTCACAGCTCAGAAGGACGGCGTGAACGGAGGTAAACTTCGGCGTTGGCGGCGGCACGCGATTGAGCGCGAAGAGCGTCCCCCGGGCGCCGGCGTAAAGAAGCATGGCTCGGAGCTCGCGCGAGAGCTCGGCGTCGTCCCGCGTGCGCACGTAGTCGAGCACCGCGGCGCCGGCGAGCAACGCCGGTCCGTATTGGGTCACGACGGCGTAAACGTCGAGCGCACCACGCTGGTAGCGCATCGCGCGCTTGAGCTTCGCGAGCGTCTTCTGCGCGGTCGGATCCGAACAGTCCTGCGCTCGCAGCATGGGGTCGAAGGCCGAGCTCTCCACCGCCGACCCACGCAACACCGCCGCACGCCAAGTCTCGCCGAGGCCGGCGTCGCGCGAGCGGGTCCAAGCGTCGAACGCGGCGACCGTGGTCGGACACTTCGCGAGCTCGCTTCGAGTGGTCGCGTCCTTGTCCGGATTCCAAAAGCCGTTTTGCCGCAGCGTTCCGGCGACGATGTCGGTCATGCCGGTAAACTCGGTGACCTGGCCGCTCAGATTCGCGAGGTAAGCGTACGTCGGCGTGAAGAGGCCGTCGGAGAGACCTTCCCGCGCCCACTCGGAGAGGGCGAGAAAGTAGACGCGAAGCTCCGGACGCTGCACGGAATCCGCCGTCGCGAGCGCCGCGAGCACACGCAGCGCGATTTCGGGCGGGAGTCGGTGATCGCCGTAGAGATCTTGCCAGGCGAGCTTCAGCGCGTCGATGTCCTGCTCCCCGAGACCCTCGTGATCCTTCGCGTACTTCAGCAAGTAGATGGTGTCGGCGGCTTTTTCGCCGAGACTGCACGTCTCGCTGCGCGTCGTGCCCGCGAGTCTTCCCGCGACGCAATCCACGACGGGGGCGAGCCCGCGTAACCAAACGTCGCGTGCCTTCGTCTCGGCTTCGCTGCGGCGCGCGCTGGGGTCGCCGTCCTTCGCCCTGACGAGCGGGCGCAACGCGACCTCGAGCCCGGCCGCCACCGAGCTTTCGACGAAAAAGTCGTCGAGCGCACCCGTGAGCGCGGCGCGATCCTTCGTGACCGCCGCGGTCACCGCGGTTCCGAGTCTCTCGACGACGCGTTTGCAGAGCGCGTCGCCGTCGGGACACGCCGTCTCGAGTCCGCTCACGGCCAGTTGCGCCACGAGCCGCGAAGTCGCGCGCTCGAATTGGTCACTCACGTACGAGGAAACGTCGGAGCTGCCCGGCGCGGCCGCCGCCGGCGCCGGCGCCACGAGAAAACAGCCCATCAGCACCCCGAGAAAAGACCATTTCCGCGTCATCGTGAAGCGCCAGTGGACACGCACGCTAGGTTTCTCCGCACGAGCGGTCAATGGTGCATTTTTCGAAGTGGTGAGTCCGAGAGCCGCGAAAACTTCATGTCGAGTTCGCCGGAGACTCACGTTTCAGTGCCGGGCTCCTCGCTCGGTTCCGCGTTCCGATCGTGCCGGTAGGCGGAGAGCGCGCGGTACACCTGCCGTCGCGCGCGGCTGATGCCGCCGAGCGGACGATGCTCGGGCAGACAGCGCCAGGGGTTATAGGAGAGGTTTTCGGCGAAGTGCTGGCGCTCGGGCGTATCGAAGTCCTGCGGCGGAATTTCGAGGGTCGCCACTTTGCGGAACGGCGCGTCGCGCTCCCGCCAACGCACGCTCGGATCCTCCACCGGCATGCGCGAGGGGTCGCTCCGGATCTGGACCGAGAAATCGAAGACGAGCGGCCGTTCGGCGAGGCGCGTTTTCAGCGCTTCGCGCAGGTAATTAGGGCTGCGCGGCGCCGGCGGCAGCGACGCAGGACCGTCCAACGGCGTGAGCGAGTACTTCGCCGCGGCGGCGCCGTAGAGATAGGGCACCACGCTGAAATAGCGAATCGCCGCGGGGCTCGCGTGCCGCGCGCGCACGCGGAGCACGGCGAGCGCCATGCGCGGGTGCAGCAGCAGAAACGGCAGCGCCTTCCAGCCGGAGCCGCTCGTCGCGGCGCTCACGAGCTCGGAAAATTCTTCCACGTCACGGGTGACGAACACGTCCGTGCTGATCAGGATGAAGTCGTGCGTGCTCGACCCTTCGGCGCCTTCGAGGAGCTTCGCGCCCGGCACGCCCACGAGCTTGATCGCGATCCCGCGAACGTCCTTCTTGTCGTCGCTCGCGACCGTGCCGGACGCGTTCGAGAAGCGCACCCACGCCGGGTACCTCTTCGGTTGCGCGAAGACGCCCACCCTGAGCTCCGGCGGCAGATCGGGCTCGACCCGCAACGTCGCCCGCACGCAGCCGTGCATCTTCGGGTGCGCGTCGCGCAGCGTGAGCTTGCCGGCGTAGTCGCGCCGCATCTTGTCGCGCAGCGTGTCGATGAGGCTGTCGATGTAGAGTTGTTCGTCGTCCGGCACCCGTTCGAGCGCGACGGCGGGCGACTCCCCGCAAACGGCGCCCGCGAGCAGGCGCACGGCCGGAATCGACGGCATGAAGAAGTAGGCGCTGCCCCGCACGCGGACGAAGCGCGAGAGCCCCGGCGTGCGCGGCAAGGTGCCCTGTTTCACGTCGCTTTGTCGCGTGAACGCGGGCGCGTCGAGCCCGACGTCGCCCGGCTCGCGATGGAGCCCGAAGAGCGGATCCGGATCGACGTCCTGCCCCGCAAACTTCGGGTTACTCGACCATTGCTGTTGCACGAACTCGAAGCCGCGATCGATGTTGGCGTTGAAGCACAGGAACTGGAGGCCCCGCGCGGCGCGCGGCGCGCTCGGATCCGCGGCGAGCGAGCGCCGCACGAGCTCGCCCGGAGCCATCGCGGCGTCGAGCGGCTCGCCGTAAGGGCGCCCGCGCCTGAGGATGCGATGCAGGTTCGCGAGCTCGAGCGACTCGTCCGGTGTCTCGCCGAGCTGCCAGTCGCGTGGATTCGTGCGGCGGATGTGCGCGCCGAACGGACAACGCGCGCCGTAGCGATCGTTGTCGTCGTCGCTGCTCAGGTACGTGAACGTGTCGTCGTCCGCGAAGCGCGGCGAGTCGGGGTCGGCGTCCGGGTGCCGCACGAGAGGCGCGCCGCTCGGCCAGCGACCGACCATCTTGCTTGCCGCCTTCACCGGGTTCGGGCCGTCGATGCTCGCGGCGTAACGCCAGAAGGCCTCGACGTCCTGCTCGAGCTGTCGGAACACGAGGTAGCTCCCGTTCGCGCCCCAGGCGAACCCCGACGTGCTCTCCGGGCTCGTCGACACGTTGCCGTAGCCGTCGCGGTGGCCCAGCAAAAATTCCCCGGCGTCGACCAAGTTGCCCTCGATGCCGCCGCGGCCGCTGCCCTTGAGCTCCGGTTGCGCGATGCCGTCGCGGAAACCGAAGTGTTCCTTGCGGCCCGGCAGCGTCGTGCCCTCGAGCACCGTGACGAGCTCGAAGCCGGCCGCGCGCGCTCGCGCGCCGAACTCCGCGGCGTAGCGCTCGACGCCGTCGCGCGTCGCCGCGAACACGCAGAGCACGAGGTGCACCGGATTTTCCGTGGAACCCCACGTCCAGCGTTCGGGCGCGCTTTCACCGAAGTCGCCGTTCACGCGGGCGCGGTACGGGTGCTCGGAGCCCTGCACGAACGGCGTCGAGAAGCCGGCCGTGAGCGCGGGATCGACGCCGAGCGCGACGAGGCCGCGGTGCGTGAAAGCGACGTTGACGAGCGGCTCGGCGGGCTCTTCGGTGCGCGAGCCGGCGGCGGACGTGAGCGGAAGGTCCGCGAGCCAGCCGCGCATCGCGTCGGTCGCGGCGGCCGCGGGCACCCTGAGGAGAAGGTACCGCGCTTCCGGCATGTGGCCGTAGCCCCAAAGGATCATGCCCTGGATGTCGTCGACCGGCAGCGGGAAGGCGCGGCGCTCGTCCCCGTAGAGTTGGTCGGCGGCGACGCGATCGACGCCGCGCAGGTGAAAGAGCCACGTCGCGGCATCGAGACAACCCGGATCGGCCAGGCCGCGGCGGATCTCGGTGTTCGCGTTGACGTTGACGATCGAGACGCCGGGATACGCCGCATACCAGACGTTCGTGGGGTGCTGGTGGGCGCGCGTCCAGGCGAGGAAGCGCGCGGCGTCGCGCGAGCCGGCCTGGAGCAGCCAGGTGGTGCGCGGATAACCGACCGTGTTGCTCCACACGCCCGTGAGGCCGTTGCTCGCCTGGTCGATGAAGTCGCCGAGGTAGCTCGGCCAAGAGCTGTCGAAGTTGCTGAAGAAGAGGACGCCGCGGTTCTCGATCAAGACCCAGCGCGCGAAATGGATCGAGGGGATGCCCCCGAGCTTGCCCTTGTTGTAGCGATTCCGTGCCAGGAAGTTCAGCGCCAGAAAGACGATGCGAATCAAGAGCCAGCGCAAGGGCCCGGGCTTGATCGGCACGAGGTGCGTGAGCTGGTTTTGTAAAAAGTCGTTCTCGGCGGCCGACGCGGTTTCGAAGCGTGCGACCGTGGCCGCGTCTTGCGCGGGCTGAAACTGCGGGTCGGTGAGCTCGAGCCAGCGGAAGCGCGCGACGAGCGCGGTCACGAACGCCGCGCTGCCGGCCACGACGAAGAGCCATTCTAACGCCGACCATTCGAGCGAAAGCCCAGCCGTCACGCCCATGCCGGCGAGGACGACGACGCCCGCGACGAGCAGCAGGACGGCGAGCCTGATCCGCCACTCGAGGTCCGGCTGCGCCGGGAAGGTCGGGATTTTTCCGTAGCTCGGCTCGAGCGCGGCGAGGACCGCGGAGCGCACGACTTCGGGCCGGCTGCGTTCGAAGCCGCCCTGATCGAGCACGCGATCGACCGCGCGCCTGAGCTCCCGTTCCCAGAGGATTTGGTTGCGGCTCCGGCCCGAGGAACCGACGTAAAACGTGCTCGCTCGTCTTTGGTGCGCGCGGACGAAGCGCTCGAGCCGCCCCGCACGATAGCCGCGGCAGTGCGCGAACACGCGCTCGAGACCGGGCCCCGCCTTGTGCACGAGCTCGCTCAGGTGAAACGACCACGCGCGGCTCGCGCTCACCGAAGCGTCGCCTTCGGGGCCGTCGTAGTTCGTCGAGAAGGCGAGTAGCGGTTCCGTCACGCCGTCGCCTTCGAGGAGCACGAAGCGCGCGTAGTGCAGCGTCTCGAGCTCGTGAAACGGCACGATGGCGCCGGCCGGCGGGGCGCCTCGCATCGTTGCGGACGTTTCGGCGTGAATGTCGGCGAGCAGCGCGCGGAGCGCGTCGCATTTTTCGGGTTCGACCCGCGCGAGCACGAGCCCCGCGAACTGGCGCGTCGCGGTCGTCTTCGGTGCGTATCCCATCCCTGGCGGTGTGCGCGGCGCCGTGTGCTCGCGACTCGAAAGTTTTTAGCAGACCGACTCTCGGCTCGGCGACGAGAAAAACACGAGACCGAACAAACTACCTCGTCCGCGGCTTTACACGCAGGCTAGGATCGCAGAGAAGGATCGCCGCGAGCGATCGCATCGTTCTGGGCGCGGCTCACATACTCGGAGGTAGGGATGGCTGACAGTCACGTTGTGTTGGCGGGGTCGGATCGGGTTCCACTGCACGGCGCCAAGGCGCTCGGCGCCGCGCCCGAAGACGAGTGGGTGGAGGCGACGGTGAAGCTTCGCCGCCAGGCGCCGCTCCCGAAGCTCGAACCGGGGCGCGCGCCGATTTCGCGCGACGCGCTCGCGCAATACGGTGCTTCTGCCGCGGACGAAGCGCTCGTGAAAACGACGCTCGCCCGCTTCGGGATCGAGGTGCTCGAAGCCGATCGCGCGACGCGCGCGGTGAAGATCGGCGGCCCCGTGTCGGCGATGGAGCAAGCCTTCGGCACGAAGCTCGTGAGGTTTTCGCACGAGCGCGGCGAGTACCGCGGCCGCACCGGACCGCTCCACGTGCCGAGCGAGCTCGCCGGCGTCGTGGTCGGCGTCTTCGGGCTCGACAACCGACCGGTCGTGAAGCCGCGCCGCGCCGGGCAGGCCGTCCACGCGGTTTCGCTCGCGAAGTCGGCGGCGCATCCCTGGTTTTTCCCGGCCGAGCTCGCGAAGATTTACGAATTTCCGCCCGGGGACGGCGCGGGCCAAACGGTGGGCATCCTCGAGTTCGGCGGCGGTTACTTCGCGAGCGATTTGAGCACGTTTTGCCAATCCGCGGCGATTTCACCGGTTCCCGACGTGAAGGTCGTGAGCGTCGACCACGCTGCGACCTCGAAGAAGGACGGCGCGGAGGGCGAAGTCATGCTCGACGTCGAGGTCGTCGCGGGCGTGTGCCCGAAGGCGAAGATCGTCGTCTACTTCAGCAAATTCACGACGCAAGGCTGGGTCGACGCGATCGACACCGTCGTGCACGACGCGCAGAACAACCCGGGCGTGCTCTCGATCAGCTGGGGTGATTCGGAGGACGGCGCCGGTTGGACGTCGGCGGCGATTCAACAGGTGAGTGAAGCGTTGCACGAGGCCGCGCTCATCGGCATCACGGTGTGCGTCGCGGCCGGCGACGACGGCAGTGACGACCAGGTCGGCGACGGGCGCGCGCACGTCGATTACCCGTCGTCCGATCCGAGCGTGCTCGCGGTCGGCGGCACGCGCTTGCGGCGGAGCGGCGCCAAGCGCAGCTCGGAGGTCGTTTGGAAGGACGGCGACGGCTTGCGCAAGGACGGCGGCGGGAGCACCGGCGGCGGCGTGAGTACCGTCTTCCCGCGACCGAGCTGGCAAGAAGTGCAAATCCCCTCGGTGAATTTCGGCGCCATCAACGGGCGCATCGTGCCGGACGTGGCCGCGAACGCGAGCGCGAACACCGGCTACTTCGTCGTGGTCGACGGCCAGGCGCAGGTTTCCGGCGGGACGAGCGCTGCGGCGCCGCTCTGGGCGTCGCTCGTCGCGCTCTTGAGCTCCGGCCTCGGCCGGCGCGTCGGCTGGCTGAGCCCGCTCCTCTATCGCAATTCGCCGACGAGCGCGGGCAAGACGGTCGGCTCCGCGACGTGTCACGACATCTCGAGCGGCAACAACTCGACGAGCGCCGCGGGCGGCTACAGCGCGAAGAAGGGCGCGTTCGACGCGGTGAGCGGTTGGGGCGTTCCGATCGGCACGTCGTTGCTCGCCGATCTGAAGAAGCTGCCGACGAGCTGAGCGACCGGCGCGCACGCGCCTCGGCCCCGATTTTGCTTTGGCGATGATCCCATCGCCATGTCGAAGTCGAACGCCGAGCGGATCGGAGCGAACGCGGCCCTCGTCGTGGGCCTTTTCGTCGCGCTTGCCGGCTGTGGCGGGACCGATGCATCCGGTCCCGCCACGGGCGGCGCGAAGAGTCGAGGGGCCGGCGGCAACGCCGGAAGCCAGAACGAAGCCGGCGCGGGTCAGGATGCCTCGGCTGCGGCAGGAGGAGACACCGGCCGCGCGCCGGGGACGAGCGCCGACGTCGGAGCGCCGGCTGAAGTCGCGTCGGGTTCGGCCTCGATGATCGGGGTCACGAGCGACGATTGGGCGCTCTATCGGAACGGCGACAACCTGATCGGCTCGAAGCTCGGCACGGACGAGACGGCGATGCTCACGGATCAACCGGGAAACACGCTGATCCACGGGC
Organism: Polyangiaceae bacterium; assembly: GCA_035499895.1. GTDB lineage: Bacteria > Myxococcota_A > Polyangia > Polyangiales > Polyangiaceae > PMG-095. The sequence goes on along the minus strand of DATJXW010000327.1, from coordinate 12,571 downwards.
GCGTCGTGTACACGTTCGCGAACGTCGATTGGACCGCGAACGTCGGCGATCTGTCCGTCTGGACCGCGGCAGGCGGCGTTCAGGAAATCGGCCCGACGACGTATTCGGAGTCGCTGATTGCAGCGAGCGATGCGGGCGACTTCCTCGTTTACACCGCGAACACCAACACCAAAAAAGACAAGACCGATCTCATGATCGCTTCGAACGACTTCGCGCTGAACGACGCGCTGATCCCCGGGATGGGGCTCGGCTCCGACACGACGTGCAGCGCGGTGCTCGGCTTCGTGGGCGAGGCGCTCTTCGTGGGCTACTGCGCGCCGGGCAGTCGTGACGCGACGATCGAGCGCTTCGATTTCGACGGCTCGAACTGGAACCCGACGACCATCGCCGACCAGGTGCTGCCCGCCTGGTCCGCCGATTCGAAGGGGGACGGCGTCTTTTACCAGACGAGCGACTATCAGGGTTACTACGCGAGCGGCGGGCAGCAGTACCGCATCGACGCCAGCGTGAGCCGCGGTTTTCTCGTGCCGGACGGCTCGGCGGCGCTCTACACCGTCGGCGATCAACTACGCCGCTCGACCGTGCCGGAGGCGAACCCGGTGCCCATCGTCACGACCGGTTTCGCCGAGCCGGTCGCGTTCACGAGCGACTACGGCATGGCGCTCTATTCGACGCAAGTCACCTACGAGAACGGAACCGAGCGCGACCTCCACCTCGTGGCGACGGACGGCTTCAACCCCGAGCCGATCGATCTCGTCTCCGATCCGGTCGCGGCGATGCCGCGCTCGAGCATGACCGACGACGGCAAATTCGTGCTCTACCTCACGGACGTGACCGACACGGGCGGCACGCTCCACGTCGTCGGCATGGACGGCACCGAGGTGCTTTCGCTGCCGGGCGTGCTCGACGCCGTCGCGGCGCGCGGCAGCGGCATCGTCTTCACGGACAACGCGAGCGATCCGAGCGTGTACCCGAACGTCGGCGACCTCGAATACGTCGATCCGGCGGCGAGCAGCACGCCGACGCTGATCGAGGCGGCCGTCATGGACCCCAAGAATTTCCAACTCGACGCGGAGCTCGACCAGGTCGTGTACGTGCGTTCGGGAGTCGGTCGTGAAAGCGACGATCCGGAGCAAACGGGAGTCTTCTCCTGCGATCTGCCGTGAGCAGGAGGTAACGCGATGGAGCCACTAGCCACGATCGCCACGCTCTTCAGACCTTCCGGCGCCGGCCCGAGCGTGCGCGGAAGACTCGATGCGACTCTCGTGAAGGTCGCGGACCTTTACACCGGCCTTGCCGCCGGGCGCGCCGACGTCGACCCGCGCGGCGTGCTCGCCGCGCTGCGCGTGGACCTCGAGCTTCACTTTGCGCTCGAAGAAGGCGACGCGTACTTCGGCGCGTTCGTGCGCGAGCGACCCGAGCTCGCCCACGGCGTCGCCGAGCTTCGCGAGGAACACACCGCCCTTCTCGAGAAACTCGACGGGCTGCGCGCGATGGCGTCCGCGCTCGGCGCGAGTCCCGAGCTCGCGGAGCCGACGGCGCGGCTCGTCGAAGCGTTTCGGGAACACGAGCACAAAGAGGCCGACCTGCTGCAAGAGGCCGTGCTCAGGGACGAAGGCACCGGCGCGGATTGACCCGCGTCGAGCAGCATGCGGGGCCGGCGCTGTTTCTGCGTGTGGCCATAGGTTTCCGGCTGCCGTGCCGCCACGCGCTCGTAACGCGCCGGTCCGTCGTGTAGCGTTTCGCAACGAAAAGTGCGCTGGCGTTTTGCGAGCGGTCGGAGCTAGGGTTTCGCCCGTCTCTTCGTTGGAGACGAGCGAAAGGGAAGCCCATGAAGAAGTTTCTCGTTCTGTACAAGGCGCCCATCTCGGCGTTCGAGCAGATGATGAAGGCGACGCCCGAGCAGCAGAAGGCCGGCATGGACGCGTGGATGGCCTGGAGCAAGAAGAGCGCCGGGTCGATCGTCGATATGGGAGCGCCGCTCGGCAAGAGCATGCGCGTGACCAACGGCGGCTCCTCGCCGACGAAGAACGAGCTCGGGGGCTACTCGATCCTCCAGGCCGAATCGAAGGAGGCGCTCGCCGACTCCCTCAAAGGCCACCCCCATTTCATGATGCCGGACGGCTTCATCGAGATCACCGAGCTCATGCAGATGCCCGGTACGTGAAACAACCCACGGAGAAAACCATGAGAAAAGCGATCGGTTCGCGTCAGGCCCTGCTCGTCGTGCTCGCATTGTCGGCGCTGCCCGCCTGTGGCGGGAGCGAGCAGCCTCCCGCCGCTCCGCCGCCCCCGCCCCCGGCGGCGCCGCCCCCACCCGCGCCTGCTCCCACTCCGGTCGCCGCCGCGCCGGCGCCGCCGCCCCCCGCGCCGGCGCCCGAGCCGCCGCCCCCGCCGAAGCATCACGGCCACACGATGGTCGACATGTTCCTCGCGACGCTCGACTCGTTCGAGCTCCGGCCCGAGCAAAAGGCCGCGATCGACGGCGTCGAAGCCGACCTCGCGAAGGTGCACGACGCCGCGAAGGACCCGCGCCAGAAGCTGCTCTCCGACGTGGCCGACGGCGTCGCCGCGGGCAAGCTCGACAAAGCGAAAACCGACGCGGACATCAAGGCCATCGGCGACGCGGTCGCGGGCATGACGCCCACCGTGCAAGACGCGATGAATCGGCTCTACAAGACGCTCGATCCCGATCAGCGAAAGAAGCTCGTCGATACGCTCCGCGAGCACGGCAAGGAAATGCACGAGCACGCCATGGGGATGATGGGCCACGAGCACGGTCCCGGCATGGAACACGGCGAGCACGGTCCCGGCATGGGCGGCCCCGGCGGCGAACACGGCCCCGGCGGCATGGGTCCCGGTGGTGATCACGGGATGGGCGGGCCCGGTCACGAAATGGGGCCCGGCATGGGTCCTGGTCACGAAATGGGGCCGGGCATGCACGGTCCGCTCGAGAAGCTCAGTGAGGATCTCGCGCTCACGCCCGAGCAGAAAGAGAAGCTCAAGACGAAGCTCGAGGCGCAGATGAAAGCGCAGCAAGCCAGCATGAAGGCGAAGATGGAAGCCGGCATGAAGCACCTCGACGCCATCGGCACCGCGTTCGAAGGCGACAAGTTCGACGCGAAGAAAGCGGGCGTCGGCAACATGGGTCCCGAAATGGTCAAGGACATGGCCAAGGGTCGCGTGGAGTTCGTGAAGACGGTGCTGAGCGTCCTCACGCCGGAGCAACGCGCGAAATTCGCGGAGCACGTGCGCGCCCACGCGGGCGATCCGGACATGCCCGAGGACGCGGGCGGCTGAGCCGCGCTTGGCAGCGAAGAAAAAGAGCGCTCCGAAAAAGCTCGGGACCAAACGCCGTCGCGGCGTGAAGCTCGAGCCGACGGAGCTCCGCGCGCCCGAGCTCGCCGTCGTTCCCGAAGCGGGAGCGCTCGACGAGCTCGCGGCGCGCGTCGAAGCGGACGGGGGCGCGGTCTTGGCGCGCTATCGCGAGCCGCTCGGCGGCCACGCCCTGCTCTTCGTCGCGCTGCCGCTCGAGCTCGTCGAACCGACCCCGTTCCAGCGTGACGTGAGCGACGCCCACGTGCGTCGCCTCACGCGCGCGATGGACAAGACGAAGCGCTTTCTCGACCCCATCATCGCGGTCGCGGCCGACGGAAAATATTGGACGCCGAACGGCAATCACCGTTTGACGGCCCTGCGCGAGCTCGGCGCAAGCTCCATCGTCGCGCTGCTCGTGCCCGAGCGCGAGGTCGCCTACCAGATCCTCGCGCTCAACATCGAAAAAGCGCACGCCCTGCGCGAGCGCGCGCTCGAGGTCTCGCGCATGTACCGCGAGCTCGTGAAGTTCTCGAACGAAACCGAGAGCGCTTACGAGCTCGAGTTCGAGGAGCCGGCGCTCGTGACGCTCGGCTTCGCCTACGAACAGCGCGGCCGGCTCGCCGGCGGCGCGTACCATCCGGCGCTCCGCAAGGTGGACGCGTGGGTCCCGGGCAAGCTCGGTGAGTCGCTCGCGGAGCGCGAACGGCGCGCCGGCGTCGTGATCGCGCTCGACGACGCCGTGAACGACGCGGTGAGCAAGCTCAAGGAGCGCGGCCTCACGAGCCCGTATTTGAAGAGCTTCGTCGTCGCGCGCGTGAACCCGCTGCGCTTCGTCAAGGGTGACCTCCCGAGCTTCGACGAGCTGATGGACACGATGACGAAGCGCGCCCGCGGCCTCAAAATCGACAAGATCAAGAACGAGGACGTGGCGCGCGCGGGCGGCGCGCCGGACGAGGGCGAGTAGCCGTCAATCGCGCGTCATCTTGCGGCGCGTGTCCGCCCACGGCGCGCTGTCGTCGAAAACGACGCCGGAACCACGGAGCGACACGCCGAGCTTGCGCCAGAACTCGGCGAGATCGGGCGCGGCGTTCGTGAGGGCGCGGAGCGCGTACACGTCGGCGAGCGCGTGGGTGCCGGTCGCGGCGTCGCCGGTCGCGATCACGCGCGCCATCGGCCAATCGACGCACACGTTGGTGCCGGCCGCGGCGACGGCCCGGAGGACGTCGCGAATGCTCTTCTGGTTCCGAGTTTGCTCGCGAATCACGAGGTCCACTTCGAGCCAGAAGAGCGCGCCGCCCCAGTAGGTGCGGCCCCACGTGTGGGTGCGGTCGAGGCCTTGATCGCCGGCCTCGGGCAACCCCTGCGGCGCCCCGCGCAAGAGATCGCGCCAGAGGTCCTCTTCGCGCAGCGTGCCGGCACGGACACGCACGAGCGGCTCCGCGTAGCTCGAGAGCCCTTCGCCGACCCACTCGTGCGTCGTGCTGTCGTCGTCGAGCGAGGTGAACGCGACGTGCAAGAGTTCGTGGGTCACGACCCAGTCGTCGCGAAAATCCGCGGCCGTGACGCGTGGCCCGACGCGCAAGCTCACGCGCCCGACGCCGCGCGAACAGCGCGTCGTGCCGTTGATTTCCCCTTCGTCCACCGGCGTCACGACGACGCGCGCGGTCGAGAACGGAAGCGTGCCGTAATACGCGGCGACGCCGCGGGCCGAGTCGCCGATGAGCTTGGCGAGCGTCGGATCGTCGACGGCGAGCTTGCCGGGCTCGATCGAAATCTCGACGAGCGCGTTGCCCGCGTGCTCCGTCCGCTCGCGCGGGCGGTGAGGCCAGCTTTCTCGCGCGACGGCGGCTCGGGCGAGCGCGACGGTGCCCGCGAACCCGAGCGCGAGGAGCGCCGTCACGAGCCCGTTCCGCGTCGAGACGTGCATGACGGCACGGAACCTAGCGATCGGCCGGAGCTTCGTCCCGTTCGTCGCCGTTTCCACGGCAAATCCGCGCGTAGAGCTCGCCGCTCGCGCGCAGGGTCCGCGTTTGAGTCGACCGGTCGAGCGCCTGCAGGCCGAACGGCGCCGACCAGCCCTCGCTCCACTCGAAATTATCGAGCAACGACCAATGAAAGTAGCCGCGCACGTCGCTGCCGCGAGCGACGGCTTCGGCGACGGCGCGCACGTGCGCGCGCAAGAACTCGGGACGCAACCGATCGTCCGGATCCATCACGCCGTTTTCGGTCACGTAGAGCGGCACGCCGAAGCGCGCGAGCCGGACGAGCTGCGTCGTGAGGCCCGCCGCGTGCGGCTCGCCCCAGTCGTTCCACGCGGTGCGGATGCTGCGTTCACCGACGTTGCGGCCGAAGAGCTCGCGGCCCTTGTGCGCGTCGAACGTCATCGCGTAGCGGCCGTAGTAGTTCACGCCGAGCCAATCGAGCGCGCGATTCAGGCCTTTCACGCGCGTGGGGTAGGCGGCGAGCGGCGGCAGCACGACGCCCCGCTCGAGCGCGAACAGGAGCGCGCCGCTGAACGCCCAATCTTGCAGACGCGCGATCGCGCGATCGGCGAGCACGGGACGCGCCGGCTCGAGGATCGGCAAGTTCAAGACGAGCCCGACCTTGGCGCCCGGCCGTACCGCGTGAATCGCGTGGTAGGCGCGCACGTGCGCTTCGAGCATGGCGGCGAGCGCGCGAAACGCAGCGCCGAGATTGCCGAGACCGGGCGGCCAGCGTTCGTCCGCGTAGCCCATGAGGGCGAGGACGTTCGGCTCGTTTTGGGTGCAAAAGAGCTCGACCTCCGCGCCGAGCTCCGTCGCCGCGCGGCGGGCGAGCTCCGCGAACTCGTCCGGCGCTTCCGGCGCGAGCCAGCCGCCACGCGCGGCGAGCCAGGCCGGCAGCGTGAAATGGTTGATCGTCACCATGAGCGTGAGCCCGAGCGCGCGCGCCGCTCGCAAGAGCTCGCGATAACGCGCGAAGGCCGCGTCGTCCCAGCGACCGCGCTCCGGCTCGAGACGGCTCCATTCGAGACTCAGCCGGTGCGCGTTCTGGCCGAGCGCGCGGGCCGCTCGGAGATCGTCTTCGGCGCGGCCCTGCCACCACTCCGCGGCGTTGCCCGAAGTGCTGCCGTCTCGGATCTTGCCCGGGCGCTTTTCCCACTCCCACCAATCGTTGCCCCGGTTGTCGCCTTCGACCTGGTGTGACGACGTGCTGGTCCCCCACAAGAAACCGTCGTCGAAGCGAGCTCGCGAAGTCACGCTGCGCGACCCCATCGCAGGCGCGAGCTCTCCGGTCAAGCGACGAGTTCCGTCACCGAAACGGCGCGAATTTTTCTCAATCGAGCTCGAAGCGCACGCCTTGCGCGAGCGGCAGATCGTCCCCGTAGTTGATCGTGTTCGTGGCGCGGCGCATGTAGTTCTTCCAGGCGTCCGAGCCGGATTCGCGGCCGCCGCCCGTCTCCTTCTCGCCGCCGAAGGCGCCGCCGATTTCGGCGCCGCTCGTGCCGATGTTGACGTTCGCGATGCCGCAGTCGGAGCCGCTCGGCGAGCAGAACCGCTCGGCTTCGCGCAGATCGTCCGTGATGATGGCGCTCGCGAGACCCTGCGGCACGCCGTTCTGCAGGGCGATCGCCTCGTCGAGCGTGCGGTAGCGCGAGAGGTACAGAATCGGCGCGAAGGTTTCGAGCTGAACGATGGGTGCCGACGCGTCGATTTCGACGAGCGCGGGGCGAACGTAAGCGCCGCCCGCGGGCACGCCCGTCGTCACGACTTCACCGCCGTGAACGCGACCGCCCTGGGCGCGCGCGGCCGCGAGCGCCTGCTGCATCGAGTCGAGCGCGCCACGGTCGATGAGCGGACCGACCAGGGTGCCGGGGACGCGCGGATCACCGACGGTGATGCGCGCGAAGGCGCGCTCGAGCCGCGAAAGGAGCGCCTCCGCCACGCTTTCGTGCGCGATGAGACGGCGCAGCGACGTGCAGCGCTGGCCGGCCGTGCCCGCGGCGGCGAAGAGCGCGGCGCGCACGGCGAGCTCGAGTCGCGCGCTCGGGGCGACGATCATCGCGTTGTTGCCGCCGAGCTCGAGGAGCGAGCGGCCGAGGCGCGAGGCGACGGCGACCGCCACCGCGCGTCCCATGCGCACCGAGCCCGTCGCCGAAACGAGCGGTAGCTTCGGCGAGCGGGCGAGCGCTTCGCCCGTCTCGGAGCCGCCGACGGCGAGCGCGAACAAGCCGTCGGGAACGTCGCCGAGCTCGCTCGCGGCGCGCACGGCAAGGGCGTGGCACGCGAGCGCGCAGAGCGGGGCTTTTTCGGACGGCTTCCAGAGCACCGGATCGCCGCACACGAGGGCGAGCAGCGCGTTCCACGCCCAGACCGCGACCGGGAAGTTGAAGGCCGTGATCACGCCGACGGGACCGAGCGGGTGCCACTGCTCGGTCAGGCGATGGTGCGGCCGTTCGCTCGCGATCGTGAGACCGGTGAGCTGGCGGCTGAGACCGACGGCGAAGTCCGCCATGTCGATCATCTCTTGCACTTCGCCGCGCGCCTCCTCGCCGATTTTACCGACCTCGAGCGTGACGAGCGCCGCGAGGTCGTCCTTGTGCCGTCGCAAGAGCTCGGCGAGCCGGCGCACGAGCTCGCCCCGGCGCGGCGCGGGCACGAGACGCCATGCGCCGAACGCGCGCGCGCTCGCGTCGATCGCCTCGTGCACTTCCGCGGTCGACGCCGTGTAGAGCTCACCGACGAGCGCTCCGTCGATCGGACTCTGGACGGCGAGCAGGACGCCGCGGCCGGCGCCGAAACGGGGGCCGACCGCGACGCCGCCCGCTCCCGCCGGCACGCCGAGCCGCTCGAGCGCTTCCGCAACGGCGCGCGCCGTGCTCATGGCGGCACCGAGCCGAGCTCGGCCATCGCCAAGCTGAAGTGACTCGCGTTCGGTGACCGGTAATATTCGCCGAAGCGATTGCCGAGAAACGCTTCGAGCTTCACCTGCTCTTGGCGCACGAAGCCGCGGTCGCCGAGCGCGCCCTGGCGGTGCAAGTCGAGCATGACGCACAAGCCGGCCGCGGTCGTCAGCTGAATCGCGCTCCAGTTTTCACCGTGCACGACGGAGTTCACGATGCGTCGCGCGTCACTCACCTGGACCAGCTGGCCGTTGCGCCACCCGGAGACGGTGCTGAACGTGACGACGGTGTCTTGAAAGGTGACGGGCACGGCGCGCTCGAGGATTTGCTTCGCGAGCGCGCGTTCTTCGCTCAGCCGGAGCTCCGTGAGCAAGAAGGCCATGTAGTCGCGATGGCCCTGATAGCGGATGGTCTTGTAGTTGAGCTCGCGCACCTTGCCCGCGAGCGTCTCGCAGAGGCTGCCGAGTCCGCCCGAGGTGTTGAAGGCTTCGTAGCGCACGCCGTCGAGCCAAAAATGTTCGAGGCCCTCGAGCGGCAGCACCTCGCGCAGCGTGCCCTCGTGAATCGCCTCGCACGGATTGCAGTACTCGTTGATGAGCCCGTCGGTCGACCAGGTCAGATTGTATTTGAGGAAATTGGACGGGAAGCGCGGCAGCGCGCCGACCCGCATGAACACGCTGTCCAGCCGATCGAAGCCGCGCGTGAGCTCGTGCGCCACGATCGAGATGAAGCCCGGCGCGAGCCCGCACTGCGGCACGAACACCTGACCGCTCCGCGCGCGCTCGGCGACGGCGCGCACGCGGCGCGTCGTTTCGCGATCCTCGGTGAGGTCGAAGTAGCTTGCGCCCGCCTCGAGCGCGACCTCGGCGACGAGCGGATTGTGCGCGTAAGAAAGCGCCGAAATGACGCTCTCGCGGCCCTTCAGCGCGCTCGCGAGCGCCGACGGATCGGTCGCGTCGAGCACGAGCGTCCGCACGCGCGGCGCGCGCCGGAGGTGCCGGAGCGCCGCTTCGTCCTTTTCCGCGATCGTGACGTCGTAGTCTTCGGTCGCCGCGAGCAAGCACGCGATGGTGCGCCCGATCTTGCCGGCACCGAGGACGAGAACAGGATGCATGGCACCGCCTGGGCGTGTCGAAAAAGCGACCACGCCGTCCTTCATTTTGGACCCGCGCGCGGCCTTCGCAAGTCGGCGTGAGTGTAAGAAGGTCACCCACTCGCGCCTCCGCGCTCTTGCGTGCGCGCGGCCGCCTTTTCGGTCAAAATCGACGTGAGGCGTGAGCATGAGCACCGCCCCGTTCAAGCCCGAACCTGAAGCGAGCGCGCTCGTTTTGGGCCTGCTCGACGAGTGCCGGCGGCGTCTTCCCGGCGTGCGCCTCTACGCCGAGCGCCTCCTCGCCGTGGGCGCGCGGCTCGCCGACGCGGTCGATCTCGTCTCCGTCCACGCGGACGGCGAGCTCCGGCGCGAGCTCGCGGAGCGCGGTTTCGCTGCGGTTCCGCACCCCGACGGCGCCGCGAGCGGCCGCGAGCTCTTCGAGCACCCGGGGGCGCTCTTGCCGCTCGTCGAGCTCCGGCGCGACGACGCACTCCGGATCTACGCCCGCGTCGATTCGCTCGTCGATTTTCTCGAGGCGGCGCCCGTGACCGTGCTCGGCGCGGTCGAGGGCGCTCCGAGCGCGCTCGTTCGTCGCGTGCTGGTGGATCGCGGCGACGGTGCGGAGCTCTGGGTCGCGGAGCGGCGCGCGGAGCGGACGCTCGTCGCGGCGCGGGACGCGGGTGGAGGGCCGGGAAGCGCCGCGATAGAACGGCACCTCGAAGCGTTTCGACTGAGGCCGCGTCCGCTCGACGACCCCGCCGCGGGCTTCGAGGTCGCTCTCGAGCTCGCGCGCGCCGCGCGGGCCGAGCTCGGCGACGCGCTCGCATGCGAGGTGTTCTTCGACGCCGAGCGGCGCTTCTACGCACGAAAGAACCACGCGGCGCGCGTGCAAAAGGCGCGTCAGGATGCGCTCGGGCTCGGTTGGTTCAATCGCGATCACCACACCTACCGCTCGAGCCGTCGCTTTTTCGGCGCCCTCGTCCGCGTGCTCGAGGCGCTCGGCCTCCGCTGTCGCGAGCGCTTCTACGCGGGCCGGGACGCGGGGTGGGGCGCCCAAGTGATGGACCATCCGGCGACGGGCCTTTGCGTCTTCGCCGACGTCGATCTCACGCCCGAAGAAATCGCCGGCGATTTCGCGCACGAAGCGCTCGAGTCGCGCCCGGAGGTCGGCACCGTCGGTCTTTGGTGCGAGCTCCACGGCGAGGCGTTCCTCGCGGCGGGCATGCATCACCTCGAGTGCCAGTTCGACATCGAGGCGGTGAGCGCGGCGCTCCGCGCGGCGGGCGTCGGCGTGATGCCGCGCTTCAGCGACTTCACGCACCTGAAGCAGGCGTTCACGCAGGGTGAAGTCTGGCGCGTCGGCGCCGAGCGGCTCGCGCGCGCCGAACGCGAAGGCTTCGTGAGCGAAGAGCAAGCCGCCCGGCTTGCGCGCGAGGGGGCACTCGGTTCGCACTTCGAGGTGCTCGAGCGGAACGCCGGCTACAAAGGGTTCAATCAGGAAGGCATCAACCGCATCATTCTCGCGACGGATCCGCGTCGCGCCGAAGCCGACCCCCGCGCGGCCGCCGCCAATCGGCTAACGTCGCACGGATGACGGATTTCAGGGGCAACTCGGCCGTGGACGAGCTCGCGGCGCTCGACGGCGAGCTCGACGACGCCGAGCGCGTCGTTCGCGCGAACGTGCGGCGTTTCGTGCGCGAGCGGTATCTGCCCCGCGCCGCCGACCTCTTCGAACGCGAGGAGTTCCCGCGCGAGCTCGTGAGCGAGCTCGGCGAGCTCGGAGCGCTCGGAGCCGGACTCTCCGGCTACGGCTGCGCCGGCCTCGGCGCGGTGGCTTACGGCCTCATTCTCGAAGAGCTCGAGTACGGCGACAGCGGACTCCGGAGCTTCACGAGCGTCCAGGGGTCGCTCGCCATGTTCGCGCTCCACGCCTTCGGCACGCAAGCGCAGAAGGAGCGTTACTTGCCCGACATGGCGCGGGGCAAAATCATCGGCTGCTTCGGTCTCACCGAACCCGACAGCGGCTCCGATCCGGGCTCGATGCAGACGCGCGCCAGGCCGGACGGTTCGGACTTCGTGCTCGACGGCACGAAGATGTGGATCACGAACGCACCCATCGCCGACGTCGCCGTGATTTGGGCGAAGGTCGGCGCGGGCGGCTCCGAATCGATTCGCGGTTTCGTGGTCGAGCGGGGACTCCGGGGCTTCGAGACGTCGCGCGTGCGCGGGAAGATGAGCCTGCGCTCGAGTGAGACCGGCGCCATTCATCTCGAAGGCTGTCGCGTGCCCGCCGAGGCTCTGCTCGAGCACAAACCCGGGCTCGGAGGGGCGCTCCGCTGCCTGAACGAGGCCCGGCTCGGCATCGCCTGGGGTGCGGTCGGCGCGGCCAAGGCATGCTTCGACGCCGCGCTCGGCTACGCCAAGGAGCGCGTCCAGTTCGGCGTGCCCATCGCGAGAAAGCAGCTCGTCCAAGCGGAGCTTGCCGACATGGCCTCCGACATCGTCAAGGCCGAGCTCTTGAGCCTTCACTTCAGCCGGCGCAAGGAGCGCGGCGAAAAGCCGTCACCGGCCCAGGTGTCACTCTGCAAGCGAAACAACGTCGCGGCGGCGCTCGGGGTCGCGCGCGCGTCGCGGAATCTGCTCGGCGCGAACGGGATCCTGCTCGAATACCCCGTCGTGCGGCATCTCTTGAACCTCGAGAGCGTCTACACCTATGAAGGAACGCATCAGATCCACACGCTCGTGCTCGGCAAGGCGCTGACCGGCGAGGACGCTTTCTGAGCCATTTTGGGGCTTGCGCGGCGGGTGAATTTCGCGGAGTCTCGGCGCCCGCATGCTGTCGATCGACTTACGCAACAAGCGTGCGCTCGTCGCGGGCGTCGCCGATGACGTGGGCTTCGGCTTCGCGATCGCGAAGTCCCTGGCGGAGGCGGGCGCGTCCGTCAGCCTCGCGGTGTGGCCGCCCGCGCTCGGAATCTTCGAGACCGTTTTGCGTCGCGGCAAACTCGACGAGTCGCGCCGCCTGAGTGACGGGCGCCTGCTCGAGTTCGAGCACATCTACCCGATGGACGCCGCGTTCGACACGCTCGAGGACGCGCCGGAGGAGCTGCGCACGAGTCGCCGCTACGCCGAGCGGGGGGATTTCACGATTCAAGGGGCCGCCGACCACTGGCGCGCGGATTTCGGGGCGGATTCGCTCGATATCGTCGTGCACAGCCTCGCGAACGGACCCGAGGTCGCGAAGCTCCTCGTCGATACGAGCCGCAAGGGCTACCTCG
>DATJXW010000326.1:0-23971 GCA_035499895.1 Polyangiaceae bacterium | reverse complement strand
ACGGGCCCGCCGCGCCGCAATCGGTGTCGCTCGTGCAGCTCGTCGGGGTGTTCGGTGTGCGTAAGGGAAAGTACTGGATCGCCACGCTGAGGCCCGCCGACTGCATGTCGGCGAAGAAGGCCGAGAGCGCGCTCTTCACGGCGTCCCACTTCGTGACGCCGCTCGTGCCGCTCGGATCGAGCATCGAACCCGAGATGTCGAGCATCACGTACACGTCCACCGGGACCGGCATGCCCATCTCGACGTCGCCCGCGCAGACCTGCGAAACCATCGTGCCGCCGGTGCCGGCCGAGCCCGCGGAACCCGCCGAGCCGCCCATCCCGGTCGTGCCGCCCGTCGTGACGACGACCGATGTGCCACCGGTTCCACCCGACCCGCCCGTGGAGCCTCCCGCGCCTCCGGAACCACCGCCGCTCGTGCCCCCGCTCTGCTCACCGGTGAGCGAGGCGTTCGAGCCCTTGTTCCCGGCACTGCAAGCCGTCATCACACCAAAAGCAAAGATCGGGACGACGAGCCCGAAAGCGCGGCCGAAAGTGAACATCGCTCCACTATAACATCAACGTTCGAGCGGTCAGGTCGCGGTCCGCGCGCCGAGACGACCGGCGCGACCACCCCTGGAAGAGTCCACCCTTGCCGGACATTTCACGCCGATCATCGAGCCGCCAACTCCGGTGACAGCGCGGACGTTGAAGGGAATCTTACTGAATCTCGTCGCGCCCGAGCTCGTGTGACGTCACGCGGAAGCGCGTCACGGCACGGGCGTTTCGGCCGGACATGGTATGCTCGAAGTCCATGACGTTCGTCACTCGGCGCCGCGGGTACGCGGTCCTCCCTTCGCTTTCACTTCTCCTCGCATGCAGCACCGGCGTGGCGCCGGATCCGAACGGCACGCCCGCCGGCGGCACGGGCGGCACGTCGACGACGACGGGCGGCACGAGCGGCACCGCGGCACAAGGCGGTAGCTCCGCGAACGGCGGCTCGAGCGCGACGAGTGGCGCGAGCGGTTCGAGCGCGACCGGTGGTGCGACCGGTTCGGGGGCGACGGGCGGCTCGTCCGCGACGGGTGGAACCAATTCCGCAACCGGCGGCTCGAGCGCGACCGGTGGTGCGAGCGGCGCGGGCGGCTCGAGCGCGACGGGCGGCACCGGCGGGGACTCGAGCGCGACGGGCGGCAGCGCCGGGAGCGCGGCCACGGGCGGGACCTCGAGCGGCGGCTCGGCGGGGATGACCGGCACCGGTGGAACCGATCCCGGGATCTGCCAGCAGCTCAGCGTCGTACCGACCGCACAAGTGCCGACGATCGAGCTCCTGGTCGACACCTCCTCGAGCATGTTCGAGACGATGCCGACTTCGTGGTCGGTGCTTTACAACGCGCTGATGGACCCGACGACGAGCCCGGTGAAAGCACTGCAAAGCAAGATCAACTTCGGCTACGCGAGCTACAAGGGTCACCAGGGGACGTCCGAGACCGACATGGCCTGCGCGACGATGACGACCGTCGCCCCCGCGCCCAACAACTACAGCGCCATCGATGCCGTCTATCAAATGGTGGGGATGAGCTACGACCCGACGATGCCTCCCATGCCGAAGTGGGAGACGCCGACGAACTACGCCATCAGTTACGCGGCGCAGATCCTCACGAACTACATGCCGCCCACACCCGGCAAGAAGTACATCTTGCTCGTCACCGACGGTAACCCGAACACCTGCGAGACGATCGATCCGCAGTGTGGTCAGGACTACGCGATCAAGGCCGCGCAAGACGCGTATGCGGCCGGCATCGGCCTTTTGGTGCTCGGCGTCGGAGACATCGTCAAAGATCCGAACTCGGGCTGCCCGACGAGCGCCCGTTGCGGCGCCGAGGCGCTTCAAGACATGGCGGACGCAGGCGTCGGCGCGCCGGTCACGGCGCCGCCCGGTTGCGACGATCCGACCTCGACGGGCTGCCAATTCAAGTACGAGCAGTGCAACAAGGGCAACATGCTGACGGCGTCGTACGGCACCGGTACGTCGATGCCGGGCACGCCGTACGAGGTGGACACGACCGCCTCCGACGCCGACACGCAGCTCGCGATGGCTTTCACGAACCTCTTGAGCGACGTGCCGTGCGCCATCGACATGGACGCCATCGTGACCGGCGATCCGTCGCTCGGCGACGTCGAAGTCGGTACCACGAAGGAGACGTACAACGACCCGAACGGGTGGACGCTCGACCCCGACGCGTACACCGTGATTCTGCAGGGCAAGGCGTGCACCGACTTCCGCAGCGGGCTGGAAGTGAACATCAGCTTCCCCTGCGATCCGAGCGGTAACCCCATCGCCGTGCACCGCTGACCGGCGCCGCGCTGAGCCGACGATGCTGCGTTCCTTCGCACGGAGTGTTCTCGCGCTCGCCGCGCTCGCCGCGTGCAGCACCGGCAAGCCGCCGGATCCTTACGGCGACGACACGCCGTCCGGCGGCGGCACGGGCGGCGGTGGGACCGCGGCAACCGGCGGCTCGAGCCCGAACACGGGCGGCGGCGCAGCCGTAGCCGCGGGCGGCGGAGCGAACGGCGGTAGCGGCGGCGGGACGACGGCGGGCGCGGGCATGACCGGCACGGCGGCGACGTCCGGAGCGAGCACGGGCGGCGCGGGCGCTCCCGCGAGCGCGGGCAGCAGCGGCAGCGGGACCGGCGGCGGCGCCGGCAGCGGAACGACGGCCGGCGGCAGCGCGGGCGTGTCCGCCATGGCGGGGACGGGCGGCACGAGCCCCGGCGTCTGCGAACAGCTCGACGTGGTTTCGACGCCTCAAATCCCGACCGTCGAGATCCTCGTCGATACGTCGTCGAGCATGTGGGAGACGATGCCGCCCGCGTGGCCGCTCCTCTACGACGCGCTGATGGATCCGAAGACCGGCGTCGTCGCGCCGCTCCAAGCGCAGATCCGCTTCGGCTTCGCGAGCTACAAGGGCTTCAAGGGCACGTCGGAGACGGACCCGGCGTGCGCGCAGATGACGACGGTCGATCCGGCGCTGAACAACCACGACACCATCGACGCCGTGTACCAGATGGTCAGCGACTCGTACGACGAGTACATGACGATGGAGCACACGACGCCGAAGTGGGAGACGCCCACCGACTACGCGATCAACTACGCGGCGAACGTCCTCACGAACTACATGCCGACGCCGCCCGGCAAGAAGTACATCTTGCTCGTGACCGACGGCAATCCGAACACGTGCGTGGTGGTCGACCCGCAATGCGGCCAAGATCTCGCGATCAAAGCCACGCAGGATGCGTTCGCGGAGGGCATCGGCCTGTTCGTCATGGGCGTGGGCGACATCGTCGTGCAGCCGAACAACGGCTGTCCCTCCTCGGCGCGCTGCGGCCTCTTGCACCTGCAGGACCTCGCGAACGCAGGCGTGGGCGCGGGCGTTCAGCCGACGCCGGGCTGCGACGATTGGCACGCGTCCGGCTGCACCTTCACGCACGAGCAATGCAACCAGAACCAGATGCTGCTCGCGACGTACACGCCCGACTCGCCGAACGTCGGGACGCCTTTCGCCGTGGACACCACCGACTCGAACGCGACCGCCGAGCTCGTGGATTCGCTGAGCTCGCTCTTGAACAACGCCGTCTCGTGCACGGTCGATATGGATGCGGTAGTCACGGGCGACGCCTCGCTCGGTCAGGTGAGCCTCGACGGCTCCGCGCTCACCTACGACGATCCGAACGGTTGGATCCTCGAGAGCAACTCCTACAGCGTCACGCTACAGGGCACGGCCTGCACCACGTTCAAAAAAGGCGGCTCGAACCTGAGCATCACGTTCCCCTGCGATCCGAGCGGCAACCCGATCGCCGTGCACCGCTGACGCCGGCGGCCGTATTCCTCTAGAATGCGCGCGTGAAGAGAGTTCGTTCGGTGCTCCTCGTCGCCGCGGTGCTCGGGTGCGGAGCAGAGCCGCCGCCTGCCGCGGAATCGAAGCCCGCGCCGTTCGTCGCGCCCATCGCGACCGAAACGCCGGCGCCGCCCGTCGCGGCCTCGGCCGCGCCCTCGCCGAGCGCGGAACCCGAGGCCGCCGCGCCGGGGACCGCTCCCCTTCCGGCGCCGCCCGCTCCGCCCGCGGACTGCGGCATGCCGGCGGCGCTCGTCGCGCGCGGCTGGCGCACGGAGCTCACGCCGACGAGCGCCGCCGAAACGCCGCCGTTCGAGGCGGGCGCGACGACGCTCGTCGTGCTGCCGGACACGCAATATTACGCGTCGTGCGCGTCGCGACACTTCGGCGATCAGGTGCGCTGGGCCGCCGATCAGAGGCGCGCGCGCAACATCGCGGCCGTGCTCACGCTCGGCGATCTCACCGATCGCAACACGCCCGCCGAGTGGGAGTACATCCGTGAGAACCTCGCGGGCGTCACCGGGCAGCTGCCGTTCGTGCTCGTCACGGGCAATCACGACCACGGTCCGAGCGGCACGGCGAGCGACCGGACGAGTCTTTTGCAGCAATTTTTCCCGCAGCCGCCCGGGGTCGCCACGCGCGTGCTCGCCGAGCAAGCGGCGCCGGACGACGTCGAAAACGCTTACTACCGCTTGCCGCTCGCCAAAACGACGCTCGGCGTGCTCGCGCTCGAATGGTCACCGCGCGCGGCGACCGTGAGCTGGGCGAACGCGGTGCTCGATCGCCACCCGGAGGATCGCGTGGTGATCGTGACGCACGCCTACCTCTACGGCGACGGCACGCGTTACGACTGGCAGCACAAGGGCAAGCGTCAAGAGTGGAATCCGCTGTCGTACGGCACCGGCAAGGGCGCGCGCGAGCTCAGGCCGCGACCGCGCTCGCTCGCGCCCGACGCCGCGTACGACGGCGAGATGTTGTGGCAAGCTCTCGTGAAGAAGCACGCGGGCGTCTTCCTCGTGCTCTCGGGTCACGTCCTCGGCAACGGAACCGGCGTGCTCTCGAGCCGGGGCGAGCACGGGAACGTGGTGCACCAGGTGATGGTGAACTACCAGATGCTGAAAGACGGCGGCCTCGGCTATTTGCGGCTGATCGAGCTACTTCCGAGCGGGAAAGCGCTACGCATGAAATCGTATTCGCCGACGCTCGGCCTCTTCGCGACCGGACCCGATCAGACGGGCGAGCTCGCGCTCGAGCCGCCGCTCTGGTGAACGCTCACGCCTCACCGCGACGAACGGCGCGCAGCGATTCCTCGACGATGTCGAGGAGCTCGTCGAGATCGGCGTCGGGAATGTTGACGGGAGGCGTGACGTAGACGGTCGAGCCGAGCGGGCGGAGGTAGGCGCCGCGCTTGCGCGCTTCTTCGTACACGCGCCAGCCGGCTCGGTCGAGGTACCCGCCCGCGTTCAGATCGAGCGCGGCGACCATGCCGAGCGTGCGTACGCCGCTCACCCCGGGGAGCTCGCCGAGGCGCGCGAAGCGAGCCGTGATGCGCGCGGCCTTGGGCGCGGCGCGTTCGATCACGCGCTCGTCACGGTAAACGGCGAGCACCTCGAGCGCCACGCGCGCGCCGAGCGGGTTGCCGGTGAAGGTGTGACCGTGCAAGAACGCGCGTTCTTTACCCCCCAAAAAACCCTCGAAAATGCGGCGTGAGGCGAGCGTCGCCGCCATCGGCAAGATGCCCGAGGTGAACCCTTTGGCGAGACAGACGAGATCGGCCTCGACGCCCGCGTGCTCGACCGCCCACATCGGACCCGTGCGCCCGTAACCGGTGAAGACCTCGTCGAGCACGAGGAAGACGTCGTGACGCGCCGTGACCTCGCGCGCGGCGCGCACGAGCGCCGGGTCGTAGATGCGCATGCCGCCCGCGCCCTGCACGACCGGTTCGAGCACGACCGCGGCGATCTCGTCCGCGTGCGAGCTCACGAGGTCGGAGAGCACCGCGAAGGTGCGTTCGTGCCCCCCCGCGTCCGTCGGCACGCGCAGGCACTCGCCGATGAGCCCGGCGAACGCCTGACGGAACACGTCGACACCGCCGAGCAACGTCGCCCCGAGCGTCTCGCCGTGGAACGCGCCCTCGAGCGCCACGAAGCGCCGCCGCGCGGGACGGCCGTTTTGCAGCCAATATTGTGCGGCGAGCTTGAGCGCGACCTCGACGGCGGTCGAGCCGTCGTCGCTGAAGAAGACGTGCGGGAGCGCGCCCGGACCCACCTCGGCGAGCTCGGCGGCGAGCCGCGCGGCGGGCTCGTGCGTGATGCCGGCGAGCGCGACGTGACACAGGCTCTCGGCTTGGTCGCGGAGCGCGGCCACGAGCCGCGGATGGCGGTGGCCGAGCGCCGCGCAATACCAGGACGAGTTTGCGTCGATGTAAGAGCGCCCGTCGGCGTCGAAGAGACGCGCGCCCTCGGCGCGGACGACGACGAGCGGATCCGTCTCGGCGACGTACTCCTGCATGGCGGTGTACGGATGCCAGACGTGCGACTTGTCGAGCTCGACGATGCGGTCGCGATTCATGAAGCGATGCTCGCCGGCGGACGTTGCGACGGCGAGGCCGGCTGTGCAATCGGAAAATGCAGCGTCACCGTGGTGCCGGCGCCTTCCGCGCTCTCGATGGCGAGCCAGCCGCCGTGCGCTTCGACGATGCGCTGCACGATGGGCAAGCCGAGCCCCGTGCCGCTCGGACGGGTCGTGAAGAACGGATCGAGCGCGCGGCGGCGCACGTCGGCGGGCATGCCGTGGCCGGTGTCGGTGATTTCGATGCGCACGCCGGGCTCGCTCGCCTCCTCGTCCTTGCGGATGCGGACGTCGACCCTGCCGCCGTCGCGCATCGCCTGGCGCGCGTTCGAGATCAAATTGTCGAACACGAGCCGGAAGAGGTTCGGATCGACCCACACGGTTTCGGCGTCCGGCTCGCCGTCGACCCGCACTTCCACGCTCGGTACGGCCTGCTCGGCGTCGTTGAAGCGATTGGCCATTTCGACGAGCGAGACGCGCTGGCGACTCACGCTGAACGGGCGCGCGAAGCGCAAAAGATCGCCGACCAGGCGATTCAGGCGCCCCGCCTCCTCCTCGATGATGTCGAGGAGCGTCGTGCGGTCGGCCTCCTTGAGGCTGCCGCGCCGCAGCCCGGCGACGGCATTGACGATCACGGCTAGGGGATTTCTGACCTCGTGCGCGATCGCCGCGGCGAGCTCGCCCACGACGGCGAGCTGCCGCTTGCTCGAGAGCTCGTCCTGGATTTGCTGGAGCTCGGCGTGCGAGTGCCGGAGCTCCTCGGTGCGCGCCCGCAGCGTCGTCGCGGCGCTCTCGAGCTCACCCTTGGCGATGCGATAACGGAGGAGCAGCGCCGACGCGACGCTGAACGCGTAGAGCAAGAAGGCGTGCGGCAGGAGGCTCACCGAGTGCGTGATCACGCCCGCGGCGAGGCCCACGTCGTTCAGCACCGCGGGCAGCGTGATACCGGCGCCGACGAGGGCGCTCAGCGCCTCTTTGCGGCCGAGGAAATAGGCGCGGAGCAAGAGCGTCGTGGCCGCCACCGTCTCGAGAAAGCCCACCGCGTAAAAGAGCTCGCAGACGGCGCTCGGCACGCCGATGCTGAAATGCACGGGCGCGCCGAAGAGTCGAGTCGTGAGCTCGGTGCGGCCGACCCAGAGTCGTCCGCTCAAATTCACGAGCTCGAAGCCGAACGCGACCGCGTAGAGGACGAGCGCGATGCGGCGCCGTTCCTTCACCCGCGCGAAGGCCATCGCGAAATGCACGTTGACGGCCGCGCCCACGATGTACCCCGCGTGATTCACCTTGTCGGCGAACACGTAGGCGGGGAGCGCGTGCGCCACGTAATCGAGCGCTTCCCCCAGGCTCGAGACGGAAAACGCGAAGCAGAGCAAACTGAAGAGCACGAGCTCTCGCTCGCGGCGACCGAGCGCGAAGGCGAGCAGGAAATAGATCCCGAGCGCCGCGTGGGTGACGGACCACGCGCCGAGAACGCCCGCGAGGACTTCGCTGCTCACCGGCGGGCGTCCTTCGGAAGGAATGCCTCGGCCCGCATCGGGCGCATGCTACCACCCCTCCTCGCGCCGGGCGCCGGGATCTGCTAGGCGGACGATCCCCGTGAGCTACGTCGTCCTCGCGCGCAAGTGGCGCCCCATGCGCTTCGAAGACCTGGTGGGCCAGGAGCACGTCTCGCGCACGCTCGGGAACGCGATCAAGAGCAACCGCGTCGCGCACGCGTTCTTGTTCACGGGAGTACGCGGCGTCGGCAAGACGACGAGCGCGCGCATTCTCGCCAAGGCGCTCAACTGCCTCGGGGATCCGGACACGACGCCGCCCGGCACGGATCCCGGTCCCACCGTCACCCCGTGTCTCAAGTGCGCCGCGTGCCTCGAAATCGCCGGCGGCACCGACGTGGACGTGTGGGAGATCGACGGCGCGAGCTACAACGGCATCGACGAAGTGAGGAAGCTCCAGGATTCGCTGCCGTACCGGCCGCAGCGCGATCGCTACAAGATCTTCATCGTCGACGAGGTCCACATGCTCTCGCAGAGCGCGTGGAACGCGTTCTTGAAGACGCTCGAAGAGCCGCCGCCCCACGTGAAGTTCATTTTCGCGACGACCGAAGTGCACAAGGTCCCCGTCACGATTTTGAGCCGCGTGCAGCGCTTCGATTTCAAGCTCATCTCCGCGCAAGCCATCGCCGGGCGGCTCCGGCACGTGCTCGAGGCCGAGAAGATCGGGGCCGACGACGCGGCCGTCGCGCTCTTGGCGCGCGAAGCGGCGGGCAGCATGCGCGACGCGATGAGCCTGCTCGACCAGGTCATCGCCTGGGGCGGCGATCGGCTCGCGGGGGACGAGGTCGCGAAAGTGCTCGGCGTCGCGAGCCGCCGCGTGCTCCACGATCTTTCGGCCGCGCTCGTCGGAGGCGATCCGGAACGGTGCCTCGCGCTCGTCGCCGAGCTGAACGAGCAGGGGTACGACCTCGTGCACGTCGCCCGCGATCTGTTGGCGATGCTGCGCGACCTCGTGGTGGGCAAGGTGTGCGCGAACCCGCACGAGCTCTTCGATCTGCCCGCCGAGGAAGCGAAGGACGTGCTCGAGCTCGCGCAGAGCGCCGCGGTCGACGACCTCTTGCGCCTGCATCAGGGTTTTTCGCAAGGGTTCGACGACGTGGCGCGCAGCGGGCAGCCGCGCGCGGCGCTCGAAATGCTGCTCGTGCGCTTGGCGCGACGCCCGCCGCTCCTGCCGCTCGACGAGCTGCTCGGGCGCCTCGGCGCGCTCGAGCGGAGGCTCACCTCGGGTACCGCCGCCCCGGCGCGCGAGCGGAGCGCCGCTCCACGCGCCGAAGCCGCGACGCCGCCTCGCGTCGAACCGCTGCCGCCCGCGCGCGTCGAGTCCGCTCCGGTGCGCGTCGAAACCGCTCCAGTGCGCGTCGAGTCCGCTCCGCTGCGCGTCGAGTCCGCTCCGGCGCGGACGGAGCCGGCCGTCGCCGCTCCGCGCGCCCCTTCGGCGCCCGCCGCGCCGCGCATCGCCGCGTCGGCGGCCGCCGCGCCCGCGTTCGTGGCGCCCGAATTTCCGGAACCGGAAGCACCGGCGCCGCGCGCACCGGTCATCCGCGCGGTGCCGCCCGCGCCGCCCGCCGTCGCGACGGAAGCGCACCCGGTGTGGCGCGCCATCGTCGAACGGCTGCCGGAGGATCGCTTCGAGCTCCGCGCCTTCCTCGCGCGGGCGGCTCCGCTCGAGACCCGAGCCGGCTCCGTCGTGCTCGCGTTCGGCGCGGACGAGCCGTTCGTCGGCAAGGTGGAGCGCGAGCTTCTTCTGATCGAGCGCCTCGCGAGCGAGCACTTCGGCGCGCCCACCCGCGTGACGATCGACAAAAGCCCCGAGCGCGCGGCGGGCATCGCGACGCTCGCCGGGCTCGACGCCGAAGAAGAAGAGCGACAGCGCCGCGCGGCTCTCGCCAAGGTCAAAAACCATCCGCGCGTGACCGAAGCGGTCGAGGTGCTCGGCGCGCGCGTGAAGGACCTGAAGCTCGCCGGACAATGACTCCTCCTCGAGACCGCCAAACGTAGTGCTCCCCGCCCGCCTCACGCGTATCGTCGATCTCTTCGCGCGCTTGCCCGGCGTCGGAGAAAAGACGGCTCAACGCTTCGCCCTCTGGCTCGCGGGCGAACGCGGCGACGTCGCGAGCGAGCTCGGCGCCGCGCTCGCGGAGCTCGGCCACACGATCCGCCCGTGCGAGCGTTGCGGCAACATCGCCGAGGTCGACCCGACCGGACACGCCGTCTGCAGCGTCTGCCGCGACTCCCGGCGCGATCCGACCGTGCTCTGCATCGTCGCGCGCGTGCAGGATCTTTTGGCCGTCGAGCGGAGCGGCGCGATGCGCGGCCGCTATTTCGTGCTCGGCCGCCTGCTCTCGCCGCTCGACGGCATCGGCCCGGAGGAGCTGCCGCTGCCGAAGCTCATGGCGCGCATCGTCGGCGACGGGGTGCGCGAGGTCATTCTCGCCACACCGCCGTCCGTGGACGGCGAAGCGACGGCGCTCTTGCTCGCTCGCGAGCTCGCCGGGCGCGACCTCAAGATCTCGCGCATCGCAAGCGGCGTGCCCCACGGCGGCGATCTCGAATTCGCCGATCAAATCACGCTCGGCCGCGCCATCGACGGCCGCCGGCCGGTCTGAGCCGAGCGAGCTTTCCGGGCTCGACTCGGCGGCGCCATCGGCGGCCCGTTTGAGGCTAAGATGCGTGCCCTCGCCGCGGCCTCGAGGGGTCGCCTGCGCCGCGACGAAGAACGAACACCATGCCGAAGAAGAAAGTCCTGAGATCCGAAGACGCGCCGCAACCGGTGGCGAGCTACTCCCAGGCCGTGCGCGCCGGAAAATTCGTGTTCTGTTCGGGCCAAATCCCAATCGACCCGCGCACGCGCGAGCTCGTGACGGGCGGCATCGAAGAGCAGACGCGGCGCGTGCTCGACAACCTCGGCGCCGTCCTGGCGGAAGCCGGGCTCGGCTACGGCGACGTCGTGAAGTGCACGGTGTTCCTGGCCGATCTCAAGGATTTCGCCGCGTTCGACGCCGCGTACGCCCACTACTTCGGCGCGAGCCCCCCTGCCCGTTCGACCGTGCAGGTGTCGGGACTTCCGCGCGGAGCGCGCATCGAGCTCGAAGCCATCGCGCTGATGCGCTAAACCGCGCCCCCGCCCACGCGAGGAATCATGGTCAAAGCCGAAGCAGTCACGTCCAAAGTCACTTTCGATAAAGCCCTGCTCGCCGTCGCCGCCGACGGTGCCGTTCCGGCGCTCGAACGCGCCGGTGAGAGCGGCGAGGCGCTCGTCGAAGCGTGGGTGAAGGAAGGCAACGCCGCCGCCGTGGCCGCCGCGGCCGAAGGCGCCGCCGGCAAGGCGCGCAAAGCGGCGCGCCGCGGGCTGAACGTGCTGAAGTCGCGCGGCGTGAAAGCGCCCGAGACGGCGCGCGTCGCGAGCATCGGCGGGGAGAAGTCGGCGGAGACGATCGAAGCGTTCATGCTGCCGCCCGACACGAACGGCGTCGCGCTCTTCGCGATCGCGGCGCGCTCGCCGACGACGCGCTGTCGGGTGGTGTTCGCGTTTCTGGCCGCGGAGGGCGGCGTCGTCCGCGCGAGCTCGGGTGAGATGAGCCAGAGCGAGTTGAAGGAGTCGTTTCAGCGCGCGAGCCGCGGCGCGTACCGCGCCGTCAAGGTGCCGGTCGAGTACGCGCGCTACCGGATCGAGCGGGCACGCCAGGCTCAGAAGCAGCGCGGCCTGGCCGAAACGATGGGGTTTGCGCAGGGCGAAGCGCTCCTCGCCGGCGCGCCGGACAGCGCGGAGCATCCGTTCGACGCCGAGGGGCTCGAGCTCGCGGACGACGACGTGAAGGACCTCGCCGCGAAATCGGCCGACCTGCACCAGCTGCCCGAGTTCGCGAGTTGGCTTCCGACGCGCACGGCGGTGGACGAGCTCCTGATCCAGGTGGGCGCGTCGCTCACGCCCGGCGAAAATCCCGAACAAGCGAAGTTCGAGGAAGCGCTCCGGACCGAGCTGCTCGCCGCCGTCGATCGCTACTTCACGCCCGAGCGCCGCACCGATCTCGTGTCGCGCATGAAGGACGCCGCCGTGAGCGTGCTCCAGCGCGAGGGGGAAACGCGCGCGCTCGACGTGGTCGCCGCGATGAAGGCGATCGAGAAGGCGGGGCTCATCACCGATCCGCCGCGCGACGTCCCGTTCTTGCGCGGCTTCTTCGACAAGGCGATCGCCGTGCTGCTCGCGCAGGGCAACGGGCAACTCCGCGTGCCGATCCCGCAGAAACCGGCCGTCACGACGGACGCGCCCTAGCCGCGAGCCGCGCGCCGCAAACGACGCGCGCCGTCAGCCGGGCTCGAACTCGAGCTTCTCTTCCCCGCCCGCCCAGCGCAGGCGCAGACGGAACGGCACGTTCGTCTTCACGCGCAGGCGCGGGCGCTCGTTCGGGTCGCTGCGCGCCTCCGCGACGAGATCGACCGTACCGTCGGTGCCGAACGGATAGCGGTAGACGCCGTGCTCGTCGGTGCGGCGCATGTCCCAGAAGAGCTCGCCCGCGACCGCGTCCGCCCGAAAGCCGAGCACGTACTCGAACAAGACGGCGATCGGCGTGATCGCCGTCCAGCCCACGAAGTCTTTGCGCCCGCGCCCCTCGGCCGGCGCGTCCGGCGCGTGGTGCTCCCAGATCGAACCCGTGCGCTCGAACGAGCCGAGCACGTGCCCGTAGTGATTGTCCGCGATGGCGTAGGCGAGGTCGTGCTTGTGCTGCTCGGTGAGACCGCGCAAAACCATGTAATTCGTCGGGGCCCACACGCCGCCGAGCCAGTGCCCGCCATCGGGGTCGAAGCCGCGCGTGTCCGCGGAAAGGCTCGGCACGCGGTGCACGCGGTTGAACTCGCTCTTCGCCTCGAGGTGCGCGACGAAGCGATCGAGTCGCTCTTGCGGCACGGCGCGCGCGAGGAGCGCCCAGTACGCGCCGATGGTCTTGAGCTCGGTCGCGCGCGACTGATCGCGACGGAGGTCGTGGTAAAAGCCGGTACCCTCGTCCCAGAGGTGCTGATTGATCCAGGGGACGAGCGACGCGTTCTCGGCCGCGCACGCTTGCACTTCTTCTTCGCGACCGAGCTCCTCCGCAATGCGGATGAGGAGGCGATTGTTGAGCGCGGCCTGGAAGTTCGTATCGACCCAGGTCCGGTGCGCGTGATCGAACCAGATGTGGGCGCCGGTCGGGGTGCGCGGCTGGTTATCCATGCCCGTCGCCCAGCCGGTGCCCCAATAGCTCCCGTTCGGCCAGGTGCGGTAATGGCGATGCCACTCGGCGTGCGCGGCGAGCGGCGGGAAAACCTCGGCGAGTCGCGCTCGATCACCGCGAAATCGATAATATTCCCACTCGCTCCAGGCGAGCAGGTTCGGCCCGCTGCCCGCCGGGTCGAAGCGGCTGAACACCTCGGTGCCGTCGGTTTCGCGGAGCTGACGGCAGATGCCGCCGTCCGGGTGCTGCTTCGCGTAGAAATTGTCGAGCGTGTTCTGGAACTTCCAGGCGCGGTCGCCGTAACGACCGAAGAGCGTGATGAAGACGGAGTCCCAGATGAAGAGGGCGTCGTCGTACATCGTCGACGAGTAGTCGGAGACGAAGCCGTTCTCGTTCGTGGCGCGCCGGAAGTTCTTGAACGCGATCTCCCAGCAGTGGAAGTAACACTCCGCCGCCTTCGGCAACGCGGGCAGGTGCGGGTACGGGAGGAGCGTCTCGCGAGTGCCCTCGAAGGTCGGCCACGGGTCGACGTTGCGGCGCGAACGCGAGACGAACTGGTTCTCGCTCGCGTACGGGTTCTCGACGTACGTCTCGAGGTAGCGCGGCGTCGCGGCGTTGCGAAGGTTGAGCGGGTTTCGCATCGGGGATCGGCGTCGGACCTAGGGCTCTGCGAAATACCACATCCGGGCGCTCGGTCGGGGGCAACGCACCCTATGGCGTTTCCCTATGGCCATTTCGCGAGGGGTGTATTGCGACTCGGAAGGCTCGGCATTACTAGGGAGGCTCGGGCATGTCGGACCAGTTGAGCAGCGATCTTGCCGCGCTTCGCATCGACCGGGCGCCGGCGCGGCCGAAGGGCGGCGGCTGGTTCGGGCGCGTGCTCGCGCTCATCGTGGTCGGGGGCGTGGGGGTCGCCGCCTACCGAATCGGTCTACCGTACCTAGAGGCGAAGGTATTCAAGACCGAGGTGGACGTGACCGAGGTCGCGCTCGTATCCCCGGCCCAGGCGAGCGTCGAACTCACCTCCACGGGTTATGTCGTCGCGCAGTCCGTGTCGAAGGTCGCGCCGAAGGTTCCGGGCAAGGTCGTCAAATCGAACTTCCGTGAGGGCGCCGAGGTGAAGGCGGGCGACGTGCTGCTCGAGCTCGACCCGGTGGACGTGCAGGCGGCCATCGCGAGCGCCGCGAGCCAGGTAGCCGCGGCCAAAGCGAGCGCGCAAACGGCGCGCGCCCAGCTCACCGAATCGAAGATCCAGCTCACGCGCGCCCAGGCCATGGCGAAGGAGGGCATCGGCCCGAAGTCGACCGCCGAGGATCTCGAAGCGCACGTCGCGTCGCTCGACGAACAAGTGAAGGCGTCCGACGCCGCCGCGAAAGCCGCCGCGGCGCAGGTCGCGGCGCTGAACGTCACGCTCGCGTCGTACAAGGTCGTTTCGCCGCTGAACGGCACCGTCGTGAACAAGCCGCCCGAAGTCGGAGAGATGGTCGCGCCCCAGCCGGCCGGCATCGCCGTCGACATGGGCGGCGTCGAAGTCGCGGATTTTTCGACGCTTCAGGTCGAAACGGACGTGCCCGAGCAGCGCCTCTCGCAAGTCAAAGTGGGCGGCCCGTGCGAGATCGTGCTCGACGCCTACCCGACCAAACGCTTCCGCGGCAAGGCGTTCGAGATCACCCCGCGCGTCAATCGCACGAAGGCGACCGTGGTCGTGAAGGTCGCGTTCGTGGACGATCGCGAAGGCGTCTTGCCCGACATGGCCGCGCGCGTGAGCTTCCTCACGAGCGAGCTCGACAAGGCCGAGCTCAAGGAGCCGCCGAAGACCATCGTGCCGGGTGACGCGCTCGCGACGCTCGGCGGCGCCAAAGTCGTCTACGTCATCGACGACGGCAAGGTGCGCGCGACGCCCATCTCGCTCGGCCCCGCGTTCGGCAGCGGCTTCGAGGTCGCGCGCGGTCCCGGCGCCGGCACGAAGCTCGTGAAGAATCCGCCCGCGGGTCTCGCCGACGGACAAGCCGTCAAAGAAAAGTCCGGTAGTTGACGGTCGCGAGCGGACCCGCTTGCGGCGGGGACAAAGTGGTTTAAGGAAGGGCTGCCATGAACGAAGGCGTCGAGGGCCAAGCTAAAGGCGCGATCATCAGCCTTGAGAAGGTGCGTAAGAGCTTTTTCCGCGGGAAGGAGCAGCTCGACGTGCTCGCCGGGCTCGATTTACGCATCAACGAGGGCTCGTTCGAGGCGCTGATGGGACCCTCGGGCTCGGGCAAGTCGACGCTCCTGAACCTCATCGCCGGCCTCGACCAGCCGACCTCGGGGCGCCTCGTCGTCGCCGGCTCCGAAATCGGGACCATGAGCGAAGGGCAGCGCGCTCACTGGCGCGCGCAGAACATCGGGTTCGTTTTCCAAACCTACAACCTCATGCCCGTCCTCACCGCGGTCGAGAACGTCGAGCTCCCGCTCTTGCTCGCGAAGCTCCCCGCCGCCGAGCGGCGCAAGCGCGCCGAGATCGCGCTCCGCGCGGTCGGCCTGGAGGATCGCGGCAAGCACCTCCCGAGTCAGCTCTCGGGCGGTCAGGAGCAGCGCGTCACCATCGCGCGCGCCATCGTCACCGATCCGAAGATCATCGTCGCCGACGAGCCGACGGGCGATCTCGATCGCACGAGCGCGGACGAGATCCTGAAGCTCCTCGAGAAGCTCAACACCGAGTTCGGCAAGACGATCGTGATGGTCACGCACGATCCGGCCGCCGCCGAGCGCGCGCGCACCGTGCACCGCCTCGACAAGGGCGTGCTCGCCAATTAGCCGCGGAGAAGAGCATGGGTCTCGCGACGATTGCAGCGCGCAACATCCTGCGGAACAAGCTCCGCACCTCCCTCACGCTCGCCGGCGTGATGGTCGCGGTGGTCACGTTCCTCTTGCTCCGCACCTTCATCTGGTCGTGGAGCGCGTCGGCCGAGCAGGGCGCGCGCGACCGCATCGGCATCCGCCACAAGGTGAGCTTCATCATGCAGCTCCCGCGCCGCTACGTGGACGAGGTGCGCGGCATCCCCGGCGTGAAGCAGGTGGCGCACGCGAGCTGGTTCGGCGCGAAGGATCCGAATCACCTCGACGACTTCTTCGGCACCATCGCGACCGAGCCCGACGACTTCTTGAAGGTGTACGACGAGATCAAGGTCTCGCCGGCCGAGGTGCAGGCCTGGAAAGAGGACCGTGAGGGCGCGCTCGTCGGCGACGTGCTCGCGAAGAAGAAGGGCTGGAAGCTCGGCGACAAGATCGTGCTCCAGGGCACGATCTATCCGGGCGACTGGGAGTTTCACATCGCCGGCATCTACACGTCGACGAGCCCGACCGTCGATCGCTCGACGCTCTGGTTCCAATACAAGTACTTGGACGAATCCCGCCCCGAGCGCTTGAAGGATCAGGTCGGCTGGATCATGGCGCGGGTGGACGACCCCGGGCGCGCCGCCGAAATCGCGCGCGCCGTGGACAAGAAGTTCGACGATCGCGACATCCAGACCATCAGCATGAGCGAACGCGCGCTCCAGGCGTCGTTCCTCGGCATGATCTCGGCGATTTTGAAGCTCATCGGCATCGTGAGCATCGTGATGATGGCGATCATGGCGCTGATTCTGGGCAACACCATCGCCATGGGCGTCCGCGAGCGCACGCACGAGTACGGCGTGCTGCGCGCCATCGGCTTTTTGCCGAAGCACATCGTGCAATTCATTTTGGTGGAGGGCCTCGTGCTCGGCGCGCTCGGCGGGCTCGTCGGCCTCGCCATCGGTTATCCCCTGATCCAGAACGGCATCGGGCCGGCGCTCGAGCAGAACCTCGGGCAGATGTTCGCCGTCTTCCGCGTGACGCCGGACCTGGCGGGGCTCTCCTTCTTGCTCGCGCTCGCGCTCGGGGCGCTTGCGGCCGTCGTTCCGGCTCGGAACGCGGCCAAACTCGAGGTCGTTTCGGCGCTTCGGCGCGTCGGATGAGGTCGGCGTGATTCCTCTTTCGTACAACGTCCGCAGTTTGATGGTCCGCAAGACCACGACGCTCGCGACCGCGCTCGGCGTGGGTCTCGTCGTCTTCGTGCTCGCCGCCGCGTTCATGCTCGGGACCGGCATCACGAAGACGATGGTCGGCGCCGGCAGCAGCGAGAACGCGATGGTGCTCCGCAAGGGCTCCGACACCGAAATGGCGAGCAGCCTCGAGGTGAACACGCTGAGCCTGATTGCGGGCGCGCCCGGCGTGAAGCGCGACGCGGCGGGAAAGTCGCTCGTTTCCGGCGAAGTGGTCGTCGTGATCGCGCAAGAAAAGCTCGGGACGAACGGGCAGATCGCCAACGTCCTCGTGCGCGGCGTCCCCGACGTGGCGATGGAGGTGCGGCCGGAGGTCCACGTCGTCGCCGGCCGCCCGCCGAAGCCCGGCACCGACGAAGTGATGATCGGCCAGGGGTTGCGCGGCAAGTACCAGGGGATGGACCTCGACCAGAGCTTCGAGCTCAAGAAGAACCGCTCCGTGAAGGTGGTCGGCGTCTTCGAATCCGGCGGCTCGAGCTTCGAATCGGAGGTGTGGGCCGACGTGGACACGGCGCGCTCGTCCTTCGGCCGCGAAGGGCTCGTGTCCTCGGCGACGGTGCGGCTCGACTCGCCGAGCAAGTTCGACGCCTTCAAGGCGACGATGGAGAGCGACAAGCGCCTCGGCCTCGAAGCGCTGACCGAGAGCGGCTACTACGAGAAGCAGTCGAGCCAGACGGCGATTTTCATCAAGGTGATGGGCGCCATCATCGTGTTCTTCATCTCGATCGGCGCCGTGATCGGCGCGCTCATCACGATGCAGGCCGCCGTTTCGCAGCGCCAGCGTGAAATCGGCACGCTGCGCGCCCTCGGCTTCTCGCGCCTCTCGATTCTCACTTCGTTCCTGCTCGAGTCGGCGGTGCTCGCGCTCGGGGGCGGCGTGCTCGGCGTGCTCGCGGCGCTCTGCATGAGCTTCGTCAAGCTCTCGATGATGAACTTCGCGACGTGGCAAGAGGTCACCTTCTCGTTCGATCCGAACCCGACCGTCGTCGTGGTTTCGCTCGTGTTCGGCGCCTTCATGGGCATCGTCGGCGGTTTCTTTCCCGCCCTGCGCGCCGCTCGCGTCTCGCCGATCGAAGCGATGCGGACCTGACGCGACCCGAGCGGTGATAACGTCGAAGCGTGCGCTTCGGGTGGCTCCGTATTTCGCTCGCCGTCGCGGCCGGTTGCGATGCGGGCGCGCCCCGCGGGCCCGCCGAGACACCACCCGCGACACCCTTGGCCGTCGCGAACGGGGCTGCGCCGGCGGCCGCGTCGGGCACGGTGGCCCGGGCGCGACCGCGACCGCCCATCACCGGCCCCCGGCCGCTCGTGAGCGAGGCGCGCACGGATTGTTTGAAGGGGCCGGAGCTCGTGAAAGCGTGGGAAGCGACGCTCGCGAGCAAGGTCGAGACCAAGCTCGAAAGCCTCGGCTCCTGCACGAAGCGGCTTTCGAAGGCCGGCAATGCCAAGTTCGCCTTCGACTTCGCCCGCGACGGGCGGATCGACGGGGTGGCCCTCAGCGAAGCGAGCACGGACGACTGCCGGGCCCTCGCTTGCGTGCGGCGCGGGCTGGCGAAGCTCGCCGTCCCGAGACCCCCCGACGGATTCCCGACCTCGTTCGCTTTCGTCGCGTTGTCGCCGGGGGCGCCGCCACGTCGCATCGAAGGAACCGCGTTCGACGCCGCGCCGGAGTCTCGGTGTGTCGAGCCGCAGTCGAAACGCGTCGCGGGACGCCTGCCGCCCGAGCAGATCCAAGCCATCGTTCGCGGGCACTACGATGACTTCAAGAGCTGCTACGAAGCCGGCCTGGCGGGTAATCCGAACCTCGCCGGCCGCATCGACGCGCGCTTCGTCATCGGCCAGGACGGCGCCGTTTCGAACCTGAGCTTCACCGAGTCGACGCTGCTCGATTGCGACGTCATCGAGTGCGTCTTGAAAGGCTTCTCGACGCTCGCCTTCCCCCCGCCCCAAGGCGGCGTCGTCACCGTCATCTATCCCATCGTGCTCGAGCCCGGCTGAGCCCCCGAGCCGCCTCCGTCCCGCCTCTGCCGGGCGCCCCCGAAGACGACTCCCACCACTCAGCCGCGCCCGAAGAGCTCGAGCTGCGGGCCGGGCCGTCGAAACGTGTTCGCCCGCACGCTCGTGGTCATCTCGCGCCGGTTCATGCCGAGCCGGCGCGTCGTCACTTCGAAGAGCTCGAGCACCGTCTCGATGTAGCGACCCTTCCCTTCGAAGCGCGCGCCGAAGCGCGGATCGTTCAACTTGCCGCCGCGCATTTCACGCACGCGCGTGAGCACCTTTTCGGCGGCGAGCGGCAGCGCGTCGCGGAGCCGCTCGGTGAACACCTCCGCGACGCTCCCCGGCAGACGCAAGGGGACGATGCCCGCTCCCGTTGCCCCCGCGTCGCGCACCGCCTCCAAAATGGGCACGATCTCTCGGTCGTTCAGGCCTGGAATGAGCGGCGCGACGTTGACGCTGACGCCGATGCCGGCCTCGCTCAAGCGCCGCACCGCTTCGATGCGCCGGCTCGGCGGCGGCGCGTACGGCTCGATCGCGCGCGCCACGTCGACGTCGAGGAAGGGGATGCTCACGGTGACGCTCGCGTGCGCTTCTTTCACGAGCGTCTGCAAGAGATCGATGTCGCGCTCGACGAGCGCGCTCTTCGTGATCACGTGGATCGGGTTTCGATACCGAGCGCACACCTCGAGGCAGCCGCGCGTGAGCTCGAGTTGCTTTTCGAGCGGCTGGTAGCAATCCGTATTCCCGCTGAACACGACGAGCTCCCCCGCCCAGCTGCGCTTTTCGAAGGCCGCGGCGAGGAGCTCCGGCGCGCGCCGTTTGACGACGAGCTTCCGCTCGAAGTCGCTGCCCGCACCGAAGCCGAGGTACTCGTGCGACGGACGCGCGTAGCAGTACGCGCAGCCGTGCAGGCAGCCGCGGTACGGGTTCACGCTGAAGCGAAAGCCGAGATCGGGGCTGTCGTTTTCCGACAGGATGCTCTGGCTCTGGTCGTCGTAGATCTCGAGCGCCGCTTCGGGCGCGCCCTCCTCGTATTCGACGCGGTAGCGCTCGAAGCGATTCGCCGGATTTTCGAGGAGAAGCCGCCGAACCATGCCCCCATGCTATACTGAACGCATGAACAGTCAAGGACCAAGAGCGGCTCGGCCCTTCGGCTCCGGCGAAAGAATGCTACGGCGTTCCATGTGATCGGTCAGGAGACCCTCGATCGCGTCCGGCGGGACGCGAACATCGTGGAGGTCGTCTCCGAGAGCGTGAAGCTCCAGAAGCGCGGGCGGAGCCACGTGGGCCTCTGCCCGTTTCACAAAGAGAAGACGCCGAGCTTTCACGTGAACCCCGAGCGCGGGTTTTATCACTGCTTCGGCTGCCACGCGTCGGGTGACGCGATCAAGTTCGTGCAAGAGACGGAGGGGCTCGACTTCATCGAAGCCGTGCGCCACCTCGCCGAGCGACTCGGCATCGACGTGATCGAGACGGCGAGCGACGCCGAACGGCGCCAGCAAACCGAAGCGCGCCGCCGGCAACAGGAGCTCTACGACATCGGCTCGCAAGCGGCTGCGTTCTTCGAGCGCATGCTGCGCGAGCACCCGCTCAAGGACACGGCCGAACGCGAGCTCGCTCGGCGTGGCCTCGTGCCCGCTTCACCGACCGATCCCGTCGCCGACGCGCTCCAGGCCTTTCGCGTCGGGTACGCGCCGTTCGGTTGGGACGAGCTCACGAAGCACCTGCGCGACGCGGGAGCGAGCCTCGGCGCGGCCGAAAAAGTCGGGCTCGTGATGCCGCGCCGCTCGGGCTCGGGTTACTACGATCGCTTCCGACACCGCCTGATGTTCGCGGTGCTCGACGGGCAGGGGCGCGTCGTCGCGTTCAGCGGCCGAACGCTCGACGAACCGCCGCCGGAACGCCTGCGCGCGCTCGGCTACGAGCCGAGCACGTCGAGCGAGCCGCCCGCGAAGTACATGAACTCGCCCGAATCGCCCGTGTACAAAAAGCGCGAGGCCGTCTTCGGTTTGTATCAGGCGCGGCAAGCGCTGCGCACGCTCGACCGCGCGGTGATCGTCGAGGGCAACTTCGACGTCTTGAGCATGCACGCGCGCGGCTTGAAGAACGTCGTCGCTCCGCTCGGCACGGCGTTCACCGCCGAGCAAGCGCGCGGCATTCGCCGCTTCACGCAACAGGTGACCCTGCTCTTCGATCCGGACGAAGCGGGTCGCCGCGCGGTGCGGAGCGCGCGCGACGTGTGTCGCGAAGCGGGTCTCTCCGCGCGCGTGGCTTCGTTGCCGCAAGGCGTCGACCCGGACGAGCTCGTGCGCCGCGGCGGCGCCGAACAGGCGGGGCGCGTGCTCGACGCCGCGCAACCCGTCATCGAGTACCTGATCGAAGAGCTCTTGGACGATCGCTTCTCGACGAGCGACGCCGCGACGCAGGCGCGCAAGGTGCAGCAGGTGATCGAGCTCGTCTCGAGCGAGGACGACCCGGCCCTGCGCGCGCTCGCGGAAAAACACGCCGACCGCCTGGCGGCGCGTCTCGGCCTCGGGCACGCCGAGGTGAAAACGGTGCTCGCCTTGAAGCGACATTTGGCAGCGGCCGTGTCGCGCATACAGACACCCACACAGGCTGTCCCCAAAATCCAACCACCCTCGAGAGCTCGGTCCCGCGACCGGCGCGAGGAGGTCGGCCTCGAAATCCTAGGCGCTTTGCTGGATTTTCCCGAGCTTTTCGCCACGACCGAGGTCGCGCAGGCCGCTTCGTTGCTGGAAGGTGACACGGCGGCCGCTCTTGCCGCACTGCGTCAGGCCCACGAGGCGGGGATTACCGACCTGGAAGTAGTGCTTGCGAAGCTATCGGCTCCGATCCATCCATTCGCGCTCGCCCGTTCGGCCGCGCCCAAGCATGAAAGCCTGGTCGATGCTAAGGCCGAGTTGGTCGGAAACTTGAGGAAGCTAGAGTCGTTCGATCTGTCTCGTGAAAAGTCCCTCGGCATGAGCGAACTCCAGCAACTCGAGAAAACCGGCAACGTCGACGACGAGCTTACGGTCTTGCGACGTGTCTGGGACAAAGCACGTGAACGCCGCGGCGTATGAACACGTCCAAAGCGGATAAGAAGAGGTAGCGGTGCCATCGAAGAAGCCTGAGCGCTCCCCGAAGAAGCCTGCCGTCAACGAGTCGAAGAAGGGTTCGCCCCCACCGAAGCTCAAAGCCTCGGTGACGAAAGCCCAGAAGGACGGCTCACCCTCCTCAGCGCCGGAGTCCGGCGCGAAGCCCAGCGGCAAGAGCGCGAAAGAGCAGCTCATCAGCCTGGGCAAGAGCAAGGGGTTTCTTACTTACGACGACGTGCACGAGGCGTTGCCCGGCGAGGACGTGGGTCCCGACCAGATGGACGACGTGCTCTCCGCGCTCGATGACGAAGACATCGAGGTGGTGGACGACGCGAACAACATCAAGATCGCGCCCCACCGCGGCGGCGAGGACGAAATGGCCGCGAAGTCGCCGGCGAAGAGCGCCGACGGCGAGGAGCCGGCCGAGAGCGGGCAGCCCACGTCGACCACGCCGAAGAGCGGCGACGACGACCTCTACAAGAGCAACGACCCGGTGCGCATGTACCTGCGCAAGATGGGCAGCGTCGCGCTCCTCACGCGCGAGGGCGAAGTCGAAATCGCCAAGCGCATCGAGGAGGGCGAGAACGAAGTGCTCTCGTCGATTCTCTCGAGCCCGATCGCCGTGCGCGAGATCATCGACATCGGCGAGCGCCTCCGCAACCACAAGGTGCGCGTGAAGGACATCGTGCGCGACGCGGAGGACGAGGAGCACGAGTTCGACGAGGAAGAGGCGGACCGCCGCATCATTCGCCTCATCGATCGCGTGAAGCGCCTCGACAAGAAGAACTCCGAGCTCGCCGAAGAGCGCAAGGGCGTCGCCGACGTGCGCAAGAAGGCGATCGACAAGGAATTCTCGGACAACAAGAAGGACTTGGTGAAGACGCTGCAGGAAATGCGTCTCAACAAGAAGACGATCGACAAGATCGTGGCGAAGCTCAAAGCCATGATCGAGCGCATCCACCGCTCGCAGGGCAAGGTGGTCGAGCTCGAGAAGGTGACGGGGTCGAGCAAGTCCGAGCTCAAGCGCATGCTGCGCGAGGCGAAGGACGATCCGCAGAGCCAGGACATGCTCGCGAAGAAGCTCGGCGTCTCGAGCCTCGAGCTCGAGGAGATGGACGAGGCGCTGAAGAACGCCCAGCGCGGCATGCGCAAGATGGAGGAAGAGCTCAAGGTCGACGTGAACGACCTTTTGAAGACCTACGTCGCGATCCGCCAGGGCGAACGCAAGGCGGAGAAGGCGAAGGCCGAGCTCGTCGAAGCGAACCTGCGCCTCGTCGTGTCGATCGCGAAGAAGTACACGAACCGCGGCCTACAGTTCCTCGATCTGATTCAGGAGGGGAACATCGGCCTGATGAAGGCCGTCGACAAGTTCGAGTACAAGCGCGGCTACAAATTCAGCACGTACGCCACTTGGTGGATCCGCCAGGCCATCACCCGCGCGATCGCCGATCAGGCCCGCACCATTCGTATCCCGGTGCACATGATCGAGACGATCAACAAGCTCATCCGCACCTCGCGCTACCTCGTGCAGGAGTACGGGCGCGAGCCGACGCCGGAAGAGATCGCCGAGAAGATGGAGCTGCCGCTCGACAAGGTGCGCAAGGTC
>DATJXW010000325.1:0-31583 GCA_035499895.1 Polyangiaceae bacterium | reverse complement strand
CGCGGAAACCGAAGAGCACCGGCACCCCCGGCGAGCCCGGCGCGTCCGCGAGGAGCGGCGCGTAGAATTCGGTTTGGCCGCCGTAGCGGTGAGCGAACGCGACGAACGCCGCGCAGAGCACCGCGGACGGACTCGCGTTCGAGGCGGTCGCGGTGCGAGCGAGCGCCGCCCGGCGCACCTCCGAAAAATCGAGGGAGTACGTCTTGCGTCCGCTCGCGCCTTCGGGGCGACGTTCGGTGAACGCGAGGAGCGTCCCCGCCTCGAGCTCGCGCGCGAAGTCGGCGAGCAGGGACGTTGCCTGGTTCGCTGCGCCCGGCGCGCCGTCGCGGGGTTTCTGCGCGGGCGGACGCTCGCCCTCGCTGAGCCGCGGCAAGCTCGCCAGTCGCTCTTCGGGGTTTTTGACCGCGGCGCGCAAGATCGCTTCGAGGCGCGCGATGAGCTCGCCAATCGCGGCGTCCTCGTAGGCGTCGGTTCGATACTCGAGCCCGCCGACGAATTCGCCGTCGACCTCACGGACGAACCAGCTCAAATCGAAGAGAGCCCCGCCGCTCTCGATGGCGACGGCGTCGGGGCCGTTGTGGAGCACCACCGCGGCCTGGAACAGCGGCGCGTGGCCGGGGGCCGGCGCGGGCTTCAACCGCTGCACGAGGCGCTCGAACGGCACGTCGCGATGAGCGTGCGCGTCGAGCACGGCGCCGCGCGCGCGCACGAGGAGCTCCGAAAACGTCGGATCGTTCGCGAGGTCGAGCTTGAGCACGAGCACGTTCACGAACGGACCGATCATGCGCTCGAACTCGGGTCGCTCGCGCAGGCCCATCGGACTACCGAGCAAGAGTCGCTCCTGACCCGAGTACCAGTGGAGCGCGGCCGCGAGGGCGCTCGTGAGCGCCATGTACACGGTGACGCGCGACTGGCGCGCGAGCGACCGCACCCCTTCCGAGAGGGCGCGATCGAAGCGAAATTCGCGAGTCGCGCCGCGCGGCGAGGTCAGCCGTGGGCGGTTC
This sequence comes from Polyangiaceae bacterium, assembly GCA_035499895.1. Classification (GTDB taxonomy): domain Bacteria; phylum Myxococcota_A; class Polyangia; order Polyangiales; family Polyangiaceae; genus PMG-095. The sequence continues at coordinate 30,579 of DATJXW010000325.1, read as the reverse complement.
GAGGGCAGCGTCGAAAGCGCGGGCGAGCCCGCGAGATAGCTCTGCCACCAGTCGAGATCCGTCTTGAGCGCGTCGGCGTCGAGCTTGCTGCGCTGCCACGCCGCGTAGTCGGCGTAGCTTCGCGTCGGCGCGGCGGGCAGCGGCGTACCGGCATACGCCGCGGTCACGTAACTGCCGACGAGCCCCATCGACCAGGCGTCGACGGCGATGTGGTGCGCCACGAGCAGCGTGAGCACGCGGTCGTCGGTGACGCGATACACGATGAAGCGCGACGGCGCCTCCTTGCCGAGGTCGAAGGGACGATGGAGCTCGCGGGCGCGTTCCGCCTCGAAGGTCGAGCGCTGTTCGGCGGCGGTTTTCGCCCGCAGGTCACGGACCTCGACGGGCACGCCCGCGAGCACCACCGCCTCGGGCACCCCGTCGTTCTCGCGGAAGCAGCTGCGCAGGGTCTCGTGTCGCTCGGCGAGGGCGACGATGGCATCGACGACGGCCGCGACTTCGACCGGACCGTCGCTGAGCCAGTGCGCCGCCATGTTGTAGGCGGTGCTCTCCGGTTGCCAGCGGTACATGAACCACAGCCGCTCCTGAAACAAGGAGAGCGGCCGCGGCGCGCCGGGAGCGAGCGCCGGCACCTCGTCGTTTTCGGGGTCGTGGGTGAGGAGCGCGAGAAGCTCGCCTTTTTGCGCGGCGATCTCGGACTTGAGCTCTTCGGTGAGCTGGCCTCGCGCCATCGTGACGCGCAGTCGCCCCTGGCTCACCTCGACTTCGGCGCCGATGGAGCGAAGGTGCGACAAGAAGCGCGCCGCGTTCAAAACTCGATCTCCTCCCGCTCGCTCTCGCCGCCGCCCGCGGGCGCGAGCGCCGTCACTTTTTCGGACAAGCGCCGGATGGTCGGAGCGTCGAAGATGTCGCGCAACGTGAGCCGCGCGCCGAAGGTCTGATCGACGCGAGCGAGCACGCGCGTCGCGAGCAGCGAGTGGCCGCCGAGCTCGAAGAAATCGTCGTGCACGCCGATACCGTCGACGCCCAAGAGCTCGCTCCAGATCGCGGCCATGCGCTGCTCCGCCTCGGATTCGGGAGCGGCGAACGTGGCGGAGACGTTCGGGCGGGGCACCGCGCTCGAGGTCGATTTCACCGACGCCGGCGTCTCGACGCCCGTCAGGTGATCGACCTCGGGAGCGGCGCCGAGCGCCGCAGCGACGTCGAACGGAGTGATGACGACGCGAGAGCGGCCCGAGGCGAGAGCACGCGCGAACGCGTCGACGCCCTCGGCCGGGCCGAGCGCCGTTCGCATGAATGCTTCGCGGGCCGCGCGTTGGGCTTCGGGAACGACGAGCTTGGCCGCCATGCCGACGTCGCGCCAGGGGCCGAAATCCATGGCGATGACGCGCTTCCAGCTTGCCGGAGGCTGCGCCGACTCTGCGAACGCGTCGAGCACGGCGTTCGCCGCGGCGTAATCGCAAAGGCCGAGTGAGCCGATGATGGCGCTCATGCTGCTGAACAGCACGACGAAATCGAGCGGCGTGTCACCGAGGATCCGCGACAAGACGGCGAGTCCTGCGACCTTCGGTGCGAACGTCGCGTCGACTTCCTGCGCACTCCGCAGGCCGAGCGCGAACTTGCCCGAGCCAGGCGACCCGGCCGCGTGCAACACGCCGTCGATCGTGCCGAAGCGTGCGCGCGCCTGCGCGACGACGCCGCGCATCGCCGCTTCGTCCTCGGCGGCGGCCGCCACCACGAGGACTTCGCCGCCCGCCTTTTCGATCTCGCGCAGCGCGCGAATGTTCTCGGACGAGCGCTCGTCGGCCGGATGCGTCGCGAGCCACTCGTCCCACGTCTCGCGCGGAGGGACCGCCGTGCGGGCCGTGAGCACCAAGCGCGCGCCGACCTCGGCCGCGAGCCAGCGTGAGAGCGTGAGGCCGAGCCCGCCGAGGCCGCCCGTCACGAGGTAGACGCCGCCCCGCTTGAGCGGCAGCGAGCCTGGCTCTGCGGGCGGGAGCGCGAGGGGCTCGAGGCGACGCACCCAGCGCCGGCCGCGACGGCGCGCGACCAGGCGTTCCGCGTCGGTTGCCGCCGCTTCTTCCACGAGTGCGCGTGCGGTGGTCGCCACCGGCGCGGTCGAGGCGTCGAAATCGACCGCCCGCACGCCGAGCGTCGGGACTTCGACCGGGAGCACGATGGCGGGCCCGACCACGCTCGCTGCTTCCGGGCAGACGCTGCGTTCGTCGAGGACGCTCTCCGCTTCGGCCGTGGCGACGATGACCCGCAGCGGGCGCTCGCGCGACGCCGGTTCGATTGCGGCGGCGAGCGCGACGATCGACTCGTAGCAGAGGAGTCTCGCGTTCGCCGCAGTCGCGTCCATGCTCCAGAGATGGAGCGCGCCCCCGAGGGGCCCGCGCTTGCCGGCTGCCTGAACGACGCGCGCGAGGTCCTCCTCGTTGCCGGGACGCGCGCGGAAGCGCCCCGCGCCGACCTCGGCGAACTCGGCGCCGGCCTCGACGAAGACGGGATCGGCTCCGGCGGCGGCCAGCGCGGCCGTGACGGCGCTCGCGAGCGGTCCCTCGGTCCCGAGCACGAGCCAAACGCCGTCGACTCGCGCGTTCGCGACGAGCGTCGAGTCGTCGCGCGTCCAAGTCGGCGCGTAGAGGAACGTGCCGACCTTCGCGCTCGGACGCGAGCGTTGAGACGCCACGGGTTCGTCGACGGGATCGACCCAGTAGCGCTGCCGTTCGAAGGGGTACGTCGGCAACGGAACGCGCCCCACCGCCCGAGAACCTTCGACGCCCTTCCAGGCGAGCTCGACGCCGCCGAGCCAAGCGCGGCCGGCCGCTTCGAGCATGGCCGTGAGCTCGGGGCGCCGTTCGCGCGGGTGCGAGAGCGAGGCGATGACGCGCCGGCCCCCCGCCGCGCCGAGCGTCAGCCGAGCGAGCGACGCGAGCGCGTTGCCGGGACCGACTTCGAGCAAAAGGAGCGACGGATCCGCGCTCAGCGTGCGGACGCCCGCTTCGAACTTCACGGCGCGGCGCAGGTGATCCGCGTAGTAGCTCGGGCTCGTCGCCTGTTCCGTGGTGATCCAGGTTCCGGTCAGGTTCGAGACGTAAGGAACCGACGGCGCCGAGAGCTTCACGCTCTCGACCACGCGCAGGAACGGCGCGAGCGCGGGCTCCATCATCGCCGAGTGGAAGGCGTGCGACGTGTGCAGGGGACGCGACTCGATGCCCGCCGCCGCCATGCGCTCGAGAACCCGTGCGAGCACGTCGCGCGGGCCCGAGAGCGCGCAGAGCCCCGGCGCGTTCTGCGCGGCGATTTCGACGCCGCTCTCGAGGAAGCGCTCGATTTCGTTCGGCGCGAGGTGAACGGCCGCCATGCCGCCCGGCGGTTGCTGTTGCATCAAGCGGCCGCGCGCGGCGACCACCTTGAGCGCGTCTTCGAGCGACATCACGCCGGCGAGATGCGCCGCGACGTACTCGCCGATGCTGTGACCGAGCATCGCCGCGGGCTTCACGCCCCACGACAGCCACAGCGACGCGAGCGCGTACTCGACGGCGAAGAGAGCGGGTTGGGTCGTCGCCGTCTCGTCGAGCGCCGCCTTCGAGTCCTCGGCGAAGACGAGCTTCCTCAAATCGAAGCCGAGCTCGGGCTCGAGGATCGCGGCGCAGCGATCGAATGCGTCGCGAAAGACGGTCTCCTCGGCGTAGAGCTCGCGCCCCATGCCCGCGTGCTGGCTGCCCTGTCCGCTGAAAAGAAACGCGACGGGCGGCGCCGCACCTTCGTGCGTCCCCGACAGCACCGGCGGACGGCCGGCTTGCTCCAGACATTCGGCGGCGTGAAGCGCGTCACGCGCCACGACGGCGCGACGATGCGCGAGTGCGCGCCGGCCCACGCCGAGGGTGAAGGCGACGTCGGCCAGGGCGACGTCGGGATGGGCGCGCAGGTGAGCGGCGAGGCGAGCCGTCGAGCGCTCGAGCGCCGCGCTCGACCTCGCGGACAAAACCAGGAGCTCCGCGCTGCGTGCCGGCTCGGGCGGCGGCGCCGCGGGGGCCTGTTCGAGCACGAGGTGCGCGTTCGTGCCGCCGATGCCGAAGGCGCTCACTCCCGCGCGGCGCGGTCCGTCGGAGACCCAGGGCGCGACCTCGTTGCTCGCGACGAACGGACTCGTTTCGAGCGCGAGCGCGGGGTTCGGGCTTCGGAAATTGACGAGCGGCGGCAGCTCGGCATGTTCGAGCGCGAGCGTCGCCTTGATGACTCCACCGACGCCCGCCGCGGCGTCGAGGTGGCCGAGGCTCGCCTTGAGCGAACCGAGCCGGCAGAAGCCGATGTCGGGCGTGGCCGCGCGAAAGGCTTGCGTGAGCGCCGCGATCTCGATCGGATCGCCGAGCTGCGTGCCGGTTCCGTGCGCCTCCACGTACGTGATGCTGCGCGGGTTCACTCCGGCAAGCGCCTGCGCGGCGGCGATCACTTCGACTTGTCCCTCGATGCTCGGCGCCGTGTAACCGGCCTTCCCCGCGCCGTCGTTGTTGAGCGCGCCGCCGAGCACCACGGCGTGGATCGTGTCGCGATCGCGCAACGCGTCCTCGAGCCGTTTGAGCACGACGGCGCCCGCTCCGTTGCTGCCGCGCGTCCCGTGCGCTTCGGCGTCGAAGGGGCGGCAGTGCCCGTCGGGCGAGAGAATCATGCCCTCCTCGAACAGGTAGCCTGCGCGTGCCGGCGCCTGGATCGAGACACCGCCGGCGAGCGCGAGATCGCACTCCCCGTGGGCGAGCGCGCGGCAAGCGAGCACGATGGCGACGAGCGAGGTCGAGCACGCGGTCTGAACGGTGATGCTCGGCCCGCGGAGGTCGAGCTTGTACGACACGCGCGTCGCGAGGTAGTCCTTGTCGCTGCCGAGCATCACCTGATACCCGCCGACGGACGCGACGAAAGGCGGATTTTGCAGCAGCTGAGTGACGAGGTAGCTGTTGATGGCGGCACCGGCGTACACGCCGACCGCTTGTCCCGACGCACCGCCCGCGTAGCCGGCGTGCTCGAGCGCTTCCCACGCGCATTCCAAGAACACCCGCTGCTGCGGGTCGATGATCTGCGCTTCGCGCGGCGGGACGCCGAAAAACCCGGCGTCGAACGTCTCCGCGTCCTCGAGCACCGTCGCCTTGCGCACGTAATTCGGCAGCGAGCTCAAGCGCGGATCGACCCGCGCGTGTTCGAGGTCCGCGTCGCTCACGTCCACCAAAACCTCGACGCCCTCACGCGTATTGCGCCAGAACGCGTCGAGGTCCGCCGCGGCGGGAAAACGCCCGCCCATGCCGATGATGGCGACCGCGTGGCGAGGGGTGCCTTCAGCCATTGTTCTGCCTCGCGGCGCGCGCCTTCGCACGCTCGATTGCGTCCTGACCGGTCGCCGCGCTCGACAGCCGCTCGGCCTGCGCCGCCACGGTCGTCCATTGGAACAGGTCGACCAGTCGAATGTCGCGCGAGAATTCGCGCTTGAGGGCGGCGTGGAGCTTCACGACGAGCAGCGAGTGGCCGCCGATGTCGAAGAAGTTGTCGTAGAGCCCCACGCGATTGGCCTTGAGTATCTGTTTCCATGCGGCCGCGACGCGCCGTTGCACAGGCGTCATCAGCACGTCGGGTTGCTCCTCGGCTTGCACCGTTTGGGCTTGCGGCGCGGGCAGCGCCTTGCGGTCGATCTTTCCGTTCGGGGTGAGCGGCAGCGCGGCGAGCGTCACGAACGTGTTCGGCAACATGTATTCGGGGAGCGTCTTGCGGAGCGTCGCGCGCGCGGCTTCGGCGTCGAGCGGGGCGCCGTCTTCCACCGCGTAGGCCACGAGGCGCTGGTCGCCCGGCGTGTCCTCGCGCGCGACGACGACGCACTCCTTCACGCCCGGGTGCGCCGCGAGCGCCGCCTCGATCTCACCGAGCTCGATGCGATAACCGCGGATTTTGACCTGGTGGTCGCGCCGGCCCAAAAAGTCGATGCGGCCGTCGCTGCGAATCCGCGCCATATCACCCGTCTTGTATAGACGTTCGGGGCGGCCCCCCTCCGCAATGGTCAGTTCTTTGAATTTGTCGGCCGTGAGTTCGGGCCGGTTGCGATAACCGCGGGCCACGCCCTCACCCGCGATGCAAAGCTCGCCGGTCACGCCGATCGGAGCGAGCCGGCCCGAGGGCTCGAGAACGTGAATGCGGGTGTTGTGGATGGGACGGCCGATCGTGATGGGCGCGCTCGCGTCCTCGATGCGCGTGACCGTCGACCAGACCGTCGTTTCGGTCGGCCCGTACACGTTCCAAAGCTCGCCGACGCGCTCGAGCAAACCTTGCGCGAGGTCGCGCGGGAGGGCTTCACCGCCGCAGAGCACCTTGAGATCTGGTTTGCCGGTCCAGCCGGACTCGATCAAGAGGCGAAAAGTCGCGGGGGTGGCCTGAAGCACCGTGATCTGGTGCTCCGCGAGCATCGCCATGAGCTGCTCGCCGTCGAGCGCGTCGCGGCGCGACGCAACGGTGATGCGAGCGCCGAGGCTCAGGGGCAACCACATCTCGAGGCCGGCGATGTCGAAGGACAAGGTCGTGACGGCGAGCAGCCGATCCGCGCGCGTGAACCCGGGCGCCCGGCGCATGGCCTCGAGGAAGGCCACGACGTTGCGGTGCTCCACCTCGACGCCCTTCGGTTTGCCCGTCGAGCCCGAGGTGTAAATCACGTAGGCGAGATCGGCGGGCTCGACGGCGACGCCCACGGGCGTCGCGGGCGCGCGCGAAAGCTCGTCCTCGGCGCGATCGAGCAGCACCGACGGCACCTGCGTGCCGAGCAGCGGCGCGAACTCGGAGAGCGTGATGACGCACGCCACGCCCGCGTCCTCGAGCACGTAACGGAGCCGGTCCGCCGGATGCCCCGGGTCGAGCGGCACGTACGCGGCCCCGGCCTTGAGCGCGGCGGCGAGCGCGACCGGCATGTCCGCCGTGCGATCGACGCACACGGCGACGAGCGCCCCGCGCTTGACGCCTTTTTGCTGCAGCAGGTGCGCGAGCCGATTCGCGCGCTCGTCGAGCTCCCGGTACGTCAGGCTGCCGCTCGCCGCGACCACGGCCACGGCGTCGGGCGTCTCGCGCGCGCTCGCCTCGAGCAGGCCGTGAATCGTGCGCGAGCGATCGTGCTCGAGCTCGGTCGCGTTCCAGCTCGCGAGCAGCCGCTCGTCTTCGGGCACGAGCAGCGACACCTCGCCGACGCGCGCGTTCGGCTCGGCGACCAGGGCCGCGAGCAACTTCTCGAAACGCGCGTGCAAACGCCGGATCGTGGCTTCGTCGAAGAGGTCGCTCGAGTACTCGTACATCGCGCGGAAGCGCCCCTCGTACTCGGCGAGCTCGAGCGCGAGGTCGAAGCGAGCGATGCCGGTGTCGGGCGTGTCGAGCGTTCGGATCTCGAGTCCACGCACCGGCGGCACCTCTTGCAGGAACGACTGAAGCGTGAAGAGCACCTGGAAGATGGGCGCGTGGTTCGTGCTGCGCTCGGGGCGCACGCCGTCCACCAGCACGTCGAACGGCAATTGGCGCTGCTCGAACACGGCGAGGGCCGTGTTCTTCACCGCCCCGAGGTATTCGGCGAACGAAACGGACGTGTCGAGCCGGCTGCGGAAGACGACGTTGTTCACGAAGCAGCCGACGACGCTTTCGAACGCAGGCAGCTCACGGTTCGCGACGGGCGAGCCGACCGCGAGATCGCTCTGCCCCGAGACGCGGTGCAAGAGCAGCTGCCAGCTGGCGAGCAGCAGCATGAAGAGCGTCGTTTCCTGCTGGCGCGCGAGCCGCTTCACCGCCTCGACGAGCGCCGGGTCGAACGAGAAATTCAGCCGGCCGCCGACGAAGCTTTGCTTGGCGGGCCGCGGGCGATCGGTCGGCAAATCCAGGAGTGCCGGCAACCCCGCGAGCTCCTTCTTCCAGAACGCGAGCTCGCGGGTCGTCTGCGGCGACTGCAGGCGCTTGCGCTCCCAAGCGGCGTAATCGACGTAGTCGATGGTCGCGGCGCGCTGCTCGAGAGTGCCCCCGCGCGCGAGCGTGTCGTACGTCCGGCAGATCTCCTGGAACGCGATCAGCATCGACCAGCCGTCCGAGATGGCGTGGTGGAAGCACATCGCGAACGCGTGCCGCTCGGGCGCGAGCCGCACGAGCAGGTAGGCCGCGAGCGGTCCGCGCCCGAGGTCGAACGGCTTGCGCAGCAGCTCGGCGATGAGGCGGGTCGCTTCGGTCTCGGCGGCTTCCGGCGGCGACGAGCTCAAATCGACGAACTCGAAGCGCGCCGGGCTCGGCTCGTGAATGCGAACGTCGGGCCCGCCGTCACGCTCGCCGATGGTCGTCCGCAGCGACTCGTGGTCGCGCGTGAGCTCGTCGAGCGTGCGCTTCAGGAGCTCGGGCTCGAGCGGTCCGAGCAAGGCGAGACGCGCTCCGATGTTGTACTGCGACTTGCCGGGCTCCATCCGGTCGAGGAACCAGAGGCGTTGCTGCGCCGACGACACCGGCAGCTGCCCCGTGCGCGGGATGCGCGTGAGCTCGTCGCGGCCGCTCGCCTGGCGGCCGTCCTCGAGCGCTCGAATGATCGCTTCGCGCTGCGCGCCGATCGCGGCTTTGAGCTCGTCGGTGAGCGCGCCCTTCGGCGCGTTGACCTTGAGCTTGCCGCCGCTCACGCTGAGCTGCACGTCGCTCTTCTGCAAACGTGCGAGGAGCGCGGCGACGCCGTTGCCGGGCGCGACGGCGGGTGCCGGCAAGGAACCGAGCGTGACTTCCGGATTCGCGACGACCGCGCGAACGAGGGCGCCGTAGACGCGAGCCCACTCCTTCACCGTCGCTTCATCCAGCAAATCGGTGCGGTACTTGAAGACGCCGTGAAGGACGCCGTCGCGTTCGACCATCTGGAGGGCCAAGTCGAACTGACCCTCTTGCTGCGACAGCGGGTAAGGCGCGAGCGCGAGCCCCGCAATCTCGACGGGCGGCTCACCGTCGTCGCCGGCGAGCAGCGACTGGAATTGCTTGAACTGATCGAAGCGCTGCAGGATGAAGAGCGTGTCGAAGAGCGGCGAACGGCTCGAGTCGCGCTCGGGATGCAGCCGTTGCACGAGCAGCGACAGTGGAAACTCCTGCGCATCGAGGCCGTCCACCGTCGCGCGCTTGAGCTGCGCCACGAGCGCGTTGAAGGCGAGCGCGTCGCCGGGTCGCGAGCGCAGCGGCACCGAGTTCACGAAATCACCCACGACGCGCATGAACTCGGACTTGCTGCGTCCGAACGTCGGCGTTCCGACGATGACGTCGCTGGCGCCGGTGATGCGGAAGAGCAGCGCGTGGAAGCAGGCGAGCAGCCAGACGAACGGCGTCGTGCCTTCGCGGACGGCGTGTTGTTTGAGGGCCAGAGTGAGCTCGGCGTCGAGCTCGACCGGCAGTGACGCGCCGCGGAACTCGGGGAGCTCCGGCCGCGGTCGCGACGTGGGCAGCTCGAGCGGAGCGCGCGGGGGAGCGAGTTTTTCGCGCCAGATCTGCCAGAGACGCTCGCCTTCGGCGCCGGCCAGGAACTCCGACTGCCACGTGACGTAGTCGCTGTACTCGACGGCGAGGCGCGGGAGTTGCGCGGGGGGGCCCCCGTTCGCTTCCGCATACAGCCTGAAGAGCTCGTCGGTGAGCGTCATGAGCGACCAACCGTCGGCCGCGATGTGATGCACCGTGAGCAGGAGCACGTGGTCGGCGGGCGCGACCGTGTAGAGCGAGACGCGCATCACCGGTCCCTGCTCGAGGTCGAACGGACGCACGTAGTCGGCTTCCACCGCGCGGCGGAGCTCGGCCCCGGACGCTCCCGGGAGCTCGAACGTCTCGAACGACGCGGACCTCGCGCCGGCCACGCGCTGCGACGGCGAGCCATGCTCGTCGTAGGCGTACGTCGTGCGAAGCGCGGCGTGCCGATCGACGAGCGCCTGGACGGCTTGAGCGAGCGCGGGTCGCGTGACCGGGCTCAAGACGCGCACGCAGAGCGCGACGTGATAGGCCGCGCTGTCGGGCGCTTGTTGGTTCAAGAGCCACAGCGACTGCTGGCTGAACGACAGCGGAAAGGTGCGTGACGACCGCTCGGCTTCGCTGCGGAGCGCGCCTACGAGCTCCGCGCGCTCGGCGGCGAGCACCGCGCGCTGGTCGTCCTGCACGACGCCGCGGGGCGCGCGGAACCTCAGGCGATCGCCCTCGAACCAGAACTCGGCGCCGCGCGCCTGGAGCTCCCGCATGAGGTCGAGGCCGCTCATATCGAGCCCTCCTCCCACGTGTTGCCGGCGGCTTCGCTCGGCGGCGCCGCGAGCGCGCGACCGGCGTCGACCAAGGACTCCATGATTTGATTCAGGCTCGGGCCCTCCAAGAACCGAATCATCGGCACCACGACGCCGAGATCGGCCTCGATTTGACTCTTGAGCTGGACCGCCATCAGCGAATCGAACCCGATCGAGGAGAGCGAGACGGCCGGATCGACGTCGTCGGGACGCATGCCGAGCGTGCGAGCCGCTTCTTCGCGCAGATAGCCGACCAAGAGCTGTGGGCGCGTGGCGTCGTCGGCCGCGCGGAGCGCGGAGATCGTGGCGCCGTTGCGCCCGCGCGCCGGCGCCGCCGTGTCACTCACGTCGACGAGCTCGCGCAGAAACGGATCCTTGCCGAACGCGGGATAGGCGTGCGCGAGCCGCTGCCAGTCGACGGGCATGACGCAGGCCTGGACCGCGCCGTTCGCCACGAGCTCGTCGAGGGCCGAGAGCGCGGCGGCGGTCGACATCGCGCTCATCCCTTGCATCAAGCCGCCGCCTCGCGCGCGCTCGGCGTCCGCCGCCATGCCGACTTCGCCCCAGGTGCCCCAGTTGATGCTGAGCGCGGGCAGTCCCTTCGCCCGGCGGTGGTGAGCGAGGGCGTCGAGGAACGCGTTGCCCGCGGCGTACGCGCCGAGCAGCGGCGAGCGCAGGAGCGCGGAGGTCGACGAGCAGGCGACGAACCAATCGAGCGGCTCGGTCGCGAGCTCCGCGTGCAGGCGCCACGCTCCGGCGACTTTGGGCGCGAGCATGCGACGCAAGCTTTCGGCGCTCTCCTCGGCGAGCGGCTTGAACTCCAGCACACCGGCGGCGTGAACGATGCCGCGCAAAGGCGGCTCTCCGCGCTTGCGCCGCGCGGCGAGCCAGGCCTCGAGCGCGCCGTCGGCGCCGATGTCGAGCGCTACCGTTTCGATGCGCGCGCCGCTCGCTTCGAGCTCGCGAACGGCGGCCACGCGTCGCGCGTCGGCGGTCGCGGCGCCCTCGAGCTCGGCCCAGCGCTCGCGCGGAGGGAGCGGCGTGCGCCCGACGAGCACGACGTGCCGCGCGCCGCGCGCGACGAGCCAGCCGGCGACGGCGAGCCCGATCCCGCCGAGACCTCCCGTGACGAGGTAGGCGCCGTCGGCCGAGACCGAGGTCCCGGCGTGCGGCTCCGCCGGAGCGCGGCGCGCGAGCCGCGGCGCGTAGCGACGGCCGTCACGCCAGGCGACTTGGTCTTCGTCGTCGCTGTGAGCGAGCTCGCGTTCGAGATCACGCGCGAGCTCGCTCGGGGGCGCGCCCGACGCGAGGTCGACCAGGCCGCCCCAGAGCTCGGCGTGTTCGGCCGAGAGCGAGCGTCCGAGGCCCCACAGCAAGGCCGCGAACGGCGCCGAGCAAGCGTCTTCTGCGCGTGCCTGCTGCGAGTCGGCCGTCACGAGCCAGAGCCGCGCCGGGCGTGAGCCCTTCTGCGCCACGAGCGCCTCGAGCACCGCGACGGCGCTCTCCGGGCCGAGCCTCAGGGCCTCGCCCGCGCTCGCGCCGAGCGAGCACACGTGCAAGATGGCGCTCGCTCCGGGCGTCTGCTCGAGCAGGCGGCCGAGCGCCGCGCGATCGGTCACGTCGAGCGTCGCGCGGTCGCCGTCGAGGGAAAAGCCGGAGCCGGGCTTTACGAGCAGCGCTTTCCCGCCCGCGGCACGGCGCCGTTCGGCGAGTGCTTCGGCGACGCCGCCGCGATCCGCGAGGATCAACCACGTGCCGGCGGAAGCGGACTCGGGCTGCTTCGGCGCTTCCCGCTCGACCCAGCGCACCTCGTAGTACCAATCGCGGCCGGCGACGGCGGGCCCTGCGGCGACGTCGAGGTACACGAGCCGCGCCCCGAGCGTCTCGCTCACGATGCCCGTCTCGTCGTAGACGCGCACGTCGCCGACGACGACGCGATCGCGTGTTTCGCCGGTGTTCGGCCGGAGCTCGGCGTGCACCCAGAGCCGCGCGCCGGACGGCGGCCGATGGAAGCGAATCGCTTCGACACCGCCGCCGACGAAGGCGCCGACGTTGGTCGCGCGGCGCGCGTCCACGTTCGAAACGACCGCGACCAAGCAATGGCCGCACGAGTCCGAGAGCGCCGGATGGAACCTGTAGCGCCCGGTCTCGGCGGCGACGGCTGCGGGCGGCTCGACGCGCGCGACGGCTTCGTTCTCGCCGAGCCACGCCTCCCTCAAGCCCTGGAAGGACTCGCCCCATTGATTGCCGGCGCGCGCGAGCGTCTCGTAGAAGCTCGCGCCGTCGACGTGCGCCGCGCAGCGTTCGCGCGCCGCCGCTTCCAAACCCGACTTCGACGCCGCGTCGAGCGCGTCTTCCTTGGCGATCGACGCCGTCGCGTGCTCGACCCAAGGCGACCCCTTCGACGCACTGCTGACGCTCAGTCGGGCGCGCCGCCCGTCCGGTTCGACCGTGAGCGTCGTCTGCACGGTGCGCTCTTCGCCGTCGCGCAAGAGCAGGGGCTTCTTGTTGTTGATTTGATCGACGCGGAGCGCTTGAGCGGCGCCGTGTCCGAGCACTTCGGCGCCCGCGGCGAGTCCGATCTCGATGAACGCCGTCGCCGGGACGATCGCTTCGCCTTGCACGCGGTGATCGGTGAGCCACGGATGACTCTCGAGACTCAGGGTCGTCTCCCACGTGTGCGTGCCCGGCGCGCTCGCGAGGTCGCGCCGCACGCCGAGCAGCGGGTGACCCTGCGCCGCGCGTGCCTCGGCGCGCGCGCTCTTCGCGAACCAGTGTCGCTCGCGTTGAAACGGGTAGGTCGGGAGCGCCACGCGCCGCGCGCTTTCGCTGCGGCGCACGGCGTCCCACGCGACGGGCGCGCCGCGCGTGTAGAGCGTGCCGAGCGCGCCGAGCATCTCCCGTGAATCGTCGCGCCCGCGCCGGAGCGATGCGGCCGTGGACCACGACGCGCCGGGCGTCGCGCGCGCGACGAGACCGAGCAGGGTCGGATGCGGGCCGATCTCGACGAGCGCGTTCACGCCCGCGCCGCGCAGCGCCGCGATGCTGTCGAGAAACCTCACGGGCTCCCGCGCGTGGCGCCGGAAGTACGTCGCGTCCGGCGCCGACTGACTCGGGAACGGCGCGCCCGTCAGGTTCGAGACGAGCGGCACGCGCGGCGGCGCGAAGCGGACGGCGCTCGCGCTCCGTTCGAGCGCGTCGAGCATGGGGTCGAGACGATGCGAGTGGAACGCGTGCGAGACGTCGAGCTGCCGGCTCTGGATGCCGTCCGCCGTCGCGGCGGCGCAAAGCTCGGCGACGGCCGGAGCGTCGCCCGAAACGACCGTTTCTTCGGGTCCGTTGAAGGCGGCGACGGAGACGCGCCCCGCCGTTCGTTCGACCCGGCGCGAGACCTCGTCCGCGTTCGCGAAGACGGCGGCCATCGTTCCGCCCGCGGGCAGGGCCTGCATCAAGCGCCCGCGCTCGGTGATGAGCGTCAGGCCCTCTTCGAGCGTCATCGCGCCGGCGACGGTCGCGGCGACGTATTCTCCGACGCTGTGGCCGAGCACGACCGCCGGCGTGACGCCGAAGCTCGCCCAGAGCTCGGCGAGCGCGTATTCGAGCGCGAACAGGGCTGGCTGGGTGTAGGCGGTCTGCGACAAAGGAGACGCCCCGCCCTCGGTGCCGAAGAGTAACTCGATCAGCGGCCGATCGAGTCGCCTCGCCAGGATAGCCGCGGCCCGGTCGAGCGCCTCGCGAAACACGGGCTCGCTCGCGTAGAGACCGCGACCCATCCCGACGTATTGCGCGCCTTGCCCGGTGAACAGAAATGCGACCTTGAAGCGCTCCCCGGCGTTCAGTCGCCCGGCGGCGCCCGACGACGGAGCTCGGCCTGCCGCGAGCGCGCCGAGCTCCGTCACGAGGCTCGCCTTCGAGTCCACGACGAGCGCCGCGCGTTCGGAAAGATGCGAGCGCCCGCTGCCGAGCGTTCGAGCGACGTCGGCGAGCGAAACGTCCGGCTCCTTCGCGACGAACTCGGCGAGACGCGCCGCGAGCGCCCGCAAGCCCTTCTCTTCGCGGGCACTCAACGGGACGAGAGTCACGCGATCTTCGGGCGCACGGACCGCCGCGGGCACCGGCGCTTCTTCGAGAATGACGTGGGCGTTCGTGCCGCTGAACCCGAACGAGCTCACGCCCGCGCGTCGCGCGCGCTCAGCGCGCGGCCACGGTGTGAGCCCGGTCGCGACCTTGAGCGGCAGCCGGTCCCACGGAATGCCCGGGTTCGGCCGCGAAAAATGCAGGTGCGGCGGGATCGCCTCGTGCTCGAGCGCCATCACCACCTTCAGCAATCCCGCGACGCCCGACGCGGCTTCGGTATGCCCGAGCCCCGTCTTCACGGAACCGATGAGGAGCGGCCGCTCCGTGGAGTGTCCGCGTCCGAGCACCGCGCCGAGCGCCTCGACCTCGATGGGGTCGCCGAGGGGCGTGCCGGTGCCGTGAGCTTCCACGTAATCGATGTCGCTCGCTTCGAGCCGCGCGTTCGCGAGCGCCGACTGCAGCACCTGGCGTTGAGCCGGGCCGCTCGGCACCGTGAGCCCGCTGCTCCGTCCGTCGGAGTTGATCGCGGAACCGCGAATGACTCCGAGAATCGGATCGCCCGCCGCGAGCGCGTCGGACAAGCGCCGGAGCGCGAGGACCGCGCACCCCTCGCCGCGCACGAAGCCGTCCGCGGTCGCGTCGAACGTCTTGCAGTGCCCGTCGGGAGCGAGCATGCCCCACTTGGAAAAGAGCACCATCGCGTCGGGCAGGAGCACGACGTTGACGCCGCCCGCGAGCGCCAGCGTGCATTCGCCCGCTCGCAGGCTCTGACACGCGAGGTGAACGGCGACGAGCGACGACGAGCACGCCGTGTCGACCGCGACGCACGGCCCCTGGAAGCCGAACGTGAACGAAATCCGCCCCGCCGCGGCGTTCAGCGCGCTGCCCGTCGCCGAGTACACGTCCGACGATTCAGGCCCCATTTGCCGCTGCATCAGGCCGTAGTCGCTCGTCGTGATGCCGACGAAGACGCCCGTCTGGCTCCCGGCGAGACGATCCGGAGCGATCGCGGCGCTCTCGAGCGCTTCGTACGCGGTCTCGAGCAGGAGCCGCTGCTGCGGGTCCATCGTCGACGCTTCGCGCGGTGAGATGCCGAAGAGCTGCGGCTCGAAGCGGTCGACCTGGGTGAGAAAGCCGCCGCGCCGCGTGATCATCTTGCCGGGTGCCTGGCGGTCGGCGCTGTAGTACGCGTCCGCGTCCCAGCGATCGCCCGGCACGTCGCGGACGGCGTCGACGCCGTCGCGCAAGTTGCGCCACAAATCTTCCGGCGTCTCGACGCCGCCCGGATAGCGACACCCGGCACCGACGATGGCGATGGGCTCGTGCTTGGCCGCCTCGCTCTGCTCGAGTCGCCGTTCGAGCCGTTCGATCGCGCCGAGCGACTCCCGCAGCAGTTGAGCGTGGCTCGTGTCCTTCACGGGGTCGCACCGTCGGCGACGCCGGCCTTGAGCGGCGCCATCAGCGCGGCAACGAGCGCCAGAACCTCGGGCAAGTGCGCGGCGAGGTAGAAATGGCCGCCGGAAAAGAGCCGTGTCGTGAACGCGTGGGTCGTCTCGCGCCGCCACGCCTCGAGGTGTTCGCGCGGCGTGAGTGCGTCCTCCGCGCCGCCGATGGCCGTCACCGGGAACGGCAGCGGCGCGCGTTCGGGCGGGCGGTGCGTCTCGAGCGCGGTGAAGTCGGCGCGGAGCGTCGGGAGCAGGAGCGCCATCACTTCCGGCTCCTCGAGCAGCGTCGTCGGGATCCCTCCGTAGCGGCGCTGAACCTGCGCGACGAACTCCGCGTCCGGCAAGGTGGCGAGCGGCGTCTCGGTGCCGGGCAGGTGCGGCGGCCGGCGTCCCGACACGACGAGGTGCGCGGGGAGCGACCCTCCGCGCGCCTCGAGAGCGCGCGCCACTTCGGTGGCCACGGTGGCGCCCATGCTGTGGCCGAAGAAGACGAACGGCAGATCGAGCTCGGGCCCGAGCGCGCCCATGATCCCGTCGACCAGCGCCGGGATGCTCGTGAGTGGGGCCTCACGCAGGCGGTCTTCGCGGCCCGGCGCTTGGATCGAGCAGACGTCGATTGTGGTGGGCAGGCCCCGAGTCCAAAGCCTGTACGCGGACGCGCCCACTCCGGCGTGCGGAAAGCAGAACAGTCGAGCGGTCGGACCGTCACGGCGTCCATGCCTCACCAACCAAGCACCTGCCATCGTGGCCCTCGTGTCTTCAGGGCTAGCCCGTGAGCCCATGTACGAGTCGGTCAAGGTAACCCAGCCCGTGCCAACTCGCCTGGTGATTTTTTTAAGTAATGGGTTGGTCGGCCGGCCTGATACGCACCGGAAACCCAGACAACTGTGGGGTAAATTTCCCCGCGTCCTTTCCCGGAGTGCATCATCCTTCACGCGCTCGAGAGCAGCTCGCTCGGGGTGACGCGCGTGGCCCGGAGCCGGAGTGGCGCCCCGCGTGTGTCCGCGGCGATCGCCACGACGTGATCCGGCTCGGCGCGGAGCAAGGCGAAGGCCCAGTTTGCCGCGTCCTCCGGCGCCGGGGGCGCGAACCTGAGCGTGACGCCGTCGCCCGAGATGGAAAAGGTCGCCGCGTCGAGCCGGAGCGAGAGGCCCATGCCCAAAGCCTTGGCGTAGCTCTCTTTGAGAGTCCAATAATCGAAGAAGCGCGCGCGGCGACGGGCGCCGTCCAACAACGCCAGCTCGGCGAGCTCGCCACTGGAAAAATGCTCCCGCGCGACGCCTTCGGCGTCGACGTCCCGGTTCACCCGCTCCGCATCGACGCCAATCCGATCGTGGGCGGCGCTGACGGCGCAGGCCACGAGCTCGCGGGTGTTCGTCAAATTGAAGGAAAGCGGCGGCGCGCCGCGCGGTCCGGCGACGTACGGCTTGCCGCGGGCGCCCTTGCTGAAGCTCCAAACCGCCGGGGGAATTGGATGGTATTTCGAGAGCACGCTGCGGACGAGCAGGCGTGTGACTCGGCACGCTCGCCGGTCCACGTCGAAGTGCAATCGCTCGCAGCTCGAACGCTCCTCGGCGCTCATCACGCCTTCGCCCTCCGGAACGGGGCTCGTCGCGTCGAGCGTGCAGTACCAGAGATCGACGGACCCCGGCGCGCGAGCGAGCGTCTCCGTCGTACGCACTCCGGAAAGCAGTTCGATCCCACGCATTGGGCGAAACCACGGTTCGCTCCGCGCTCAGCACCGTACCACGATCGCCTTCTCGTCCTCCCCATCAATGGCGCATGCAACGCTACTTATCCATAGGTCCTTTTTCGCAGTTGGCGTAGACTGGTTGAGGCAGAAATTCGTCTGCCGTTCGATTCCAGGAACGGGCAGGCAGCGACCCGGCCCGCGCGCGCTCACGCCGTCGGGTGAGCTCGGCCGGATTGCGGCAGAGCGCGAGGCACGCGAGCGCGACGCCGCTCGCGTCGCCGACGAGCTCGCCGCCGCTCGCGGGCGAAACCAGATTTTCCACATTGCCGCCCGCCCGCGCGACGATCGGCACCCCGAGCGTGCGCGCCTCGGCGAGCGCCATGCCGAACGACTCCATGCTCGACGCCGAGAGGAGCACGTCGCACGCCCGGAGCCGCTCGTTCACGGCGTCCGGCGTGAGCTCGCCGAGCAACGTGACGCGCTCGCGGAGCGCCGGCGCCGTCGCGAACACGCGGCAGCCTTCGGCGTACGCGGCGTCTTGGGTGAGGCTGCCGGCGATTTCGAGCGTCAGCGCGTCGGCCGGCTCGACGTGCGTCGCGAACGCCGCGAGCAGGCGATCGACGCCCTTGCCCGCGACGAGATGAGCGACCACGACCGCTCGCAGCGCGGCGGACGGCTCCGGGAACGGCGCGACACCCGGCGCGAGGCGCCCCGGCTCCGCCACCGTGACGCTCCCGCTGCGCGCACCGAGCCGCTCGAGCGCCGCGCGCATGAACCCGCTCGGCGCGACGAAGGCGTCGGCGTGGTCGAGCGCAAACGTTTCGTCGGGCGAGAGCTCGGCGCGCGTGACGGCCGCCCCGTAACGGACGAGCGCCGGCAAATAATGCGCGATGAGGCCGAGCCGCTGCCCGCCGCCCGCCAGCCCCCGAAGCCGCGGAAACTCGGCGAGAAAGAGCGTGTCGATCCAGTACGCGCCGGGTTCGCCCGCGGCGAGCGCGCGTTCGGCACGGACAAGGTCGAGCGTGTCGAAGGCGGCGCCGCGCCCGGCGAGCGCGCGCAAGAGCTCGCGGTTGTAGACGGTGCCGCCCGTGCTCGGCCCCCCGAGCTCCGGAACGACGAAGCGAAGCATGCGCTCAGGCTCCGTGGAAATCGCAGTCGAAGAGCACGTCGTCGCCGAGCGTGAAGCGACGCACGCGCGGCCTGAGCGCCGCGTCCAGCCGATCGATGCCGGGAAGTTTCACGCCGGGACGGCCCGAGCCGAGGAACACCGAGCTCACGGTGAGGTGCAAGCGGTCGAACGCGCGCGCTTCGAGAAAGCGCGACACGGTGACGCCGCCGCCCTCGACGAACAGGCGATTGAGCCCGCGCGCGCGCAGGGCCGCCACGACGCCGGTGATCGGCAAGAGCTCGCCCGTCGCCGCGATGCCGAGCACCTCCGCGTGAGCGAAGCCGTTGCGCTTTTCAGCGCCGTGCCCGCAGAGAACGAGCGTCGGCGCGGCGTTGTCGCGAAAGAGCGTTTGCGTCCCGTGCAGGCGCCGGCTCGGGTCGAGCACGACGCGCGTCGGGTTCGGTCCCGAGACGAGCCGGGTCGTGAGCTGCGGATTGTCGCACTCGACCGTGTTCGCGCCGACGATCACGGCGTCGAAGAGCGCGCGCAGCCGGTGCAGATGTCGAATATTTTCAGGTCCCGTCACGTATTGCGACGCGCCGCTCGACGTGGCGATCTGCCCGTCGAGGCTCTGCCCGAGGTGTCCGACCACGAGCTTCGCGCTGCCCGCGCCGATGCAGAGCGGCAGGTAGAGCTCGAGGAGCTCGACGGCTTTGGGGTCGGCCGGCCCGGTGAGCTCGAAGCACGGTGTCGCGCCCGGGTGCACGCTGAGCGCGCCCCGCCCGACGGCGAGCTCGACGAGCTCCCCCTGCGCGTCGAAGTCGAGCCCGGCCGAGTGAGCGAGCGGCGAGCCCGCCTGCGCGCGATGCGCGAGCGCCTGGAGCAGCGTCCAAGCGACCGCTTCGTCGAGGCCCTGAGCGGACGCTCGCTCTCGATAGTCGTGCTGCTTCTTGAAGGAGGTCGGTCGGATCGTCACGGGGTCGGCTCGCCCGCGGCGCTCGTGGCGCGGCCCGCGGGGGTCACGGTACTAGTCTGTCGCAAGTCCGCCGAGAAATCGCGGAGGAACGAAAAAAGAAAGGTTTGCATGCCCGGGTGGGGCGGCGAGACCCGTGGCGCCATGCCCGCGGCGTAACCACGCGCCAAGAACGGCGCGACGAGCCCGGCTTTTCGGCTCAAGACGTGGATCGGCACCCCGGCCCCCGTGCTCGAACGGGCGGCGCCGCCGGGTGGCTGATGGTCGCCGACGATGACGACCAGAGTGTCATTGTGCAGCTCCGACGCGAGGTAACGGCGCAGCACCTCGAGATCGTAGACGACGGCGTCGAGGTAAGCGTCGCTCGCGCGGTCGACGTTCGACCAGTCCACGTCGTGGTGCGTGATGGGGAGCGCGCCGAGCACCGAGCCGTCCCCGACGCGCGACCAGTCGTCGAGCACGCTCGGCTCGGCGAGCCACGGCGTGTGGCTCGACACGAGCGCGTACTCGACGAAGCGCGGTTTGTCGTGCGTCGTGAGCTCGTGCCGGTGCACGAAGTCGATCGCGAACTGATCCGGCATGCGGCCCCAGCCGAACTCCGGGCCGCGGTAGTCGAAGGAGGCCGCGAGATACTTCTGGTCGAACTCGAGGTAGTCGCTCGGACCGAGCGGGCGCTCCGTCGCGGGTTGCGCGAGCACGGTGCGATAGCCCGCCGCGCGGAAGAAATCGGCGATGGTGAGCGGCTTTTGCGAGCAGAGCGACTGGTACTCGAGCTGGTTCTCGACCTTCACGCCCGAGTCGAGCGCGGCGTGCGCGAACCACGAGCGGCCGCCGAACGTCGGCGAATCGAGCACGTTCGAGGCGATGTGATAGCCGAGCGCGCCGAGCTCGCGATCGAACGCGGCAAGCTCCGGCTGGATGCGCGGCGTGTACGCCGGGTCCTCCAGCAGCGTTTCACCGTAGGATTCGACGATGAAGAGGAGCACGTCCGCGCCCTCGAGTTTCGCGAGGTCCGTGCTCATGTGTTTGAGCCGAGCGCGTGCGTCGGCGACGGCGCGCCGCTCGCGTTCGTACGCGCTGTGCGCGTGCAGCGTTGCGCTCGCCTCGGTGACCAGGCGAGCCGAAGCACAGCCGGCCATCGGTCGCACGGCGGCGAAAGGTCCCGTGCGCGGCGTGAGCGAGAGCGCGACGAACGCCACGGCGACACCCGCGAAGAGGTGCCGGTTCGGTCGCTCGAGCAGGCAGCGTTCGGCGACGCGCAGCGCGGCGTAGGTGAGGAGCAACGCGAGGAGCGCGCCGCCGACGATCGCCGTGGCGAGGAGCGCGAAGCGAAACGCCGGCATCGTCGTGAGGAGCAAGCGCGGCAGCTCCGGCAGGAGCGACAGATTCACGTAGAGGTTGAAGGCTTGCCGGAAAAAATGCTGCGAAAACGCGTCGCCGATGCGGAACAGTCGGACCAACCAGAAGAGCAGCGCGACGAGCGCGAGCAGCACGCGTGAAACCCGGCGGCCGCTCCGCGCGACGAGCGCGAAGGCGCCGAGGAGCACCACCGTGTCAATGCACGGGAGGTACCAGAGTCGCGTGTCTTCGCCCGGATAGCGGAGGCTTGCCATGGCGTCGAGCCACGTCCACGACGCGACGAACCCCACTCGGCCCCAGGGTCCCTTCGACCACGCGGCCCAGCGCTCTTCGACTCCAAGTAACAAAGCTCGTGGACAGCCATAGCACCGCGATCAAAGAACCGGCAGTCCCCAACACCGTGACGGCGTGTTGCCGAAAGGGCTCGAGGGCGCCGGCACCGCGCACGAGCGGCGTCACGAGCGTCACCGCCAAGTAACTCGCGAGCGTCACGACGCCGAATCCGTAGCGCACGGAATCTCGGCGCGACGAGCGGCGGCGAAGCAGCGCGTCCGTGAGCCGCGCGAGGCCGAGCAAGAACGCGAGGTAGACGCCGACGCCGAGCGCGCGGTGGGCATTTTCGGCCGAAAGGAGCCCCGCTGCGGCGAGTCGCGGGCCGAGCGCGAGCGCCACGCCGATGCGCGTCGCGTTCGCGAGCACGGTCGCCACGTACGCGACGGGAACGCACGCCGCGAGCCACGCGCATTTTTGCCGGACGGTCACGAACCTGCCGACGAAGCCGCAACCCTGAGCAGTGAAAACGACGATCGCGAAGTTGATGCCGGAGCAAACCGGCGCAATCACGACGAAAAGATCGCGTGACACGTAGCCCGCGCCGGACTCGGCGACGAAAGAGTGTTGCGTGACGCGACTCACGAGCGCCGCGGTGGGCGCGAGCAGCCACGCGAGCTCTCGCGCACCGGCGCGCGCCGCAAAAGATTTGAGCAGGTAATCGACGCCGAGCACGGCGAGGATCGCGGCCGTGTTCCAGGTGCGTTCGCGCTTCGGGCTCACGGTAGCGCCTCCTCTCGCCGCGCCCGGTGGCGAGCGAGCGCGAGGAAGAGCGCCCCGAGCGCGCCGACGAGCCAGAGCTCGGGTTCGTCCGCCGACTGCACGGGCTCGCCGACGGCGCTGTTCGACACGCCCGCGGGCAACGGCAGCGGCTGATCGACGTCTCGAGCCGGAGCGCCCGCGTTGCGCACGAGGTGCGAGACCGCCACGAAGGACGTGAAAGGCGTGAGCAGGCTATAGCGCAGGCCGAGCGCGGTCACTTCGGTCTTTCGAGCCGGATCGAGCTCGCCGAAGCCGAAGTCGGACAGGCTCGCGATGCGCGCGCGCGCCCAGAGGTAGGGGAGGGCGCGCTCGGAGTCGGAGGGGACGCTGCGAGCCACGTCGAAGCCCTGCGTGTACGGCGCGCGGCCGCCGACGCCCGTGAGCGTGACGGTGCCGCGCGCTTCCCCGCGGTACTTGCCGAACACGACGACCGGCCGTGCGGCAAGCACGTCCGGAATCGTGCGCGGCTCCACGTCGTAAACGTCGAGTCCGTCGTAAGCGACGCGCACGTCGGTGAGGACGGGCGCGCGCACGTAGTCCTCGAAACGGAGCGCGGCGGCCTCGGCGTCGGCCGGCGTGGTCGCGACGAACGGCTCGCCGAAGCCCGCCTTGGCGATCCCTTCGATGAGGTAGCGGTTCACGCTCGAGCCGATACCGAACGCGAACACGTTCGCGTCACCGAGGTGAGCGCTGACGAAATCCAGCGCGCGCTTGTCCGCTTCCACGTAGCCGTCCGTCACGAGCACGAAGCTCCGCGCGCGCCCGGCGCTGCTCTCGAGCGAGAGCGCGTCTTGCATGGCCGGCAAGAGCTCGGTGGCGCCGCCGCCGGTTTGTTCCTTCATCATGGCGAGCGCTCGCGTGACGTTCGCGGGCGTGGCCGGCAGCGAGTGCGGCGCGAACCGGCGCGACCCGCCCGAGAA
Source organism: Polyangiaceae bacterium (assembly GCA_035499895.1). GTDB lineage: Bacteria > Myxococcota_A > Polyangia > Polyangiales > Polyangiaceae > PMG-095. The sequence goes on along the minus strand of DATJXW010000325.1, from coordinate 7,626 downwards.
CAGCAGCACGTTGAACGTGTCCGTCGGCCTGAGCGACGAGACGAGCCTCTCGAGCAAGCCTTTCGCGGTGTCGAGCGGATAGCCGATCATGCTGCCCGACACGTCGACGATGAAGACGAAATCGCGCGGCGGCGCGTCGGCGTCCGTCACGCGCGCGGGGGGCTCGACCTCGAGCAAGAAGAACTTTTCGCCGCCGCCCTCGAAGAGCGAGAGGCCGGATTGGATGGCGCCGCCCGCCAGCCGGTAGCGGAGGACGAAGTCGCGATTGCCGCCGCGCGCGTCCGACGGATCGAGCGCGAAGTGCGTGAGGTTCGGGTTGTCGGCGTGGCTCGTGAGCGCGTGCGTGGCCGAGCCGAGCTCCGCGAGCGGAATCGCGGACGCGAGCGTGCCGCTGAGCTCGAAGCGCGAAGGCACCGGGGCGCCCTGTTTCAAGTACGGCGCGGCGACGAACTGCGACGTGCTCGGCGCTTCCGAAGCCGCGAGGTTCGAATAGCGCGGCCCGACGACCGTGGGGAACACGAACTCGTAGTTGCCCTCGGTCGGGACGAGCAGCTCGTCGTACTTCAGCGTGACCTCGATGTGGTCGCCGGGCAGCACGTTGGCGAGGCTCATGCTGAAGACGTTCGGGCGTTGTTCTTCGAGGAGCGTCGCCGTTTTGCCCGCGGCCTTGCCTTGCTCGAAGGTCCGTTTGGCCTGCTCGCGCTCCTTGATTTTGGCTTCGATGACCTGATCGCGGATCGCGAGCGTGAGGGCGTGCACGGCGGCGCGCGTCGACGCGGGGAAGACGTAGCGCGTGTTGATCGGCCGCGTACCGCGGTTCTCGTAGACTTGCGTCACCGTCACTTCGGCGACCACGTCCGCTATCGCGACGTCGACCTTGGTGGACTCGAGCGGCAAATGGTCGAGCGCCGGATCGCCGTGCTCGATGACGAAGAACGGCGCGAGCGTCGCGTCCGGGCGTGGAGGCTCGTCCGCCCGCGCGGCGGCCCCCCAAAAAAACAACGAACCGAAGAGCAACCAAGCGCACGAGCGGGCGAGCCGTCCCACCATCGAAGTCGTTCCTTTCGCCGCAGCGGAGGCGGCGCCCGCGGCTCGTTGCAACTCGCGTGCAACGGGCTGGAGCTCGGCGGCCCGGCGCGGAAACCAGCGAGAAGTCGCGGCTCCCGTGCCGGAGGCGTGCGACGTTCGCGTTCACGCGTTGTGGGCGCGCGTCCACGCGGCGCGTCGCCGTGGCCACGCGCCGGCCCGGCGGTGCAGGGCGGGAGGGCTTGCGCCGCGCGAGGATATGGTAGATCGGCTCGCCATGCGTCTCCAGAATGCCCACTGGCTGTCGCTCGGCATGCTGCTCGTGCTGCCGAGCTGCGAGAAGGAGCAACACTCCGAGAACAGCGCGCCTGCCGCGAGCGTGAGCAAGACCGCCGGCATGGACCCGGAGCTCGCCAACGCCGTTGCCGCCGCGAGCTCCCACGAGAAGGCGAGCGACGCGACCGCCGGCACGGGCGGCCCGCCGCCGAACGGAATTTTTCCGCCCGGCGGCGCCGACGCCGAGATCAAGCCGGGTGCGCCGCCGAAGATCACGCTCGGCGGCACCGGGAGCGAGCCGCGCGTGTCGCTCGCGCCCGCTCAAGCGAAGCCGGGTTGGAAGACGCAGGGCGTCATCGATCTGCAGGTGTCGTCGGGCCCGCAGCCTCCGATTCCGATCGAGCTCACCGTGTCGATCGAGGCGCTCAAGCCGAAGAGCGCGCCGGACGCGGGCGCTCCGACCGACACGGTGACGATGAGCGCCAGGGTGACCGGCGCGAAGATCGGCGTCACCGGCATCCCGCGCGATCTCGAAGCGAGCGTCGCGAAGCTCAAGGGCTCGAAGGTCGAGTACCAGGTGTCGCCCGACGGCGCGGGCACGGGCTATCACACCGAGGTCGCGCCCGGCGCCGAGCCGGTGCGCGATCAACTGCGACAACTCAGCGACGCGCTCGCGCTCGTCACGTTGCCGGTGCCGTCGCAGCCGCTCGGCGCGGGGGCGTATTGGATGGCGACGAGTCGAGAAGGCGTTTTCGGCCTCGACCTCGTGACGTACCGGCTCGTGAAGGTCGAGGCGGTGAAGGGCGACGTCGTGACGCTCTCGGTCGGGACGAAGCGCTACGCGACGAGCAATCGCTTCGATTTCGAAGGGCTGCCGCCCGACGCGCCGCACGAGCTCGCCGAGTTCGAATGCAAATCGGACGGGAAGCTCGATCTCAAGGCGGGCACGCCGTTCCCGCAGAGCGGCGACCTCGACTCGGGTCTCGGCGCGTCACTCGTTTTGCCGGGCCAACAGGGCGCGGCGGGCACGCTGCAGGTCCAGACGCACGTGACGCTCGACTTCGTGAAGCACTAAGGGCGAAAATCGCCGGGTAAAGCACTTCACCGGTGACTAGCCTGCACGAATACGGCAGCGTGAGGACGAGGCCCCAGGGCGGCGGTCGAGCGCGATGCCCACTGAAACTCACGAGCTCGTAGCGTTCCATGCGGTCGTGAAGCATTCGAGCTTCGCGAAAGCGGCGGAGGAGTTGGCGCTGAGCCCGTCGGGCGTGAGCCGCATCGTGACGCGCCTCGAGGAGCGGCTCGGCGTGCGACTCGTGCAGCGCACGACGCGCAGTCTGTCGCTCACGGAGGCGGGCGCCGCGTTCTACGCGCGCGCCAGTCAAATTCTCGCCGATCTTCTGGACGCCGAAGCGGAAGTGCAAAAGGCGACGGCGCACCCGCGCGGCAACCTGCGCGTGACCGCGTCGCTGCTCTTCGGGGAGATGTACATCGCGCCGGTGCTCGACGAGATCCTCGCGCTCTACCCGGAGCTCTCGATCGATCTCACGCTCACGAACCGTTTCGTCGACATCATCGACGAGGGCATCGACCTGGCGATCCGCATCGGCGCGCTCTCGGATTCGCGGCTCATCGCCCGCCGCCTGTGCTCGAACAAGCGCGTGCTCGTCGCCTCGCCCGACTACCTCGCGCGGCGCGGCGTGCCGAAGCATCCCGACGAGCTCGCTCAGCACGAAATCGTCATCTACACGGGTTTCGCCCGGCCTCGCGAGTGGAAGCTCATCGGACCGGACGGCCCGGTGAGCGTCGCGCTGTCGGGCCGTATCGCGACGAACAACATCGCCGTGCTCGGCGACACGGCGAAGAAGGGACTCGGCATCACCGTCGGTCCGACGATGTCCGTGAACGAAGAGCTCGCGAAGGGCGAGCTCGTGCGCGTGCTCCCGGAGTACGAGTTCGAGCAAAGCGCGATTTTCGCGGTCTATCCCTCCGCGCGGCAGCTCTCCACGAAGGTGCGCGCCGTGGTCGACTTCCTGGTGGGCAAATTCGTAGATCCACCTACCTGGGAGCGCATGCTCGTCGGCAAAGTCAGCGGTTTCGGCTGACGCGAGTCGTCAATCTGGCACAACGTGGCGGCGGCAGGACCGCCGTGTCACTGTCGCTCTGAACGCCGCGGCGCGTTTGGCGCGGATCTCGCCGCTCCGGCACGCTGGCATTCGCCTTGCACGAGCGGCACCCTGAGGAAGCTTCCGATGCTCACTTCACGCACCATCCTTCGTTCGTGTCTCGTCGCTTTGTCGTTCGCGGGGCCGCTCGCGTTCGTCGCTCCCGCTCGAGCGGACGTTGCCTGCGGTGACCAGACGTGTCCGCAAAACTACACGTGTCAGTCGGAGCCCGTCGCGTGTCCGGCCATCGCGTGCGCCAAGGACGACCCGAATTGCACACCGGTGTCCTGCACCGGCACCGTCCAGACTTGCGAACCGCTGCCGTGCACGAGCGACTCCGACTGTGCCGACGGCATGGTCTGTTACACGCAAACCGAAGAGGTCTGTCCGACCGCGCCCGCCTGCGCCAAGGGGCAGGATTGTCCGCAGGCGACCGACACCACGTGCACGACGAGCACGATGTCCGGCTGCGTGCCGAAGTACCTTTTGCCGTGCAACGTCGACGCGGATTGCGGCGACGGGTTCACGTGTGAAGAAGAGCAGGAGTGCGGCTGCGCCGGATCGGCGAGCTCGTCGTCGTCCGGCGCGGGCTCGGCGGGCACACCGGCGCCGGCCCCCGCGGCCGACGGCGGCGCCGGCGATCCGACGCCCGCGTCGAATCCCGACGAGCCCGCCGACGCCGGCGCGCCCATGGACGCCGGGACGACGCCTCCGCCCGATTGCTCCTGCCAGCCGAACGGCACGAAGGCGTGCAACCTGAAGACGGTCGCGTGCAACGCTGACTCCGACTGCCCGTCGGGCTTCACCTGCGGCGACAACCCGAACGGCACCTGCTTCGCCGACGCGAACGGCAACAGCGGGTGCAGCGCCGATCCCGCGATGATTTGCCTGCCGCCGTGGGCGCACCTCGTCTCGACCAGCAACTTCGCGAAGGACGCGAGCGCTCCCGGTAGCACCTCGACGGGCTTGGGCAGCGGGTCGAGCGGCTCGGGCAGCGCCTCGAGCGGCTCGGGCAGCACCTCGAGCGGCTCTTCGGTGCCGCCTACCGCGTCGTCGGCCGAAGGTTCCGCGGCGAACACGCCCGCGCAGAGCAACACTGCCTCCGACGACGGCGGCGGCTGCTCCATCGGTCGCGCGCCGCGTCAACTCGGCGCGTCGTTCGGCTTTGCGGCGCTCGCTGCCTTGGGCTTGGCGGCCGCGCGTCGCCGGCGGCGCTGACTCAGAAACCGAGCGCTTGCTTGCGCTCTTCGGCGCCCGGTAGCGGCTCGCCCTTCTGATTGATCACGGGGAGACTCGGCGCTTTATCGGCGTTGGTCTTGATCCACGCCTTCTTGTCGTCGGGGAGCTGCGATTCATCGTAGATGGCTTCGACCGGGCATTCCGGCACACAAGCGCCACAATCGATGCACTCCCCCGGATCGATGTAGAGCATGTCACCGTCGCCGTGGAAGCAATCCACCGGGCAGACGGCGACGCAATCGGTGAAACGGCAGCCTTTGCAGTTGTCCGTGACGACGAAAGTCATTTCAGGGCTTTCCTAGTTCCTCCGGCGCGAGGTAGCAACAGCCGCATGGCCAGGGCCAAGAAGGGCGCCCAAAAAGTCGAGCTCGTCCCGGCCGGCATTCGCGTGGGCGAGGAAGTGGTGCCGCTCTTGGCCGGCACCGCGCACTACTGGCGTCTCGAGCCCGAGGCGTGGCGCTCCGCGCTCGAGGGCATGCGTGGTCTCGGCTTGACGCTGCTCGACACCTACGTGCCGTGGGGCGTGCACGAGCGCGGCACGGGCGACTTCGATTTCGGCAAGATCGATCCGAAGCTCGACGTCGTCCGCTTCGTGCGTCTCGCGGGCGAGCTCGGGCTCTACGTCATCGTGCGTCCGGGGCCGCACATCAACGCCGAGCTCACGTGTTTCGGCATTCCCGAGCGCGTGATTTGGACCAAGGAGTGCCAGGCCGTTTCGGCGGGCGGCAAGCCGGTCGCGTTGCCGGTGCCGCCGCTCGCCTTTCCGGTGCCGAGCTACGCGAGCGAGGCGTTCCACGCCGAAGCGCGGGTGTGGTTCGACGCGGTCGGCAGGGAGCTTTCGCCGTTGATTTGGCCGAACGGTCCCATCGTCCTCCTCCAGGTCGACAACGAAGGCGCGATGTACTTTCGCGACGGCGTCTACGATCAGGACTATCACGCGGACGCGATCGCCCATTATCGCGCCTTTCTGAAAGACAAATACGATCGCGTCGAGGTCCTGCGCGAGGTGCTCGGCGACCCGGGCGCGACGTTCTTCAACGTCGAGCCGCCGCGGCGCTTCAACGCGAAGAGCAAGCGCGACCTCGCGCGCCACCTCGACTGGGCGGAATTTCAGGAAGAGCTCATCGCCGGCGCGTTCAAGCGCTACCGCGCCGCGATGGAGCAAGCCGGGCTCGGCGGCGTGCCGACGTCGCACAATTTGCCGCTCAGCGAGGCCGCGACGCCGCTCGACCCGCTGCGCGTCGGCGAAGCCGTGGAGCTCCTCGGGCTCGATTATTACCACGGCGCGTCGCCCCCGCAGCGGAACGAGATCGCGCGCCGCACTTCGGAGCTCGACGTCCGCAGCGCCGCGCGCGAGCACCCCGCGTTCGCGTGCGAGCTCGGCGCGGGCTACCCGCCGTTTTTCGCGCCGCTCAGCGAGGGCGACAACGCGTTCACGGCGCTGACCGCGCTCGCGTACGGCTTGCGCGGTTACAACATGTACATGGCGGTCGAGCGCGATCGCTGGATCAACGCGCCGATCGATCCGCGGGGACGCGTGAGGCCGAGCGCGGCCGCGTGGGAGCGCCTGACGCGCGCCTTGATTCGCCTGCGCTTCGGCGAGCTCGTCCGCCACGCGCCGGTTCACGTGTTGATCCCGCGCTCGCTCCGCCGTCTCGCGCGCGTGATGCACGCGTTCGGGCCGCTCAGCGCGGCCTTGTTTCAGGTGCTCGGCGGGAGCGCGGAAGACGCGTGTTTCGAGGACGATCTCGGCCTCGGCGCGTCCCCGGCCGTGGAGGCCGACCAGTACGTTCAGCTCATCGAACGGACGCTCGACGCGGCCGGCATTCCGTACGCGTTTTCGAGCGACGACGTCGCGCGCCACAGCTTCAAGCACGCGCGCTGGACGATCGTGGCGTGCCCCGGCGCGCTCGATCCGGAGCTCGGCATGCGCGTGGCCCGCGCGCGCGAACGCGGTCGGGCCGTCACGGTCGGGCCGCACGCGCCCGTCGCCGACGCGAGCTTTCGGCCGCTGGCGGAGCCGGCCGTCTCGGGTCACGAGTCGAGCGGCGTGGTTCCGGCGCTCTTGCCGTTCGACGAGGCGGCGGTGCTCCACGCCGTCGCCGAAGCGCAGATTCGACTCGAGCTGCCGACGCTCTTCGCCGAGCCGGCGGACATTCGCGTCACCCTGCACCGTGACGCGGCCGGCACGCCGCGCGTGCTCTTCGTCATCAACGCGACGCCGCACCCGATCGCCGCCAAGGTGACGTCGGCCGGCGCGTCGGATGCGGAAGACGCGCTCGACGGCACGCGCTTCCGCGCTACGGTCGGCGTGTTCGAGCTGCCCGTCGCGGCGCGGAGTGTTCGCATGCTCGAGCTCCGAGCCTAGGCGCGAACCCAAAACAACGAAAAAAGCCGTTCATGCTGCTCGAGATCAATCCGTTCGGGCCCGAGCCCCGCAAGATCCGCCGCGCCGTCGACGCGCTCGAGGCGGGCGAGGTGATCGGCTACCCGACGGACACGGTCTACGGCCTCGGCTGCGACATGTTCAACAAGAAGGCGTTGAACCGGCTCTACCAAATCAAGGGGATGGACCGGACGCAGATGCTCGCCTTCGTCTGCCGCGATCTCACCGAGGTCGCGCGCTACGCGGTGATGCACGACCGCGTCTTCCGCATCCTGCGCAAATACCTGCCGGGCCCGTATTGTTTCATCCTCGAGGCGACGCACGACGTGCCGCGCGCCGTCCAGGGTCACCGAAAGACGGTCGGGGTGCGCATTCCGAATCACCCGGTCGCGCTCGCGCTCGTCGAGGGGCTCGGCCGGCCGATCGTGTCGAGCACGGCGGCGCGCCACGGCGAAACGCCGCACATCGACGCGCGGGAGCTCGACCTCGAGTTCCCGGGTCTCGCCATGGTGCTCGATTGCGGCCCGGGCGGCA
>DATJXW010000324.1:0-7158 GCA_035499895.1 Polyangiaceae bacterium | reverse complement strand
GGAGAGCGCCGCGTTCGCAATGCGGAGGTCAGGGGTTCGATCCCCCTCGGCTCCACCCGAAACGAAGACGAAGACCGGCGCTAGGCGCGACGCGCCGAGCGCCGCCGGCGCAGGCCGAGGAGAACGGCGCCGAAGCCGAGCGCGGCGAGCCGGCCGAACCCCGACGACGAGCTCCCGAGCGGGCTCACCGCGCAGCCTTGATCGGCGCTGCCCTTCGCGGAGGCGGCGGCGTTGCCCGTCGAGCTCGACGGTGGGCTCAGGCAGAGCCCGCCGCCCGGAACCTGATCGAAGCCGAGCGAGCACGTCTGGCCGGCGGCACATTGGGCGCTCGTGCCGCAAATCGCCGTGCACGCGGCCTTCGAGGGATCGCCGTCGAAGTAACAGACGGAGCCCGGGGCGCACTGACTCGAGTCGGTGCACGCGTCGCCCACGGCTTGCGCGTCCGACGGCGGGTCGCTCGAGCCCGAATAGGCCCAGAACGGCGCGCGGTACCCGCCGTCCTGCGCCGCTTCGAGCACCGTCTGCGTGATGAAGTCGCGCCAGGGAGCGACCTCACTGTAGATGGGCGTCGCGCAGGGGTTCGAGCCGCGCGAGACGATGCCGATGATCTTGCCCTCGGAGTCGAGCGCCGGGCCGCCCGAATCACCCGAGCAGATGCCCGCCTGACCCATGAACTCCGTCGAGGCGACGCCGAACGGCGTCCCGCACTCGTCGGAGAGGCAATGCACGGCGAGATCGCCGAGCATCATGCGGCCCTGATTCTGCGCGCCCGTCGCGTCGACGCCGTAACCGACGGCGACGTACTGTTCACCCGACTGCACCGGCACGTCGATGCGGGGGACGAGCGGCGTGATCGACGTCACGCTGTTCTGCAGGATGATCAGCGCGACGTCGTAGCCGCACATGTCGTTGCCGGTGGTCGGCACGCGCACGTCCATGCCGTGATAGAAGGTGCTGCCCTGGCCGGGGCTCGCGTCGCCGGTGACGATCGTCTCGTTGCCGGCCACCGGATCGCCGAACATCGACTGGCCGCACACGACGTCCTCAGTGTTAGCGCTCGCGATGCAGTGGCGCGCGGTGAGGAGCACGTTCGGCGCGATGAGGTTCGCGGTGCACGAGCTCACGTTGTTGGTGGTCATCCAATGCGTGAACTCCTCGAACACGGCGTCGTCGCTCGTGTCGAACGTGCCGCCCGCAATCGGCTCCTTCGCGGTGCCGGGCGCCTCCCCCGAGAGCGGCCCACCGGAGCCGCAACCGACCGCGAGCGTGGCGGCCAAAAAGCCTGCTCCGAGCCCAAACCGCATCTCGAAACTCTAACGCGACTACCCTCGAATGCCAGCGTCGAGCGCTTCGCTCTCGCGCGCGCGGGCGGCGCGCAGCGCTAGTTTTTTGCAGCGTCTATGCAGCAACGCGTGCCGAGCGAGTAGTCGTAGTAGGCGGCTGCATGCGAGTCGACGCGCGCTTCACAACCCTTCGTCGTCGAACGCGAGTAAAAGCCGCCGACGAACACCGGTTGTTTTTCGCCTTCGACCCACTCGTCGAGGTTACCGACCATGTCCATGACGGCGTCGCCGCCCCAATGACTGCCGCAGCTCGGGGTGCCGCCCGTAGGGCGGAGCAAGGGATCGTCGTTCCCCTCGATCACGAGGTTGAGGCGCGGATCGCGGTGCCCCACCGAACTATTCTGGTGGAGGGCGAAGCCCGGGTGATACGGGCGAAACACGTTGCACGCGAATACCTTGTAGTGGTCTCCGTACGGATATTTGAAGCCGTGCTCGCCGCCGCAGGCCGTGACCCACTCCTTCTCGGTGCACAAGCGCTTGCCGGCGTTGGTGCACGCTTTCTTCGCCGTGAAGTAGGAGAGGTAGCCGTTCGGCACGACCCCCGGGCGCGACACCGCGCGCGGCGTGAAGGCGTGCGTCTCTTGCCAGAGCGGCGGCTCGGGGAGCGGCATCGCGTGCGCCGCTTCGTCGCCGAGCGAGCGGCGCTCGAGGAGCCAATACTCGTAAGCTGCCTCCATCTCGCTCTTCACCGGCGCGTAATAGGGTGAGAGGGGCTCCCCGCTCGCTGCGTCGACGAGCGAGCTCTCCCAGCGGTCGATGCAGAACTGCCGCACCGAGACCATCTCGGACGGACAGCGTCGCCCCGGTTTCGCGCCGTCGTCCGCCTGCGCGTCCGGCGCCGTCAGCGCGGAGAGGCCCGCGAGCGTCAGCCCGGTGAGCGGGGCGAACAGGAGGCGCGCGCGCACGGCGTCGTTTCTCGCACGGACGACCGCGACGGGCCAAGGATTGCCAGGGCGGGCCGGCGTGCTCACCATGCGGGCGTGAAGCACGCTCAAGATCGCTCGGCGGAACGCGAGCGCCTCGCGCACGCCGTCGAGGCGAGCGCCGGCGTCCACGACACGCGCATCCTCGACGCGTTTCGCAGCGTGCCGCGCGAGGCGTTCGTGCCGGCGGAGCTCGCTTCGCTCGCGTACGAAGATCGCGCGTTGCCGATCGGAGAAGGTCAGACGATCAGCCAACCGAGCATGATCGCTCTCATGCTCGCGGCGCTCGCTCCGGTCGCGACCGATCGGGCGCTCGAGGTGGGCGCCGGGTCCGGCTACGCCGCGGCGCTGCTCGCGAAGCTCACGGCGCACGTGCGCGCCGTCGAAATCGTGCCCGCGCTCGTCGAACGCGCGCAGAAGACGCTCGCCGGCCTCGGCACCCCGAACGTCGACGTCGAGCTCGGCAACGGCGCAGCGCACCTCGAGGGCGGGCCGTTCGAGGTCATCCTCGTGTCCGCTGGCGCGCGCGAGCTTCCGCGCGAACTCGTCGCCGAGCTCGCGCCCGGCGGTCGCATCGCCATCCCCGTGGGGGACGAAGACGGGCAGCGCTTGCTCACGGGCCGCCGCGACGAACACGGCGAAATGAAGTGGGAGCGCGGGACGTCGTGCGTGTTCGTGCCGCTCGTCGGCCCCTGAGCGAGCGCTACGCGGACCCGACGGTGCGCGAGGTGAACGCGATCGGCGTGAGCCCGGCGTGCTCGTACGCCCTCTGCCACAAACGGTCGGGGGGCACGTCGAAGACCAAGCTCGGGTCGAGGTTCGAAGGCAACCACGCTCCCCGCGCGATCTCCGACTCGAGCTGCGAAGGCGCCCAACCGGCATAGCCGACGAGCGCGAGCAGACTCTTCGGCACGACGCCAGCGGCGATGGCTTCGAGCACCTTGCGCGACGCGGAAGCCGTGACGCCCTCGCCCACCTGAAACTGGCCCTCGAGCTCGGCGAAGCGCGGATCGGGACGGTAGACGATCCACACCTGCTCGGGTGATACCGGGCCGCCCACGCGCACGCTGCCCGGCGTCGCCGGCGGCGTTTCGGCGACCTCGGCGCGCACGAGCAGCTCACCGAGCGTCATGAGCTCCCGCCCGTTGATCACCCAACCGAAGGCGCCGTCCGGACCGTGCGCCGCGAGCAAAACCACCGAACGGTCGAAGTTCGGGTCGCCGAGGGGCGGCGCGGCGATCAAAAACCCCGGCGCGAGCGACATCGCCCCCAGCATAGCCCGCGTCCCGCCGGCCGACACGCCCTTGTCCGCTCACCCCTCCGAGAGCAGCCGGACCGAGCCTCTTTCGAGCCCCGGGCTCGGAGCCCGGGATTCTTGCCTTCCAAGATCGCTCGACTCGAGGCTAAAGTCGAAGGCGGCGCATGCGTGTGACCTTTCACGGAGTGCGGGGTTCGGTCCCGGCGCCGGGACCGCAGACGTCTCGCTATGGCGGCAACACGTCCTGCGTCGAGGTGCGTCTGTCGGACGGGTCGACGCTCGCGCTCGATGCCGGCACCGGACTGCGCGAGCTCGGCAAGACGCTCGTGCGCGAGGGCCGTCCCTCGCCCGTCCACCTGTTCCTCTCGCACACGCATTGGGACCACGTGATGGGGCTCCCGTTTTTCGCCCCGCTTTACGACAAGAACAATCACCTGCTCGTCTACCCGCTCGCGAACGAGGCGCAGGAGCGCTTCCAGCGCAACATCTTCGACGACATTCACTTCCCGGTGAGCGTCAACGACATCCCGTCGAAGGTGGAGTTCGCGCGGCCGGAAGGCGACGTGTGGCAAGTCGGCAGCGCCAAGGTGCGCCGCATTCAATTGAACCACCCGGGCGGCGCCCAGGGCTTCCGCGTCGACGACGCCGACGGCTCGTCCATGGCGTACCTCACCGACAACGAGATGAGCGCGGCGCGCCCGGTCGTCACGGTCGACGATCTGGCGCGCTTCTCGGACGGCGTCTCGCTCCTCATTCACGACGCGCAGTACGTGCCCTCGGACATGCCGCACAAGCGGGGTTTCGGGCACTCGCTCGTGGAGGACGTGCTGAAGCTCGGCCAGTACGCGAAGCCGAAGGAGCTCGTGCTCTTTCACCACGATCCGGATCGCTCGGACGACGCGCTCGATCGCATCGGCGCGGACGCCAAAGCGTGGCTCGGCGAGCACGCGAAGAACGTGGGGCTGCGCGTCGCGCACGAGGGCCTCGCGCTCGACCTGCCCGAGCCGTGAGCGCCGCGTCCGGGCGCGCTACGCGTTGACGAGCTCGATGCCGTCCCAGCCCGGTTGGCGGCGCTGGTTGCGGTTCACGACGGCGGGCGGGCGCAAGGTGCCGAGCGCGGCCGTCGCGACGTGAATCGCGGCCCAGCGCGCGAGCGGCATGTACGCCCGCGAGCGTTCACCGTGGAGCGCGCGCAAGCAATGCTCGCGCGCCGATTCGATGGCGGCGTAGTAGCGATCGATGGTCTGGTCGATGCGGGAGCGGTCGTGGCTCCGGCGACGCGCGGCCTGCGCGAAGGCTTGTCGCCGCACGGGCTCGCGCAAGAGCGTCGCCACCTCGCCCGCGAAGCGCCAGTTGGAGGCGCGCTCGTCCGGGCCGGGCGGCACGAGAATGCCGTTCTTGCCGTTCTCGACCTGCTGCGAGACGCCCATGCCGTCCTCGAACGCGACCACGGGCAAACCCGACCAGAGCGCCTCGCCGATCACCTGCCCGTACGTCTCCGACAGCGACGCGTAGACGAAGACGTCGGCGTGCTGGTACCAGCGCGCGACCTCGGTGAGCGACTGTTCACCCGGGAAATACGTCCGATCCGCGATCCCGAGCTCGAGCGCCTGCGCGCGGAACACGTCGTGATCCGGCCCGTCGCCGACGAGCGTGAGCGTCGCGTCCGGCACGGCGGGCGCGATGAGCTCCGCGAACACTTCGAGCAGCCGGCTCACCGACTTCTCGCGCGTGTGGCGGCACACGCAGAGCAAGCGATGGCCCCGCGCGGCGCCGGCGGGGAACGGATCCTCCGGCTCGCTCACGTCGAAGATTTTCGGATCGATGCAGCGCGGGATCACGTGAATCGGCACGGTGACGCCGCGATCGCGCCAGTACTGGGCGAGCCCTTCCGACAGCACGATGAGCCCGTCGCTGTCGTTGTAGGTGCCGACGAGCTTCGACTCGACCCACGGCACCACGCGCTCCTTGCAGAACTCGGTGAAGCGCGGGCTCCGGTGCAGGCGGTCGGGCAAGAGCACGTCGTACACGCTCGCGAGGTGGATGGTGTTCACGCAGAGGAACGGCACGCCGTGCGTCCGCCGCAGCCACACGCCGAGCTGAGTGAGTCCCGAGCCCGTCTGCGCGAGCACCACGTCGAAGTTCTGGCGCGCGACTTCGGCGAGCGCGTCGCGCGACGGCAGCGGCAGATGCACGCCGGGGTGAATGCGGAGCGGAAGGCTCGGCAAAAACAGGTGATTGCGCGGCAGATCCGCGCTCGTCGCTTCCGGGTCGTGCGGGCCGATCACGGTCACGCGCTGCCCGCGCGCCGAGAACTCGCGGTAGAGGAGCTGCGAGGCGAAGGACGATCCGTTCGCGTACGGCACGCGCACGTAGTCGTTCAGGATGCCGATGTGGCGCAGCGCGCCGTCCTTCGAGGGCACCTTACCGGACGTTTCGGTTTCTGTTATTCGCGATTGCGACATGCGCGTCCTCGATCTAGCCGAGTTTTACTCGGAGCGCGGCGGTGGCGTGCGCTCCTACTTGGACCGAATGCTCCAGCACGCCGGCGCGCTGGGTCACGAGCTCGTGGTGGTGGCGCCCGGACCGCGCGACGAAGAGACGCGCGTGGGCGAAGGCGGGCGCATCGTGCGTTACCGCGCGCCGCGCATGCCGTACGATCCGAGCTATCACGCGCCGCTCGCCGTCGCGCGCATGCGCTCGCTCGTTCGGGAGTTCATGCCCGACGTTCTGCAAATCTCGAGCCCCTTCGTGCCGCTCTGGGTCGGCGCGACGCTCGACGTGCCGCTCCGCACGTACGTGCACCACTCGGACCCCATCGGCTGTTACCTCGCGCCGCTCGCCGCGAAATACCGCGCGGCGGGCCTGCTCGAAGCCGCGGCCTGGCGTTACGTCGCGGCCGTGAGCGCGCGCTGCGACGCGACCATCGTCGCCGGCGACTGGCTCCGCGGCGAGCTCGCGAGTCACGGCTGCGCGCGCGTCCGCACGGTCGAGTTCGGAATCGACCACGAACATTTTTCGCCCGCTCGCCGCGACGAAGCGTTCCGGAGCGAGCTCCTCGGCTCCCTCGCGAACGATCCGAACGCGCGACTCGTGCTCGTCGCCGGACGGCTCGCCGCCGACAAGCGTCAAGGTCTCGTGCTCGACGCGCTCGAGCGCGCCGCCGCGAACGTGCCCCTCGGGCTCGTGCTGCTCGGAGACGGACCCGAGCGCGCACGACTCGAAGAACGCGGCCGGCGCTTGCCGAGCTTTCGTTCGCTCCGCTTCACGCGCGACCGTGCCGAATACGCGCGGCTCCTCGCGAGCGTCGACGTGCTCGCCCACGGCTCCTTGTGCGAGACGTTCGGCTTCTTGCTCGCGGAGTGCCTCGCGTCCGGCACGCCGCTCGTCGTGCCCGATCGAGGCGGCGCCGCCGACCTTGCGAACGGCCCGTTCGCCGAGCGCTACCCGGCGTTCGGAGGCTCCGCCGCCGTCGCCGAAGCGCTCGGCCGACTGTTCGCCCGACCGCGTCCCGAGCTCTCCCGCCTTGCCGCGGACCGCGCGACTCGCATCCCCTCGACCCGTGGGCACTTCGCAGCACTCTTCGATGCTTACGGCGACCTCATGATCTCCAAGGCACGAGTGTTGCAAAACG
>DATJXW010000323.1:0-27517 GCA_035499895.1 Polyangiaceae bacterium | reverse complement strand
ATCACGAGCTCGACGGGACGGCCCGCGACGGTCAGGCCGCGATTGAGCCAGTCGCAGAACCAGCGCATCGTGTCGAGGAACATCGAGTTGATCGAGCCGGTGTAAATCAGACGCACGCGATCCTCGGGGAGGGGCGGGGCTTCGCTCGCGATGCGCTGGTAGCGCTCGACGTCCACGAAATGGTGCATGAACTCGCCGTGCACGCCGTAGAGGCGCTCGAACTCGCGCGCCATGGTGGGGCTCACGAGCCAGAGCTTCGCGGCCGAACGCAGGAATTCCCGGCGGTGCTTGCGGATGAGTCGCTCGGCGGCGCGGCAGGTGAACACCGAGTCGAGCCGATCCATCTCGTAGTAGTAGAAAGGGAGGCCGAGCTCGCGCGCGAGGAAGTACGCGGCGTGCGGCATCTCCGCGCCGTAGGACGTGGTGAGCACCGCTTCCACGCGGCGTTCACGCGCGATGCGGCGCGCGACGTTCATGATGTGCCCGAGCCGCCAGCAATTGAGCGTCGCCTCCACCGGCCCGAACACGCGCCGCGGCCGGAGCCGCGTGTTGAACGCGCGGATCGAGGTGTGACGGCAGCGCAGGAACGACTCGCGCACGAGCGGCGTCGCGTCGCGATAAAAGGAGTCGCAGCAGAGCACGTCGAGCCGCTCCGGGTCGTACTCGGCGAGCAGCTGACGCATGATGAGCGGCGCGCCGGCCTGGGTGCTCGGCGGGTACTCGTTGACGAAGAGGAGCTGCCGGTAACGACCGGGGCCCGCGCTCATGGCGTCGCGCTCGAGCCCGCGCGCGCGGCCCAGCTGCGATGGATTTCGACGAAAATGTCGGTCAAGGATCGAGTCAGCGAAAACCCCGGATAGTGCGCCTTCATCTTGCCGAGGTTACTGATGTAACAGATGTGATCGCCCGCGCGATTCTTGTCGACGTACTCGTACTGCATCTTCTTGCCCGAGACTTGCTCGGCGAGCGCGAACGCTTCGAGGACGGAACACGAGTTTTCGCGGCCGCCGCCCAGGTTGTAGACCTCGCCCGCGCGGGGCCGCTCGATGAACGCGTGCGCGAAGCGCGCCACGTCGAACGCGTGGATGTTGTCGCGCACCTGCTTGCCCTTGTAGCCGTACACCGTGTAACGCGTGCCGGTCACGCAGCACTTCACGAGGTAGGAAAGGAAGCCGTGGAGCTCGACGCCCGCGTGGTTCGGACCCGTGAGGCAACCGCCGCGCAAACAGCACGTCGGCATGCCGAAGTAGCGGCCGTACTCCTGCACCATCACGTCGGCGGCGACCTTCGAGGCGCCGAAGAGCGAGTGCATCGAGCGATCCAGGCGCATCGACTCGTCGATGCCAGCGTGGTCCTCCGGCCGCGCGTAGTCCCAGCGCGTCTCGAGCTCGACGAGCGGCAGCTCGTTCGGCGCGTCGCCGTACACCTTGTTCGTCGACATGTGCACGAACGGCGACTCCGGCACCGCGCGCCGCGCCGCTTCGAGCAGGTTCATGCTGCCGACCGCGTTCGTGTCGAAGTCTTCGAACGGCATTTTCGCCGCGAGATCGTGCGAGGGTTGCGCCGCCGTGTGCACGATGGCGGCCGGCTTGAGCTCGGCGACGAGGGCGAGCACGCCCGCGCGATCGCGGATGTCGAGCTCGTGGTGCGAGAAGCTCGGGTGTTCGGCGGCGAGGCGCTTCTGGTTCCAGCGCGTGTCGCCGTTCGGCCCGAAGAACACGGCGCGCCCGTTGTTGTCGACGCCGTGCACGCGCCAGCCTTCCGCCGCGAAGTAACTGCACACCTCCGAGCCGATCAAGCCGGACGAGCCGGTCACGAGGATGTTCTTCAAAGCCGGTTCCCTTTTGACCCAATCAGCGGCGAGCGCGGGCTCCGCGTCATTTGTCGAGCACGAACGAGCCGAGCACGAGCGAGTCGAGGCCCGTGTCGAAGAAGCAGCGAATGGCTTCGCGCGGGTGACAGACGATGGGCTCGCCCTTGATGTTGAAGGAAGTGTTCAAGAGGCACTCGGTGCCCGTTCGCGCGCCGAACTCGCGGAGGAGGCGGAAGAAGAGCGGATTGATGTGCTCTTCCACGATCTGGGGGCGCGCGGTGCCGTCGGCGTGGACGACGGCGGGAATGCGATGGCGCGCTTCCGGCCGCACGTCGAAGCTCGTGATCATGTAGCGCTCGGGGCGCGCTCGCGGATCGAGCAGCTCCTTGGCCGCGGCGGGCGTCATCGACGGACAGAACGGCCGAAACGCTTCGCGGAATTTCACGCGCGCGTTGATGACGTCCTTGTTCTCGGCCTTGCTCGGGTCCATCAAAATCGAGCGGCCGCCGAGCGCCCGCGGTCCGGTCTCCATCCGCCCCTGAAACCAACCGACGATTTTTCCGGCCGCGAGCCGTTCGGCGGCGGCGCGCGCCGGATCGTCCGTGACGGCGTAGTGGAGGTGTCGTTCCTCGAGGAGCGCGCGGATGAGCGCGTCATCGTAAGCCGGGCCCCAGTAGATTTGCTGGAGCGGCTCGCGCGCGAGCGCGCCCCCGCGCACGGCGTTCGCGTAGAGCGCGGCGCCCGCGGCGAGCCCGCCGTCACCCGATTCGGGGAAGATGTACTGCTCGGCGAGGAGTCCGCTCTCCCAGAGCCGCTGGTTCATCTTCACGTTCAGCATGATGCCGCCCGCGAAGCACGCCGCGCGCGTTCCCTCCGCCTTCAGCCAATGCCGGACGATGTCGAGCATCTCGCGCTCGAGCACGCGCTGCGCTTCCGCGGCCATCGCCTCGCGCCCGTGCTTCTCGACGAGCGCGACGATGCGCGGCGTCTCCTCGAAGTGGTAGTGGTACGTCCCCACGTCGATCCAGAAACCGAGCTTGCCGAAATCGTGCGGTTTCACGAGCCGGCCGCCTTCGTAGTGCGGGCAGAACTCGTCGAGCACGCCCTCGACGCCGCGCGTGGAGCCGTACGGCGCAAGCCCCATCGTCTTGCCCTCGCCGTCGCCCACCCACCAGCCGAGCCCCTCGGTAACGAGCCCGTAAAACCAACCGAGCGAACCCGAAGCGCCTTCGCGATAGAGGAGCTCGAAGCTCGCCGGCGGCTTCACGCGCCACACACTGAGCGCCGCGTCGTCCCCGATGCCGTCCGCGGTGATGACGAGCGTCTGCTCGTGCCGGCCCGACGTGTAGAACGCCGACGCGGCATGCGCGAGATGATGCTCCACCGCGACCACCGGCAGCTGCCGTTCCGTGCGGAAGGTCGGGTAGTAGATCGGCGGCACCTCGAGGGTCGTCGGGCGATACGACTTGTAAACGTCGCGCACGAACCCGACGACCTTCTCGACGACGGCCTCGCGCTTCGGCGGCGGCACCGCGACCGGCTCGAGGTTCATGAGCTGCCGCAGCGGGCCGCCGTCCGTGTTCTTCGACGTGAGCGCTATCGCGTCGATCTGATCCATCGTGAGCTTGGCCTCGGCGAGGCAGTACTCGATGGCCTGGACCGGCAAGCCGCTGTAGTGCTTGATGCGGACGAAGCGCTCCTCGAGGACGCACGCCACCACCTTGCCGTCCACGACGAGCGCGGCGTTCGAGTCGTGCCCCACGTGGATGCCGAGAACTCGCGTCAAAGTCGTTTTCTCCTGAGCTCGGGTTCTCCCACCGTACGGAGGCCTGCGTCAAATGGGCCGGCCATTTGGCCGGTCGCGTTTCATCTCGGGTAGTTGGATGCGCCTTCGGCGCGCGCGGTTCATGGGGCGTTCGCGCTTCACCGGGGGGCCGCCGCGGTGTTTTCCGCCGCAACGAGCGCGTCCATCACGCGGTCGAGCCCTTCGTGGAGGCCGACGCGCGGCTCGAAGCCGAGACTTTCGAGCCGGCTCACGTCGAGCCAAAAGTCGTGCGCCTGAACGCTCCGGTGAAACTCGGGCGGCTCGACCGAGGTGATCGCGCTCTTCGACCCCAGTCGATCGCGGCAGTAGTGGATGAGGTCGCCGAGGCGCGCCGGCACGCCGCTCCCCACGTTCGTGATTTCTCCGAGCGGCGCGCGGTCCATGCAGAGTCTGAGCGCCCTCGCCACGTCGTCGACGTAGAGGTAATCGCGGACGGGCGTCCCCGCGGCGTAGAGCTCGACCGGCTCGTTCCGGACGAGACGTTGAATCATGTACTGGAGCGCGTTCTTCCGCTTCGAGAAGCGATCGCCCGGACCGTAGACGCCCGAGAGCCGGAGGATGCGGTACTTCTTCCCGAAGGTGCGGCAGAAGGAGACGAGCAGGTCCTCCGCGCACTTCTTCGTGATGGCGTAAAACCCTCGTGGGTTACAAATCGCGCTCTCCTTGGCCGGCAGCTCGACGTGCGTGCCGTACACGAACCAGCTGCTCACGAAGTTCAGCGTGAAATCGCGCTCGCGGCAGTGCTCGAGCACCCGCATCAGGTGCTTCAGGTTCGTGTCGATGTCGATCTGGAGGTCGTCGTAGACGTGGTAATTGTGCGTCGTCGACACGAGGTAGAGGATCTGGTCGTGCGCCGGGCTCACGGCGTCGCGCGCTACGGCGTGGGCCTCGCCCGGATGGAGCGCGCAAAAGCGCGACCCCACGAAGCCGCTCGCGCCGAAGACCGAAATCTCCATCGGCCTCACCGTAGCGCGCCCGCGGCTCGACGGCTCGGCCCGCTCTACTTCGCGAGCGCTCGCCCGACGAGGCCCTTCGCCGCGTCGGACAGCGGGAGCCCGAGCGCCGCCGCGTGACCGCGTTCGCTCATCTTCTTCCAGGTCTTTTGCAGGATGTCGACGGCCTTGGCCTCGTCCGGGTACTTCAGCATGAACGCGTCGAACTCGTGCTCGAGGAAGACGAGGCAGAGCGCGTCCTCCATCGTCTGCGAGTCGGGGTTCGAGCGCAGGTGCTGCTTGGTGAGGATGGTCTCGACGGCGCGCAGCGTGGCCTCGTCGTAGCCGGCTTCGCTCAGGATCTTGCGCGCGCGTTCGGCGTGGAAACGGCCGAGCCGCGTGCGCCACTGCAAATAGCCCGCGCGACCTTCCGGGTACTCGCTGCGAGCGATCTTCCAGCGCTCGAGGTGTTGGCAATGCGCGGCGAGCCGCAGCGCTTCGGAGGCGTCGGGCTCGAGCCGTGAGATCCAGCCCGCGAGCCGCTCCGCCTGCACGAGCAAGCGCGGTCGCGCGACGCCGCCCGTGACCTCGCTCACCGGGTCCTCGCCGTTCAGCGCGGTGAAGCGCGCGATCGCTTTTTCGAATCGAGACGCCGAGATGCCGCCATTCTAACGCCAAGGCACCCGCGGTGGCCGGCCGATTGTGGTTTCGGGCGAGCGGCTGTACGGAACGCGCATGAAATATCGAGAACTCGGCCGCACCGGCTTCCGTGTATCGACGGTCAGCTTCGGTGCCTGGGCCATCGGCGGCACCTGGGGCGACGTCGACGACGCCGAGTCCATGGCGGCGCTCCATCGAGCGCTCGATCTCGGCGTGAACTTCTTCGACACGGCCGACGTTTACGGCGACGGCCGGAGTGAACGACTGCTACGCCGTCTTCGGAGCGAGCGCGTCGAGCCGTTCTACGTCGCGACGAAGGCGGGTCGCCGCGCGAACCCCCACGTCGCCTCCGAGTACAACCGCGAGAATCTGACGCGTTGGGTCGAACGGAGCCTCACGAACCTCGGCACGGACACGATCGACCTCTTGCAGCTCCACTGCCCGCCGACCGACGTTTATTACCAGCCCGAAGTCTTCGGCGTGCTCGACGAGCTCGTGCGCGTCGGCAAGCTCAGGCATTACGGCGTGAGCGTCGAGCGCGTCGAGGAAGCGTTGAAGGCCGTCGAATATCCCGGCGTCCAATCGATTCAGATCATCTTCAACCTCTTTCGCCAGCGACCCGCGGAGCTCTTCTTCGAGCGAGCGCGGCAGAAGCAAGTCGGCATTTTGGCGCGCTTGCCGCTCTCTTCCGGGCTCTTCGGCGGCAAGCTGAAGCGCGACACGGTGTTCGGCGCGGACGACCACCGGCGCTTCAATCGCCACGGTGAAGCCTTCGATCGCGGCGAGACGTTCTCGGGGGTCGATTACGAGCTCGCGCTGTCGGTCGTCGACGAGATCAAGGCGCTCGTGCCGGCGGGCGACACCTTGCCGGACCTCGCGCTGCGCTGGATCCTCGGGTTCGAAGCCGTCACGTGCGCCATCCCCGGAGCGAAGCGGCCTTCGCAGGTGGAAGAGAACGCGGGGGCCGGGGATCGGCCGCCGCTCGACGCGAAACTGCTCGCCGCGCTCCGCTCGATCTACGAAGCCAGAATCAAGCCGCTCGTGCATCAGTACTGGTGAGCGGAAAATGCGTGACGGCCCGGCCCCGCACCATGCGAAGCCGGGCCGTCCCGCTCGTGCCCTGGAGGGGCGCAATCTCAACGCACGACGGGCGGCGACGCGAAGCGATTCGGGAACGGATCGGCGCTCTCACGCCGCTCGATTTCGCGCTCGCTCCAGACGGGCGTCGCGCCCCGCTCACCGAAGAGCGCCACGCCGATGACGCCCACGTTGCGGTCGCTACCCTTCTGCGCCGCGTACGAACCGCGCACGCTGCCGAAGCGAAACGCCGCGACTTCATCCATGCTCTGCCGAAAGCCGTCGATGTCGACCGTGGCGAACGGCTGGAGCAGGTAGCCGCGCTTGGCGAGCGAGCCGGGCCGGCCGTCGATCACGTCGAGTCCGTCCACCGTGACGACCGCCTCGAATCGATTGGCGCTCTGATTGACGAGCTCGATCATGTAGCGCTGCCCGACTTCGCCCTGGGCGAGGTTGTCGCGCCCCGTGGCGAACGTGGGCAGCGGATTGCCGCCCGCGTCGACCAAGCGCACGGTGACGAGGCCGTTGCTCACCACGGCGGCCGAGTCCGTACGGAACGCGACGGGCGAGCCGCCGTGCAGCATCGCGCTGATCCCGGTCGAGTCGTTGTAACGAATGGTCGTGAGCGAGAACGGATTCGAGCTCGCGCGCTCGAAGGGTGCGTTCGACACGCGGCTCGCCATCGTCTCGCCCCAGGTCGTGCCGAGGCCGGGTCGCTCCGGTTCTAGATCGAAGGGGCGCGCCGACTTCTTCGCCGGCTCCGCGCTCGCGCTGCGTGACGCGCCGCCCGCGCCGCTGCTCTCGCCCGCAGACCGAGCCGCGCCGCGCGGACTCGCCGAGGCGGGCGCCGGAGCGGCGGCGTGCGCTGCGTTCGACGGCGGGGTCGGAGCGGCTGCGTGAGGCGCGTTCGACGGCGGCGCCGGAGCGGCGGGGGCCTCTTCTTGGTCGAGCTCGCCTTCCGGCGCGCTTTCGGTCGGCGTGGGGGCGTTTTCGGGGAAGGCATTCGGTTCGTCGGTCGTTGCGGGCGGCGTCGTGTCCGGAGTCGCGTGTTCGGCCTCCGGTTTTCCTGCCGCGCCGCACGCCGCCGCCAAGAGCCCGACCGCCAAAATCGACCAAGAATGTTGGGTTCTCATCTTCGTTCCTCCAGGGTTACCGAAGGAACGAGGGACCGGCGCCGTGCTTACAGCGCCGTGTTCGAGCTCGGCGCGACGGGGCTTCCGTTCGCGTCGAAATCGGCTTGGCCGCTCAAACGTGGGCTCTCCACGTACACGCGGAAGCGCACCGCCTCCGTTTGCGGGAGCTGCCGCCGCACGACCACGCGCGTCGCCTTGCCGTCCTGAGCGTCGACTTGCGACACCGCGAGCGGGACGAGGTCGGGGATTTTCGCGAACGCGACGTCGCGCAGCGAAAAGAGGTTCGTCGCGAGATCGCCCGAGCCGCGCAGGAGCGCGCGCTCGGGCTCGGGGCTCGCGCCGTTGCCGAACGTGTATTCGAGCACCTGGCCGGTGCGCGCCAAGTCCTCGACCTGCGCGACGAGCTCGTGCTCGCGGACGTCGAGCACGAGGACGCGCGCGGCTCCGGTGCGGGCGCGCAACGTGCCGAGCCAACGCTCGACCTCGCCGCGCTCGAAGTAGCTCGGGCTCGGCGCGGCGTCGGTCACGGCGTCGCTCCGCCGCTCGGTCGCGCTGGTCGTGTTTTCGCACGCCGTCGTCGTGAGCGCGGCGAGCGCGACGACGAGCGCGCCGAGCGTCGCCGCCTTGGCGAAGAACCGCTCGAGAATGGCGCGGCCCGTCTCGAGCCCGGGAACGAACGTCCACTCGTTGCGCTGGTGCGCCTGCGCGTTCGTGCCGGGCCCGAAATTCGCGGCCGGGACACCGGCGGCGTGAAACCGCGCGACGTCCGTCCACGCCTGTTTCGCCTCGACCGCGAGCACGCCGCTCTCGGCGAGCGCCGCGACGAGGGGATGGTGGCGGCTCGGGGGCGCCGACGGCGCCAAATCGGTGAACGCGACCTCGGCGTCGCCGGCGACGAGGCCCGTCACGTTCGCCTGCGCCGCTTCGAGCGACGTGTTCGGACCGAAGCGATGGTTCAGGTTGAGCTCGAACCGGTCGGGAATGACGTTGCGCGCGCGGCCGCCCGTCGCCGTGGTCGCGCTGACGACGTTCTTCCACTCGAGCCCGTCGACGAGCTCCGTGACCGGCGCGAGGGCGCCCAAGCGCGCGAGCAACGCCGACGCCTTGTGAATCGCGTTCTCGCCCTGCCAGGGTCGGGCGCTGTGCGCGGTGCGGCCTTGAAAGCTCACCGTCGCGTGCAGCGAACCGCCGCACCCGAGCTGCAGCTTGTTGTCGCTCGGCTCGAGCGCGATCGCGAAATCCGCGTGCTTGAGCTCGGGATCGTCCGCGAGCACGGGGCCGAGCTCGTTTTCGACGAAGGGCCCTTCTTCGCGCGCGTAGAAGACGAGCGTCACGTCGACCTGCGGCCGGTCGCGCCGTTCGGCGAGGTCGAGCATCAGCGAAAGTCCGCTCTTCATGTCGGCGGAGCCCGCGCCGTAGAGCTTGTCGCCCTCGACCCGCGGCGGCGCGTCGTGGACGGTGCGCACCACGTCGAGGTGCCCGGCGAGGGCGACGTGCGCCTTGCCCGTCCCGCGCACGAGCGGCACGACGATCGAGTTCGAATAGCGGCGGAGGGGCGCGGCGAGCGGGACGCGTTCGAGCCGTTCGCTCACCGCGTCACAGAGCGCCTGCTCCTCGCCGATGGGCGAGGGGATGCGGCAGAGCCAGAGCAGCGTTTCGACGAGGTCCGTCATCGTCGCGGCCGTCAGACCGCCACGCCGAAGTCGCGGAGCGCGCTGTTCAGGCTGGTTTTCTTGTCGGTGCTCTCGCTCCGCCGGCCGATGACGAGCGCGCACGGCACCTGGAACTCCCCGGCCGGGAAGCGCTTGGTGCGCGTGCCGGGAATGACGACGCTGCGCGCCGGGATGCGACCGCGGAGCTCGACCGCTTCGCTGCCGGTCACGTCGAGGATCGCCGTGGAGGCGGTGAGCGCGACGCCCGCGCCGATGACGGCTTCGCGTTCGACGATGACGCCCTCGACGATGATGGCGCGCGAGCCGATGAAGCAGCCGTCCTCGACGATGACGGGCTGCGCGCCCGGCGGTTCGAGCACGCCGCCGATGCCCACGCCGCCCGAAAGGTGACAGTCGCGGCCGATCTGCGCGCACGAGCCGACCGTCGCCCACGTGTCGACCATCGTGCCGGAGCCGACCCAAGCGCCGATGTTCACGTAACCCGGCATCACGATCGCGCCCTTCTCGACGAAGGCGCCGTAACGCACGGTGCCCGGCGGCACGACCCGCACGCCGGCTTCCTCGAGTCCGCGCTTGAGCGGGATCTTGTCGTAGAACTCGAAGGGCGGAGCCTCGAGCTTCTGCATCGGACGGATGGCGAAGTAGAGGAGAATCGCTTGTTTGACCCAAGCGTTCGTCACGTACTTGCCCGGACCTTCGGGGGTCACGACTCGGAGGGTGCCCGTGTCGAGGCGGCGGATGACCTCTTCGACGGCTTGCTTGTGCTCGGGCTTCGAGAGTAGCGAGCGGTCGGCAAATGCTTGGGTGATCGAGGCTTCGAGCTCGGCGTCTTGCATGGGAGCGCGCGAATATAGCGCGCCCGGCTCCCCCAGGGCGCAGGGCGAGCTGCCCGGCGCTTAACCGGCGCGGAGGGCGAGCAGAATGCCGCCTTCGCCTTCGGAGATTTCGACTTCGGTGAGCTCGGCGGCGGCGCGGATGGCGGCGTGGCTCGGCGCGATGACGCCGTAACCCCAGACCACGAGCTCGGCGCCGGTGGCGGCTGCGGTGGAGATGTAGATTTCGACGGCCCCGTTGCGCACCGCGATGCTGATGCCCGGCGAGCCGTCCGGATCGCTCAGGAGCTCGGCCGCGGCGGCGACGAGCGTCGAGAACGCCCGCGGCTTGAGCAGCACCTCGGGCAACGGATCGGTCACGGAGAGGCGCGCGGTGAAGCGGCGAGCCGGACGGCGTCCGCTCGGCGACGCCGGCAAGCGTTGCCGCAAGAGCTCGTTCACCTTGAACGGGAACGGCGACTCGTAACCCGCGACCTCGAGCAACTCGAGCAGCGATTGCACGGCGTCGAGCTCACGCGAGAGACGGCCGAGCACGCGGTCGAGTCCGAGCCGCTCCGGCGTGCGCAGCGGCTCGTTCACGCGGCCCTGCAGTTCTTCCTCGAGCTCGTCGAGGCGCGGCAGCACGAACTCTTCGATCTCGTCCGGCACGCGCGACGACGGGAGTTGTCGTCTTAGGCCTTCGATCAGCGTGAGCAACGCCTCACGCGTGGGCCCGCACGCGGCGAGCACGTCGGGCAGCACGCCGGCGATCGCCTTCGAGCCGACCTTGGCCGAGCCCGAGAGCAGCGCCAGATTGCCGAGTGATCCGAGCGCATCGCGGACGGTGCCGCGCGCCGCGTCCATCGCGGTGTCGCGCGGGGGCTGCGAAGGAGGGCGCGCGGTCGACATGCAGGTTGAACCACTCTCGCGCGTGGTGCGCGGAGGATCAACAGGGTGTTAGACGAGATCCATCCCCGGGAAGAAATACCCGCACTCGATACGGCCGTTCTCGTCCGAGTCGGAGCCGTGGACGGCGTTTTCCCCGACGTTCGAGCCGTAGAGCTTGCGAACGGTGCCGGCGGCCGCCTTGGCGGGGTCCGTGGCGCCGATCACGTTGCGTAGGTGTTGCACCGCGTCGTCCCGTTCGAGCGCGAGCAGGATCACGGGCCCGCGCGTCATGAACGTGCAGAGCTCGTTGAAGAAGGGGCGCTCGCGGTGGACGGCGTAGAAGCCTTCGATTTGCCGGCGCGAAATCAGCGCCTGACGCATCGCGAGAACGCGAAACCCCTCGTCGAGCAGGCGCTGCAGGACGGCTCCCTGCTTACGGCTCTCGACCGCGTCCGGTTTGATGATGCAAAGGGTGCGCTGTGTCGTCATCGTTTCGTCGATCTGCTCCCAAGGGGGCGCTTGCGAACGTTCCCCTCAACCCAAGGGGCGCTCGGAGCGGCCCCTCATACCAAGCCCATGGGGTTACGCAAGATTTTTGGTACCCCGCCGCGCAAGCCTCCGCGCTTCCGCGTGCGGCTGAAGCGTACTCCCTTTCGTGGCGCGTCGAGCGAAAAACGTTTCACTCGCCCGACGCGCGACTGCCACGCGCGTCAGAGCAGGCTCTTCAGCGTCACGGCCATTTCGGCGGGCGACGGCGCGACTCGTACACCGGCCGCTTCGAGCGCGCGCATTTTGTCGCTCGCCGTGCCCTGGCCGCCCGAAATGATCGCGCCCGCGTGGCCCATGCGCTTGCCGGGCGGCGCCGTGGCGCCCGCGATGAAACCGGCGACCGGCTTTTTCATGTGGGCCTTGATGAACGCGGCGGCGCGCTCCTCGGCGTTGCCGCCGATCTCGCCCATCATCATCACGGCCTCGGTGTCGCCGTCTTCGTTGAAGAGCTTCAGCACGTCGACGAAGTCCATGCCGCCCACCGGATCGCCGCCGATGCCGACGCACGTCGATTGCCCGAGGCCGAGCCCGGTGAGCTGACCGACCGCTTCGTACGTGAGCGTGCCCGAGCGCGACACCACGCCGACGCGACCGACCTTGTGGATGTGGCCCGGCATGATGCCGATTTTGCACGCGCCGGGCGTGATCACGCCCGGGCAGTTCGGCCCGACGAGACGCACCGGGCGACCTTCGAGCGCGCGCCGCACGCGGATCATGTCCGTGACGGGGATGCCCTCCGTGATGCAGACGACGAGCGAGCAACCGGCGTCGGCCGCTTCGAGGATGGCGTCGGCGGCGCCGAGCGGCGGCACGAAGATGCACGACGTGTCGGCGCCCGAGTGCTTCACCGCGTCCGCCACGGTGTCGAAGACCGGGACGCCGATTTTGGCGCCGTCCGGCCCGACGCCTTCGAACGTCTCTCCGCCGCGATGCGGCGTGACGCCCGCGACGACCTTCGTCCCGTACGCGATGCACTGTTTGGCGTGGAAGGAGCCCGCGGAGCCGGTGATGCCCTGAAAGACGACCCGGGTGTTCTTGTTGACGAGAATGGCCATGGTTCGTGCTTGCCCTTTGTCGCTTTCACGCCGCGCGCACGGCCGCGACGATGCGCTTCGCGCCGTCGCCCATGCCGTCCGCCGCTTCGATGCGTAGCCCGCTGTTCGCGAGGATCGCTTTGCCCTGCTCGACGTTCGTGCCTTCGAGCCGCACGACGAGCGGCACCTTGAGCCCGAGCTCGCGCGTCGCCGCGACGACGCCCTCCGCGATCACGTCGCAGCGCATGATGCCGCCGAAGATGTTCACGAAGATGCCCTTCACCTTCGGACTCGAGAGGATCATCTTGAACGCCTTCGTCACCTGCTCCTTCGTGGCGCCGCCGCCCACGTCGAGGAAGTTCGCCGGCGTGCCGCCGTGGTGCTTGATGATGTCCATCGTCGCCATCGCGAGGCCGGCGCCGTTCACGAGGCAGCCGATGTCGCCGTCGAGGGAGACGTAGGAGAGCCCGGCTTCCTTGGCCTCGAGCTCGACCGGATCCTCTTCGTCCTTGTCCATGAGCTCGGCCCACTCTTTGTGCCGGCCCGAGGCGTTGTCGTCGAAGTTGATCTTCGAATCGAGCGCGAGCACCTTGCCCTGCTTCGTCACGATCAGCGGATTCACCTCGCAGAGCGAGCAGTCTTCCTTGTCGAAGAGCACGGCGAGCTTCGTCACGACGTTCACGAACTCGGCGACGGTGAGCTTCGGATCGGGCGAGCCCTCCGGCAGCTTCAAACCGAACGCGAGCTTGCGCGCCTGATAGCCGCTCAAGCCGACGGCCGGGTCGACGTGCTCGGTGAGGATCTTCTCCGGCGTCTCCGCCGCCACCTTCTCGATTTCGACGCCGCCCTCCGTCGACGCCATGATCGCGATGCGTCGCTTCTCGCGGTCGACGACGAGTCCGAGATAGAGCTCGCGCGCGATGTCGAGACCCTGCTCGACGTAGAGGCGCCGCACCTTCTGCCCTTCGGGACCGGTCTGGTGCGTCACGAGCTGCATGCCGAGCAGCTTGCCCGCGACGGCCTTCGCTTCCTCGGCGCCGCCCTTCACGACCTTCACGCCGCCGCCCTTGCCGCGGCCGCCGGCGTGGATCTGCGCTTTCACGACGACGACGGGCGTCTTCGTCTCCTCGATCAAACGCGCGGCGACGTTTCCCGCCTCGTCGGCGGTGAGCGCCGGATAACCCTTGGGGATGGGAATGCCGTAACGCGCGAACAGCTGTTTGCCCTGATATTCGTGAATCTTCATGGCTGGCCTGGGGGGCGGGGCCCTCTCCATAGTCCAGGTTCGGGCGCCTGGCGACGACCAGCGCTCCCGGAGCCTCGAATCGCGCGCGGGGGGCTCAGTGGGGCGCGGTCATGCGGCCTTCTTCGGCGAAGAGCTCCGTCACGTCGAAGTACGCCTCGCCGCTCCGGCCGCTCTTCGGATCGACCACGGCGAGCACGTCGAACGAGCGATCGCCGTGCCCGACGAGGCGTTGGCCGTGGACCTCGAGGCCGATGGCGAAGAGGAACTGGTACTCCTCCTTGACCGCGTACGCGGTCCACGCCGTCTCGAACGTGGCGCCGTCGCCGCGCTTCCCGAGCGAGTCGAGGAGCGCCTTCGCGAGCGTCGCGTGGATGTCGGATTGGCCCGCGGCGCCCGCCTGGCGCAGCACGGCCGCGGACACGATGTGCGCGCGCGCGTCCGTCTCGTCGTACGCGAGGATCTTCGTCGCCGCGTCGAGCACGGCGTTCGGATCGTCCTTCTCCATCGCCGCCTGGAGGGCGCGATCGAGCTCGCGCGGGATGGGCTCCGCCTTCGAGTAAAGCCGCCCGCGCCGGAGCCGGACGAAATCGGTCGCGGCGATCGCAGCCGTGTCGCCCTTCGCGAGCAGGGGCGCGCGCTCGTCGTAGTAGGTCGCCGTGTCGCCGGCGTCGGCGGGGCGCGGCGTCTCGGCTTCGCTCTTGGCCGGCGCGCTCGGCGTGGGCTTGGCGACGGCGCTGGCCGTGGCGGGCGTCTTTGCGGCGGGCGCCCTCGAGCCGCACGCGAGAGCGAGCCCGGCGAGCGGCAGCGCGAACCACGTGCGAACGAGAGCCCTGGAAATCCCTACGACCATGGCGGCATCGAGCCTCTGGTCGCGAGCGCCGTCAACTCGCGGGCACGGAAGTGCTCGACTTCGCGGTCTTCGCCGAACCCCAGACGCGCAAGCAGCGTTCGTCGAACGTCTCGATGGCAGCCGGCAGCCGCGACAAAAGACTCTCGGGCAAGAGCTTCTTCACCTCGGCGATCACCCCGTCGTCGACGCCGTGCATGCTCCAAGCAAAGCCGCCCGCGTAGAGCTCGGCGGCGGCGTCGTCGGGCGGCGGCGGAAACTGCTTCACGCCTCTCAACGCCGGCAC
This sequence comes from Polyangiaceae bacterium, assembly GCA_035499895.1. Lineage (GTDB taxonomy): Bacteria > Myxococcota_A > Polyangia > Polyangiales > Polyangiaceae > PMG-095. The sequence goes on along the minus strand of DATJXW010000323.1, from coordinate 12,742 downwards.
GATCGTCTCCTCCTCGAAACTCAAGTGCTCGTCGAGCAGCGCCGAAAGCTCCTCGACCACGGCACGCGCCGCGCCCACGTCCGTCATGCCGTCGAACGCGCTGTCGCCGCGCGATAGCAGCGGATCGATGCGCCGGTGTTGTTCGCTCAGCCGGTCGAGGTTCGCGCCCAACGCCGGATTTTGCTGCTTGATGCCGGGAAAGATGTTCGCGTCCTCCATCTCGTGGTGGCCGTGGAGCGCACCGTGAAACTGTCGCCATTCGCCCCGGAGGTCGCCCGCACGCCCCGATTCGCGTTCGTGGAGCTGCCCGAGCGCGCGCTCGAAGCTCCGCAAATCACGCCGGAAAGCGTGATGGGACAACATGAGCAGGGTCGCCATCGAAGCGCTGCCGTCCTGGTTCAAAAGCTGCGTGCCCTTCGCCATGCTGGCTCTCTAAGCCTCGCGCCGCGGATGACCAGCCCGGCGCGCGCGAGTCGTCCGGTTTGCCGCCCGGCTCGCCGCGCTCCGGCACGGTGACGCGCTCGGCTCCGGGTCGTGTCGCCCGGGTGACAAAGCGCTACGCCGCTGCCCTTCCGTGCTCCGGCCGCGCGCGACCGTGCGAGTTTCGGCCCGTGCGAGCTTCCCCGGTCGTCGCAGGCGTGGTGCTCGCGGTCGCCTGCCGCGGGCGACCCCTGCCGAACGGGAGCGCGAGCTCGAGTGCCCGCAGCGTGTCCTCGTCCGCCTTGCCGCAGCCGCCGCCGTCGTCGGCCGCGGCCCGCGCGTTTTACGGACCGCACTTCAGCAAGCGTCCGTACCCGCCGGACGTGACCGCGCTCGGCCGGCTCTTGTTTTTCGATCCCGCGCTCTCCGCGTCGGGGCGCCAAGCGTGCGCGAGCTGCCACGACCCGAAGTTCGCGTACGGCCCGCCCGACGCGCGCTCCGTCGAGCTCGGCGGTCCCGAGCTCGATCAGCCCGGTCTGCGCGCGGTGCCGTCGCTCCGCTACCTCGACAAGGTGCCGCGCTTCAGCGAGCATTTCTTCGACGAGGACCTCAACGACAGCGTCGATCAGGGTCCGACCGGGGGTCACACCTGGGACGGTCGCGCCGACACGCTGCACGACCAGGCGCGCGCGCCGCTCACCTCGCCGTTCGAGATGGCGAACACGAGCATGGAGGCAGTCGTCGCGAAAGTGGAGCACGCCGCGTACGCGGAGCGGTTTCGCGCCGTCTTCGGCGCCGACGTGTTCGACGAAGCGGAGCGCGCCACGAACGCGGTGCTGCTCGCGCTCGAAGTGTTTCAGCAGAGTCCGACCGACTTCTACCCGTTCACGAGCCGCTACGACGCGTACCTGCGCCGGAAGGGCGAGCTCGACGCGCGTGAGACCCGGGGACTTGCGCTCTTCGACGACCCGCGGAAGGGAAACTGTGCGCACTGCCATCCGAGCCAGGGGCACCACGGCAAATTCCCGATCTTTTCCGACTTCGGGTACGTGGCGCTCGGCGTGCCGCGGAACCAGGAGCTCGTCAAAAATCGCGATCCAACGTTTTACGATCTCGGGCTCTGCGGACCGCTGCGCACCGATCTCAGCGCGCACGAGGAATATTGCGGCGAGTTCCGCGCGCCCACGCTGAGGAACGTCGCGGTCCGGCGCACGTTCTTCCACAACGGCCTCTTCCACTCGCTGAAAGACGTGCTCGGCTTCTACGCCTCCCGCGACACCACGCCCGCCAGGTGGTACCGCGGCGCGCACGAGCGGCCGCCCTACGACGATCTCCCGCGCGAGCTCCGCTCGAACGTGAACCAAGAACCGCCGTTCGGACGCAAGCCGGGCGAAGCGCCGGCGCTCACGCCGAGTGAAATCGACGACGTGATCGCCTTCTTGAAAACGCTCGACGACGCCGACGTCGCGCCCCGAGCGAAGTAAGCGCGGCCGCCCTACGGGCGCACGCGAGCGCCGCTCGCGCCGCACCAAACGCCAGACCCCCGAACTCGAGCTCGTCAGCTCGAATCCGAGGGCCGTGCGTGGTTTCGGAGGAACTAAGAGAAGACTGGTTTCAGAGGTTCAGGGCGTTCGTGAGATCGCCCATCGGGCTCGCGCCGTTGGTCTGGAGCGCCGCGTCGCGCGCCGTGAGGCCGTCGAGCTTCTGGACGCCGAAGCGGCGGGTGATGAGGCGGAGGATCGAGGCGGTGTCGTACTGCGTGTGGTCCACCGTGCCCGCCTTCGCGTAGGGCGAGATGATGATCGCCGGAATACGCGTGCCCGGTCCGATCAAGTCGCCTTGCGGCGGCGCCACGTGGTCCCACTGACCGCCGTACTCGTCCACCGTGATGACGATGACCATGTGCGACCACTGCGGCCCGGCCTTGAGCTGATTCACGAGGCCGGCGATGTGCGCGTCGCCGTCCGAGATGTTCGCGTAGCCGGGGTGCAGGTTGAAGTTACCCTGCGGCTTGTAGAACGCGACGTGCGGTACCGTTCCGGCGCCGATCTGCACCAAGAGGTCGGTGTAGTCCTTCAGGTGCTCGCTGCGGGCGTCCGCGTGCGTCGCCGGATCGAACGCGGAGTAGTAGTTGAACGGCTGGTGGTGCGTCTGGAAGTCCGGATTGCCGCGCGACGTGTCCGGCGCGTAAATCACCCCGCGCGGAACGGTCGGATCCTGCATGCCGTCCGTGAGCGCGGCGTCCCACGAACCCGCGTACCACGCCCAGCTCACGCCCTTGGCCGAGAGCAAATCGCCGATGGTCGTCTGCGTCTGGGGCGGCAGCGTGTCGGATTTCGTCGGGTCGGCGTAGCGGGCGTCGCCGCCGCTCGCGGGCGGCTCGCCGCTCGGCTCGTACGCGGGCTGAATCGTGTTGACGGCGCGGTAACCGTCGCCGACGCCGAAGTAGTCCTCCGGCGCAATCGCGCCCGTCTTGAGCGACGGCTTGCCGTCGAGCGCCGAGTCCGGCGAGCTGTCGTTCGTCGCGAGCTGCGGCACGCCTTTCGAGTTCGGGTCGCCGAGCACGTTCAACGAGGGATGATTGGTCGTCACGAAGTCGCTCGACGCGACGGGCGCGCAGGCGCAAATCAGGTACTGGTGGTTCAAGAACGAGCCGCCGAACGCGCCCTCGAAGAAGTTGTCGGCGAGCACGTAGTCTTGCGCGAGCTTGTAGAGCGCCGTACCGCTCGTGTCCCAGTGGCCCATCGTGATGCCGCCGGCGTCTTCCCACGAGGCGAACATGTCGTTCGTCCCGCCGTTGATCTCCATCATGTTCTCGAAGAAGCGATGGTTGATGTCGGTCGTCACGTCGACCGTCGTGAGGGCCTCGCCGCCGCCCTCGACGTAGCCGTTCTCGAGCGGGAACGGCAGGTTCGCGAGCCCGTCCGTCTCGTCTTCCGTGATCACCGTCGGGTTGCCGGGGCCCGTCGCGCCGCCCCACGTCTTCGGAAGATTCGGCAGCGTCGTCGTCCCGTCACGATCGAGCTGCGGCTTGTAAGCGGTCTTGGCGCCGCCCGTGCTCGTGAGCACGTCGCTCAGGCCGTGCGCGCCGGGGAAGGCGCCGACGAAGCTGTCGAAGCTGCGGTTCTCGGCGTAGATGACGACGATCGTGTCGATGTCTTCGGCGAGCTTGTCCACCGGACCTTGCCCGGCGTTGCCCGCCTCGCCGGCGTTGCCCGCTTCGCTCGTCGTGCCGCTCGCGCCGGCCTGCGACTGCGTGCCGCCGCTGCCCGCCTCCGCGCCGGTGCCTGCATTGGCGCCGCCTTCGCCCGAGCTGCCGGCTTTACCCGCTTTGCCCGCGCTGCCGCCGCTCGAGCCGCCGGCCTTGCCCCCGCTCGAGCCGCCGGTGCCGGCGTTGCCGCTCTTGCCGGCGCTGCCGCTCTTGCCGGCGCTCGCCCCGGCTCCGCCCGAGGCAGAACCGCTGTCGTCGTCGCCGTTGCCGCATGCCGACCAAGTCAGCGCGGGAAGGAGCAAGAAGAAGAGTCGAGAGAGATGACGGCTTGAGCGCATGAGCGCGCATGTGCCCACGTCGACATGACGGCTCTGCGAAGAGCACGTAGCCCTTTCATGAGAGCGTGACGAACTCGCGTGGCAACGCGCCACGGTACTCACCCTCACGTGTGACGTTCGCGTTGCGTTTCGGTTCGGTTTTTCGCGCGCTTTCCGCGGCCCCCGATTTCCCTACGCCCGGCGCCAAAGAAAAAGGCGCGCCGACCGTCGTCAGCGCGCCTTCCGCGGGCGTCGAACGCGCGAGTTACGCCTTCGACTTCACGAGGTCGCGCACCTTCTGCACGCTGTCCGCGCTCTTCGCGAGCATGCCCTTCTCTTCGGCGCTGAGCTCGATCTGCACGATCTTCTCGATGCCGCCCGCGCCGATCACGACCGGCACGCCCATGTAGAGGTCCGAGTACCCGTATTCGCCCTCGAGCAGCGCCGCGCACGGCAAGATGCGCTTCTGGTCGCCGAGGTACGCTTCGGCCATCTCGATCGCGCTGATGGCCGGCGCGTAATACGCGCTCGTTCCCATCAACGACACGATCTCGCCGCCGCCCTTGCGCGTGCGGTCGATCAGCTTGTCGAGCGCCTCTTTCGAGACGAGCTTCTGCACCGGAATGCCGTTGATGGTCGTGTGCGAGAGCACCGGCACCATGTCGTCGCCGTGGCCGCCGAGCACCATCGGCCGCACGTCCTTGATGCTGGCGCCGGCTTCACGCGCCAAAAACAGAGCGAGACGCGCGCTGTCGAGCACGCCCGCCATGCCCACCACCTTCGAGCGCGGCGCGCCGACGCGGCGGCGATACTCGTAGACCATCGCGTCGAGCGGATTCGAGATCACGATCACGAACGCGTCCGGACAGCTCTTCTTCGCGTTGTCCGCCACGTTGCGGATGATCGGCAGGTTCGTCTCGACGAGATCGTCGCGCGACTGGCCCGGCTTGCGCGGAATGCCGGCCGTGATGATGAGCACGTCGGCGCCCTTCAAATCGTCCCAGTTCGAAGTGCCGGTGACCTTCGCGTCCGCGCCCGAAAGCGCGCACGACTGTTCGAGATCGAGCGCCTTGCCCTTGGCGAAGTTCTCCTTCGCGGGAATGTCGAACAAGACCACGTCGCCGAGCTCGCGCGTCACCGCGAGGTTCGCGAGCTCGCCGCCGATGTTGCCAGCACCAATCAGACCGATTTTTCGCCTTGCCATTTGGGCGGAAGGCGTACCTCCGCACGTGCGGGAAGGCCACCCCTTCACTTTCTCGCGATATTTGCCCGTTTTTGGCGGCCCCCGCGCCGGGCGGCGAAGCACGGCCCGCCGTGCTCGGCCGCCGGCCTGCGCGCGGCGGGCGCCCCCAAGTCCCCGCCTTTCGGCGGTGCCGGGGGCGCTTCCCACCGTCCGAGCGAGCTCTCACTCGCATCTTTGACTAAGTCGGTGCGGCGGTATCGGGACTAACATGCCGCTTGCTTGACCCGAGTCGGACTTCGCCTGGTCGCGCTCGTCTTCTGGGTCAGCCTCCTTGCCGCTCTTCCGGCGCGGGCCGCGCCGAGCCCGCCCATTCGGGTCGAGCAGGGGCCCGTGCCGGCGTGGGTGCTGCCCGTCCCGGAGGCGGACGCCGCCGACGCCACGCCGAGCGGCGGTGTCGCGCTGCTCGTGCTCGACGACCAAACTCGCGCCGTCGGACACGACGTGTGGCGCTTCAAGCGACGCGTCGCGCGCATGACGAGCGAGGCGGGCCTGCGCGCGTGGGGCGAGCTCAAGCTCGAGTTCGTGCCGCCCGCGCAGCGGCTCGTCGTGCACACGATCCGGCTCCGGCGGGGCTCGGAGCTCATCTCGAAGCTCGAGCTCGCCAAGATCCAGGTGCTGCAGCGCGAACAGGGGCTCGAAGCCGAAGGCGTCTACGACGGCACGCGCACGGCGCTCAGCGTGCTGTCCGATTTGCGCGTCGGCGACACCGTCGAGCTCGAGTATTCGATCGTCGGGGCCAATCCGGTGCTCGGCGGGCGCTGGACCGAGCTCTGGCCGGTGCATCAGAGCGTCGAAGTCGGATTCTCGCGCCACCGTTTGCTCGCCGATCGCCCGTTCGCCGTCGCCCTCCTCGGCACCGACGTGGTCCCGCGCGGGAGCACGCTCGGGACGCTGCGCGACTACGAGGTCGTCTCGTCGCCCGCGCCGCCCGTCGTGCTCGAACCCGAGACTCCGACCGATCTGACGCCCGCGCGTGTCGGCTTGATCGAGCTCTCCGACGCCGGCACGTGGCAGGACGTCGCCGCCTGGGGCAGCGCGCTCTTCGCTTTGCCGGCGAAGTTGCCGCCCGCGGTCGTCGCCTTCGCGGATCGGTTCCGCGACGACGCGGCGCCGCCTCGAGACGTCGCGGCCGCCGTGGTGCAGGCCGTGCAGCGCGAGGTGCGGTACCTGTCGCTCGCGCTGAACGAAGGCACGCACCGGCCCGCTCAACCGGACGTCGTGCTCGCGCGCCACTTCGGCGATTGCAAGGACAAAACCCTGCTCGCCGTGGCGCTCTTGCGTTCACTCGGCTTCGACGCGAGCCCCGCCCTCGTCAGCACGTCGCTCGAAGGGGCGCTCGGCGCGCTCGTGCCCGCTCCGACTCTGTTCGATCACGCGATCGTGCGTCTGCGCCTGCAGGGCGCGGACTACTACCTCGACCCGACGCGCACGTTCCAGCGCGGCACGCTCGGCGAGCTCGCCGTCCACGAGCACCGGTTCGCGCTCGTGCTCGAGCCCGGCACGCAAGGGCTCTCCACCGTCGCGCCGCGCAAGGACGCGCGTCCCGACGTGACGGCGTCCGTCACGGTCAAGGTCGGCGCCGCCGGAGAACCCGTGACGCTCGAAGCGACGACGACCTACCGACACGAGATTGCCGTCGCGCTGCGGACGCTCCACGCCGAGGGCCAGCCGAGCGATTTTCAAAAGGAGGTCGGCCGGGTCGTGACGGCGGCTTACCCGAGCGCTCGGCGCCTGGACGAGGCGTCCTTCGCGGACGAGCCGGCCATGAACGAGGCCACCGTGTCCCAGAGCTTCGAGATCCCGGACGCGTGGGAGAAGGAGGACGGCAAGCAGAAGCTCGTCGTCCAGGCTGCCTGGGACCGCTTCGCGCTCGATCCGCTGCCCGCCGAACGGCAGAGCACGTTCGCGCTCGGCTATCCGCTGCACATCGCGCATGAAATCCGCGTGATCATGCGGACTCCGCTCAAGGTCACCGCCGCGCACGAGAGCAAGGAAGTCTGGCCCTTCCACTTCGTGAAGGACGTGAAGCAAAACACGGACGGCGTGCTCCTCGGTTACGACCTGAGGACGCTCGCCGATCGCGTCGAACCGGCGCGCTTCGATGCGTATCGAAAAGCCACGAACGAGCTCTACCTCGAGGCGAGCTACGGCATCGCGATTCGGCCGCGCGTCACCGTCCCGCCGAAAGGTCCGACGTGGCTCTTCGTCGTGACCGCGCTCTGGGCGGTCTTGCTCGCCGGCGCCATGGTCCTCGTGCTCCGCTACAAGCCGTACCTGCGGCAAGCGTCGGTGCCGTTCGACCCCGCGCGCGCCGGCCTGGGCGGCTGGCTCGCGCTCGTCAGCATCAGCGTCTTCCTCACGCCGATCGGTGCGGCGTTCCTCATCGCGAAGGGCGCCTTTCTTCTCGGCGCGTCGAATTGGGCCACCCTCACGAATCCCGAATCTTCGGCTTACAACGCGTATTGGGCGCCGTTCCTCGCCGGCACGCTGCTCTTTCGGGTGTTCTTGGTCGTGGTCGGCTCGGTGCTCGCCTCTCTGTTCTTGCGCCGGCATCGGAGCTTCCCCTGGCTCTTCGTGGTGTTGGCGAGTGGGATCGCGCTGGTCTCGGTCATCAAAATCGTCACCTCGCCCTTCGCGCCGGCAACCGAGAAAACGGAGGACAGCGTGCAGGGTATCGTCTATTGCGTCCTGTGGAGCGCTTACATGCTGCGCTCGCGCCGCGTCAAAGCGACGTTCCTCGGCCGAGAGCTCGCCGCCCCCGCGTCGGAAGAGGAGGTGCGCGCGGGGTGGGTGGAGCGCTGGTGAGGCCCACGCTCGAGCGTTCACGCTCGCTCGAGTTCTCTCTTGGTCTCGTCGAACTCGAGCAGCTCTAGATTCAAGAGCGCGACGCGTTCACTCGGTTCCGACGCCGCCACGATGGATTGGATTTCGCGGAAAGTGCGGCGGAGAAGATCGCGGATGCGCTCGTAGTCGGCGCGCGAGGAGCTCATCACGTTGTAAGCGAAGAAGTCGCGCGGCCTGCGCGCGCCGATGCGCCGGCCCGCGACGGCGCTCCAGTGCGCGAGCAACGCGTTCATGGCGTCGGGCGTGCCCCGCGTGTCGACGGTGAGCGGCCGATCCTCGCGCCAGCGACCGTCTTCGAGGCGAATCACCCGGGCCGTCTCGAGCCGCTCGAGGGCGTCTCGCACCGTTTGCACCGGGATGCCGAGGCGCTGCGCGACGAAGCCGTCGTCGTGCAGCGCGAGCCCCCGATAGTCGCTGATTTCCAGGACGCGCAGCACCGCTTCGGTCCACGGCGCGTCGAACGCGATCCGGCGCGCGGCGCGCATCGCACCGTGCCGCGCGAAGAGGGACGGCACGCTCTCGATCGGAACGAGCCCGGCGACGAGATCCGGCACGCGGCCGGTGATCGCGTCCACGCAGCGCAAGAAATCCGGTAGGCGCGGCTGTGCCGTGCCGCCGAGCCATCGCGCCATCGCGAAGCGCGAGACGCCCGCGCGGAGCGCGAGGTGCGCGACCGGAGTCGTGCCGCGGATCGTCGAGAGCCAAGCTGCAAGGCCGTAGCGGCCGCCGCTCGCTTTCTCGGGCGGCGGCGCGGCGTGAAACTCGACGAACGCTTTCGTCACGTCGAGGCCGGCGAGGTGTGCCGCTCGGAGCGCCTCGACCGCCGTCGGAAAGCGGCGCCCGTGCTCCCAATCGGTGATCGGATTGGCGCGATAGCCGAGCCGTCGCGCGAAGGCTCGCTGCGAGCGCCGGCCGCGAAGCGCGCGCAGGATCTCGGCCGCCGCGAGCTCGAACGAGCCCGTAACGCGGCGAGCCCGCGCCTTATTTCCCGTTTTCGCTCTCACTCTGAACGATTCTGCGCACAGAAAGTTCAAAAGTGGGCAATTTTTGCTGGCCAAACCTGTGCGCGCTTCGCACGATCCGATCATGCGAAGTCGGGAGTGGAGGAGTGCCTGGCGCTTGGCGGCCCTCTTGGTGGCTTGCGGCTGCGGATCCTGCCCGGAACCTCAGCTCCAGTGTCCGAACGACGTGCTCTTGACCGTCACGAGCCCGATGGGGACTGAGTTGACGGGCGTCAGCGCGACCGTGGCCGGGAGCCAGCTGACGTGTTGGGGAAGTCCGACCGGAGCAGTCTGCAACGGCGGCGGCAGTGGGCTGCTTCACGTGGAAGCACCCGGATTTCAGCCGCTCGATGTCGAATCGACGGTCACCGAAGCGCCCGCTCCCCATTGCGGGTGCCCCGCGGTGACACGCGAACCGGCAACCGTCACCCTCGAGCCCGCTTGAACGCATCCGACCTCCTCGAGATCCTCACCGACAATTCTCCTTTGCAGCCCTGGGTGCGACCCGCACAATGAATTTCATGCGAAGTCGGGTGAGGCTCGTGGTCGGGCTCGGTGCGCTCGCGTTCTTCGCTTGCGCCGGGGGCCAATCGGGCAACGAGGGCGGGCCAGAGTATCTGGCGCCATACCCCCCTGCAGGCCAAGCGGGGACGAGCGCGAGTGGGAGTGGTGGAGGGGGGATTGGCGGCAGCGGTTTCATTCCGAGCGCCGGCGGCGAGTCGGGCGACGCGGGAGACGACGGCAGCGGGGCGACGGGAGCGAACGATGACTGACGATCGCCTTTGGCGGCGAGCTTCGCCGACGTCGCAGCTTTCAAGCAGCGGGTGGGCGCGGGTGCGCCGAGACTGCTGACTGAGCCGCCACGAACGCTGGCCCCCCATTTGCGCCGGCCGCGAAAAGCAGGCCCCCGATTTGCGCCGAAGGGCAGCCCCGGCCCGCGGGTGGAGCGGTCACGACCGGCGCGGTAGACTGCAATCGATGGCCCGGTTCGACCGCATCACCTTCGATCCCAAGTTGATGGGCGGGCGCGCGTGCATCCGCGGCATGCGCATCCCCGTGTCGATCATCGTCGGGCAGGTCGCGCACGGTGCGACGCATGAGCAGATCCTGGCCGACTATCCGGATCTCGAAGCAGAGGACGTGCAGCAGGCGCTCGAATACGCGGCCTGGTTGACCACCGAGGAAGTACACTGGGCTGAAGGCGCCCGGTGAGATTTCTCGCCGACGTGGGCGTGAGCCCGCGCGTCGTCGCCTGGCTTCGCGACGCCGGTCATGACGTGGCCGATCTGCGCGAGCAAGGGTTACAACGTCTCCCCGACACGGACGTGTTCGCGAAAGCCGCCGCGGAACATCGAGTTCTACTCACGTTCGACCTCGATTTCGGCGAGCTCGTTGGCCTGAGCGTCGACCCGACCTCGAGCATCGTCGTCTTTCGGCTCCGGGACACGCGCGTGGATCGCGTCATCGAGCGGCTGTGCGATGCGCTCGATCAATATTCCCACCGGCATCACGAAGGAAGACCTCCTCCGCCTTTACGCGGAGAAGTACCCGGAGGCCGGCGAGAACACGCGTGCATCATGGGCCTCGCAGATGCTCCGCTTCGTTACGAAACTGAAGACGGGCGACGACGTTGTCACGTGGGACCGGGAGCGGCGGCGGTACGTCCTTGGCAAGATCGCTTCCAAATACGAATGGGCGCCAAAGCTCATCGCAGAGGTGCCTCACGTGAGGCGCGTGAACTGGACTGGAACCGTTGCACGCGACCGGTTGGCACCACCCACGAGAAACAGTCTGGGTTCCGTGCTTACGCTCTTTGAAATCCCGCCTGACGCCGCCAAGGACACCTGTCGTTCACACTTTTGCGAGACCAGCTGCCACGAGTTCCTTGCGGAGGAGCTCCTTCGTTCGCGCCAGATCCCCTGTAATTGGGATCCAGCCGAAGCCTTGGACATCGGAAGGCAAATCCATCTGGTCAGGTGCCTCAACTAGGACAGCGATCTTGCGTTTGCGGCCGAACATGCCCCAGAAGAAGCCGAGCTCGAGGATTACGTTCTGACGTGCGCGAACCACGGGTTTGCCTAGCGGATCCGCAAGCTTGTCGTCTGCCGTGAGGATGAAGACGGCAAATGCGCAATCTGCCGCGATGTCTTCAAACTTTTCCGGCAAGGTGCGTCCCCCGTGCGGCTGTTCCTGCATTACGACGGTGTCGAGACGCAAATCCTTGCTCAGATACAGGTCTATTTTGTCGCGCACGCCGTGGTCTTGTCCATGTACGATAAATACTTTTCCTGGCACGTTGACCCCTTTCGACGCCGCGCGGGCGCCCTCCACCCCGTTGCTAAGCTTGATGTCCCGCAAGCCGAGCGCCCGTCTCACCTCTTCTTCTTCGCGGAAAGCGAGATCCTTTCCTCTGTCCGAGATCCGAAAAATCTGCGGCGAGCTCGTCGGCTCCGTCAGGCCACGCCGGGCAAGGTACTCGTGGACCAGCAGAGCGTGCCTGCGCGCATCAGGATCGCCATGCCGCGGGAGTCCAATCAAGACCACCCGCCCCTCGCGGTACGCGCTCGCAAAGGTGTCATTGAACAGCTGGAATGCGCCTTTTCCTAGCGCCTCCTGGTCAGTTGCGAGTGGAACCTGTTTTGGCACAGTTGCCGCCTCCGGCTCGGGAGTAACAAAGAGGGCTGTTGGATCGACACGAAGCACTTGCTCCGTAACTATGATTTCCTCCGCAACGTTGTTCATCAAAATCGAGAAATGAGCAAAAATCGCTAGGGGGACGAGCGCGATCAACACGCGCCTGACTTGTTCAAGGTCACTCCAGCCAAACCAAGCTGCCAGCTCTGCGAGTGACTGCTTTTCTTCACGCTTCTGGACAAATAACTCTTGAAGTTTGGTGAGCGCTTCGCGCATGCGTTCCCGCTCAGTGAGGACGAACGGCGGCGCTGGTCCAAGCTCCGAGAGCGTCGCGATCGACCAAACCGTTAAGTCCCCCCATCTGCGCAGGAGCTGTGATGACTCCAGCTTGTCAAAAGCCGAAATACGCGCACGTTGAGTGACCAGAAACTCCTGGCGACGCGGGAATACCCTGTGACGCTCGACAGAGGCCACCAGATCGAGCAGGACGGCTCTCGCATCGTCATCCATGACTGGCACGACCTCCGGACACGACCCTGAATATCGCTTGGGTTCCTAACCGTTGTACAGGTAGGATCGCCCTCGGATTTGGAGTGATGAACCGCAAGCCTATCGGGCAAGCCAAGAACCCGCTACTCGCGCTCGCCCTCCCGGCCCTGTTGGCGCGCTCGCAAGCGCGCCGAGGAGCTGGCCATTGCGACGAAGACCGAACTGGTTCAGGTTGTAGGCGGTAGGATCGTTTCCGTTCGCCCGACCCGCAAACTCAGTCCCGAGAACGGACCGCTCCTCCGCGGCCGGCTGCCGTCAGCGAACCATCTCGACAAAACGCCCCCTCCAGAGCAAGCTTCCGTCATGTCCGCGGCAGCCGTCCAGCAGGTCCTAGCCCTCGCCTCCGAGCTCACAGATGAAGAGCGCCGCGTCGTGGTGGACGCCATCGCGCCGCAGGAATCGGTCACGGCGCTCGCGGCCGAGTGGCAGGCCGAGATTGTGCGACGCGCTGAACGGGTTCGCTCGGGACAGTCCGAGGGGAAGCCTGCCGCAGAAGTGTTCGATCGCCTCGAAGCCAAGCTCA
>DATJXW010000322.1:0-8171 GCA_035499895.1 Polyangiaceae bacterium | reverse complement strand
CGTTTTGCCAGCGCACTTGGCCGTTCAGCGCGACGGTCACGCACCAGCCGACGAGGCAGCACCAGAAGAGGCGCGCCACGCGTCGCGTCTCGGCGAAAAAGAGCGCACCGAACGCCGCCACCCACACGAGCCAGCCGATCGCCGGGATGCTCTCGAGGTGCTCCTGCGTCAGGCGGAGCACCTGATAGGCGACGTAAGAACCCCACAAATCGAGCTTCTCCCAGGCCGAGAGGTACGGATGATAGAGCTCGAGCTTGGCGATCGCGCCGGCCGCCGCCGCTTCACCCGTGAGGAGCACGTTCGCGACCGTCGAGGCGATGACGACGAGCGCGCCCGGCGTCGCGGCGAGGACGAGCGCCGCCAACGCGGGACGAACGCCGTGCCGCCGGAGCGACCACGCGGCGCTCGACGAGAGGATCGCGACCGTGACGGCGGCCTCGGGGCGGGTCGCGGTGAGCGTGGCGCCCCAGAGTCCGAGCGCCACGGCGTGTCCGAGCGCGCTCCGCGTCGACGCTTCCGGCGCGCCCGTGATCGCGTCCCAGCTCAGGAACGCGCCGCCGAAGAGCGCCATGAAGAGCGCTATCTCCATCCCGCTGAAGAGCGCCCAGCTGAGCGCGCCGACGCCGAGCAACGCGAGCGGCAAGAGGTACGTCGTCCACGCCGGCAAGCGCGCGAACGCGCGCCTGAGCGCGAGCAGCGTGGCGAACACCGACACGCAGGCGACGACGGCCGCGAAATGCATGAGCTCGAGGCCGCGGCTGCCGAGCGCGTAGCCGACGGCCAGCACGAACGGATAGAGCAGGCTCGTGCTGCCGCTCGAGTAGCCGTTGCCGGCGCACCACTCGAAGGGGTGACCTTGGGCCGTCGAGCGCGCGAAGTCGAAGTGAATGAAAACGTCGTCGAGCGGTGCGGACCAGGGGCCGAGCGCGCGCGTAGCGTGGGGCTGCCAGAGCGACGGCTGGGTCCAGTAATCCGAGTAGAGGGTTTGCAGGCGGGCGGACCCGTAAAATCGTCCGCCGACGTGCAGCGTCGCGAGCGCGCAGACGAGCACGTAAAGAGCTGGTTCGAGCGCAGCGAGTCGCGCGAGCGCGGGCTGCAGACGCTCGAGTTTCCGTGAGATTGCGCGCATCCGAAGACGCCATCGGTTTATCACGAGGCTTCGACACGCTGCCGTGTGCGTTTTCTTTCGGCGGCCGAGCTTGCCCAAAGGCAGGAGTGGCGCTCTACTTACCGTCCCCCGGCGCGAGAAGCCCGTTTTCCCAGAGATGCATTGGCTCGTTGAGGTCTCCCGCGTAGGCGATACCGTAGCTTCGGAGCGGTACTGCATCGACGCCCGCCGCTGGCAATCCGCGCTGCAAGAGGCCCGCAGGATGCGCGGCGACAACGGCGCGCTCCCGCGTCTGACGATCGAGCTCACCGACAGCGGCTATCGCGCCGTCGATCCGGAGCTCAAGGTGCGTTACGTCGTGAGCGAGGCTCCGCCCGGGATGCCGCTCACCGACGGCGCGCGCACCCTGCTCAGCACGAACCCGCCGCCGGTTCAATCCGCGCCGCCGCCGCCCGCCGCGCCGAACCCGATCCCGACGCTCGCGTCTCCGCCGGCACCGGCGCCGAGCGTCGAACCCGCACCCGTGGCGACCGCGCCCGTCGCCGCGCCGGCACCGGACGCGGCGCCTGGCGCGTCGAGCGCCGTTGCGACCGCGCCCACGCCTTCCGCGCCACTGCCACCCGCCGCGTCGGCTCCGCCCCCGGCCGTGACGCCGTCCGTCGTTCCCGCGGTCACCTCCTCCGTCCCGCCCGCGCTCGCCGTGCAAGTGATCCGACAGCGCGAAGAAAAGCCGAGCCCGGCGAGCCCCATCGCGTATCGCGAACTCGCGCTCGCCGTGAAGGCCGGCACGCCGAAGCCCGAGATCGAAACGCTGCTCCGCGCGCGTCTCGACGAGCTCAGCGGGACCATGCCCGCGGACACGCGGCGCTACGTGCAAATCGCGGTGTTCGATCACGTCTTCGTGAAGCGCCCCGTGCGGCCTCCGCTCGGCGTCCTCTTGTGGAAGGATTGGCGCGGCGATCCGACGTTGTCGTTCCCCGGGTTCGGGGAAGCGGACGAGGCGCCCCCGCCGTCGTCGCTTTCGACCGCGCGCACGCCGAGCTGGTCGGCGACGACGAGCATTGCGCCGCGCAGCCCGTCGCAAATCGCGGAGGCGCCCGCCGTGTCCATGCCGGCTCCGGCTGCGCCCGCCGAGGTTCCCGCCGTGGCCGCTCCGCCCGAGGCGCCGTCGGTTCCGCCGCCCGTCGCGAGCAGCGCCGAGCCCCGTCCGGCGTCGCTCATGCCGTCGCGCGTGGTCTCGGTCGGGCCGAGCAAGCCGCCTCCGCCGGAGACGCCCAAGGTGACGGCCGAGCCGCCACCCGCGACGCCCGAGTCGCCCGTCGCCGCGCCAGCCGTCGCAACACCGAGCGAGTCGTCGCCCGCGGCGGCCGCGCCCCCCGACGTTCCCGCCGCCGCGCACGCGCCCGAGGCCGACGTCGCGCTGCGCTCGGAGCCGTCACACCGCCGTTCGGAGCCCCCGAGTCGTCCCTCCGATCCTCCGGGCCGGCGCTCCGATCCGGGCGCGGCGCCCCCACGCCGTCGTTCGCCCGGCGAAGATCTCATCACCGAGCTCTTCGATCGCATGGGCGATCTGATGTTCATGGGCGACATCCCGTCCGGCGCCGACTACGTGCTGAACGTCTTGTTCGACCTGATCCCGTGCGAAGCGATGCTGGTGCACGTCTTCGACCTCGCGCGGCGCGAGTTCGTCGTCGTGCGCGCGCACGGGCCGAGCATGCGCAAGGCGCTGCTCTTTCGTACACCGGACACCGACCCCGTCGTCACCTCGGTGATGCGGCAGCGCAGCGTGGTCTCGAACGGGGCCGCGCCCGTGCACTCGGCGGCGTTCGATCGTCTCGGCGTGCAGGCCAAGCAAATCCTGAGCGGCGCGGCGCGCCAGGGCGGCCGCTATCTCGGTCTCATCGAGATCGCCAATCCGGTCGGCGGCGCGCCCTTCCACGACGGCGAAAAGCACGCCCTCGAATACGTCTGCGAGCAATTCGCGGAGTTCGTCGCGAGCCGCCCGCTCGTCCTCGACGAAGACATCGTGCTCCGCGCCTGAGGGCGGGCCCGGCGCGGCCTGGTATTGTCGGCCCATGGCCGAACAGACGCGGCGCGAGCGCTTGCTCACGTTCTTGCTCTTGCCGGCCATCGTCGTGGCCGTGCTCGTGCTCGCCGGCGTGATGTTCCGCTCGAGCTTCCAGCTCGAGAAGCTGCGCGAGCAATCCGTCGTCGAGGCGACGCTCCTGCTCGCGAACGAGAAGGCCGACCGCCTCGACAAGAACATCATCGATCAGGACAACGCGGTCCGCTCGACGGTCGACGTGACCGAGCGCACGACGTTCGGCGCGCGCTGGCTCGAATCGGCCGCGATTCAGACGCCCACGGTGCGCGCCGTCTTCCTGATCGATCTGAGCGCGCCCGGTCGCGACGTGGTCGCGGTCGCGTCGCGCGCTCCCGGTCCCGAGAACGAGCGGTTCCGGCGGCTGTGCGTCGAGTTCATGTTGAACGAGATGAAGATCGACGTGCCGCCTTACGAGCAACTGCGGCACCTGCACACCGCCTACCGCGGCCAGTCGTACCTCGTGAGCCACTGGCAGACGGAGGTTCACGGCCGGCGCTACCTCACGGTCGTGTGGCACGACGTGCCGCGCATCGTCCACGATCTCTTCCCGGCGCTCTACACCGACATTCAGCAGAGCCGCATGAACGTGAGCGACGCCGACGGCCGCATCGTCTTCGGTAAGCCGCTCGCACGCACGGGGCCGGTGCTCGGCCGGCAATTCGAAACCACGCTCTACAAGTGGACCGTCAACGTTTCGATGGCCTCGAGCGAAGAGCTCGCGGCCGCCGTCCAGCGGCGCCGGGTGCTCGAGATGGTGCTCGTCGCGCTCTCGGGCCTGGTCGTGATTTGCGGGCTGATCGTGATCGTCGTGGCGGCGGCTCAGGAGCGCCGGCTCGCGAATCTGAAGAGTGATTTCGTCGCGAACGTGTCGCACGAGCTCAAGACGCCGCTCTCGCTCGTGCGCATGTTCAGCGAGCTCTTGCAGAGCGGGCGCGTCGAGAGCGACGAGAAACGGCGCCAATACCTGCAAATCATCGTGGGCGAGAGCGAGCGTCTCGCGGCGCTGATCGAGAACGTGCTCGACTTCGCCAAGGTCGAGCGCGGCCGGCAAGCGTACCAGTTCGAGGAGGGCAATCTCGGCGAAGTCGTGGCGCGCGCGGTCGACGTCTGCCGCCTGCGCGCCGAGCGCGATCACGTGGAGCTCGCGCTCGACGTGGCGCCGGATCTCGGCCCCGTGCGCCTCGACGAACGCGCGATCGAAATCGCCGTCATCAACCTGGTCGACAACGCGATGAAGTACGCGCCCGAAGGCGGTCGCATCGGTGTCGTCGTGCGGCGAGCCGCGTCGTCACTCGAAATCCGCGTGCTCGACCAAGGGCCCGGCATTCCCCCCGACGATCGCAAGCGCATCTTCGAGCGCTTCGAGCGCGGCACGGCGACGCAGGGCAAGCAGGTGCGCGGCAGCGGCATCGGCCTCGCCCTCGTGAAGCACATCGCCGAAGCGCACGGCGGCAAGGCTTGGGTCGAAGCGAACGCGCCGCGCGGAAGCGTGTTCGTCTTGAGCATCACCGCCCTCTAGCGCGAGTAGTTGCGGGCCGTCTTCTCGCAGGTCTAATTGACTTCGCCGTCGTCGGTCGCGCCCTGGAGCTCGCGGAGCTCCTTGTCGCTCAGATAGATGCTCGAGCCGGCGCGTTTCGGCGAGCCGGGCGGCGGAGGCGCGGCGAGCGGCGGCGGCGGCGCCGCGGAGTCGTCTTCGTCCGGTTCGGGTTCGGCAGCCGACGCGCCCTTCGCGCTCGTGGCGCTCGGTGCGCTCGCACCGTTCGGCGCGCTCGCGGCTTCGCTCGCCGCGGGCGCCGCGACGGTATCGGGTGCTTCTGGCGGCAACGGCTCCGGCAGCGCGATGCCGTCGAGCAGCGGGTTGTATTTCGCCATCACGCCGTCGAACGTCAGCCGATCGGCGCCGGCGAGCGTGCGCATGCCGTCGAGATCGAGCTTTTCCGCGTCGAAGAACTCGCCGTTCTTGCTCGCGCTGAAATGCAGGTGCGGGCCCGTCGAACGGCCCGTCGAGCCGACGTAGCCGATGATCTGCATGCGCTTCACTTGATCGCCGACCTTGAGCCCGTCGGCGATGCGCGAACAGTGCGCGTAACCCGTCTCGATGCCGCCCGCGTGCTGGAGCTTCACGAGGTTGCCCGTCGGTCCGCGGAAGCCGGCGAACGTCACGATGCCCGGCGCCGACGCGCCGATGGGCGTGCCCGTGGGCGCGCCGAAGTCCGTCCCGAGGTGCGGCATCACCTTGTGCAGGATCGGGTGCATGCGCTTCAGGTTGAAGTGCGACGTGATCGGCGCGCCCGGAATCGGCTTGCGCCAGCCGCCAGGATTCGGCGCGTGACCGTTCGAATCGTAGTAACCGCGCGCGCCGGGCGCGTCGAAGTAATAGACGCGCAGCGCCTCGCCTTTCGCGCGCCGCACCTCGAGCGCCTCGACGCCGGCGTAGTGGTCGAATTCTCCTAGGACCGAGACTTCCTGGGCGATCAGGCGGATCACGTCGCCGCGTTCGAGGTCCTCGATGGCGGAGTGTCCGTCGAGCGCCTTGTTCAAGACGCGCGCGAGGCCGCGCTCGAAGCCCGCTTGCTCGGCCGAGTCGTCGAGGCTCTTGCCGTCGTACACGAGCGCGCCCGCAATCTGCGTGTGCTCGATCTTGAGATCGAGCTTGCTCGCTTCGAGCAGTCCGCTCGCGCTCTCGCGCGCTTGGTACACTTCTTCGCCGCTCACCTGATACTCGAACGCTTTCAAGCGTTCGGTCTTGGTGTCGACGAGCGCGGCGAAGCGATCCGTCTTCGCGCAGTGGTCGAAGCTCTTCAGACCCTGAAACGCGGTGACGATGCGGTACGTCTCCTTCACCGGCACGCCCGCGGCTTGCACCGCTTTGAGGAACGCGTCCGTTCCGACCTTGCCCTCGATGTAGCGAAGGTCGGGTGAGTGCGCGCCTTCGCTCACGCGCCACGGACCCGGCAAGCGCTGGCGTTCGCGTTTTTTGACGGCGTTTTGCCGAGCGGGGGCTTGCGCGAGCGTCGCGCTCGTCTCCGCCGGCGTGCCCGCTTGGTCGGACGCGGCTTCACGATGCGGCGCGACGTGCATCGCGATCGCGGTGATGGACGCGATCACGGCCATGCCCATCAGCGTGCCGAAGAGCGCGACGATCGTCGGCGAGAGCGACGCGCGCTGCGGCGTGAGCGGCGAACCCGGCGCCCGCGGCGGACCGGGAGCGTCGTTGCCGAGCGGCGCGCGCTCGCCGAGCTTGCCGATTTCGTCGAGGTCGTCGCCGAGGCCGCGCTCGCGCGTCTCCGACTTTTGCTCGACCCGCGCCGCGCGCTCCAGCAGCCGGTCGCGTACCAAAGTGCCACGTGGCGGGGCGGCGGGCTCCGCCGTTTCCCCCTCGGGCGAGGGAGCGCTCCCGGACGCTGTCGATTCGATCGACAACTCCGGCTCGAGCTCGCCATCGTCGCGCACCATGGGATCGACGATGCGTCCGACGTGGCGGCTGCTCGGGTCTGGTGGACGCGAGGCCACGGCGGACCATCGGGTAGCAGCGACCGGCGGTCGCGGCAACCGGCGACCTTCGGCGAGACGGGGTCGAGCAGCAGAACCTTCCGACATTCCGTCGTGATTTTCGACTTGTGGCCCTCGGGGCGAGCGGCGAAGATGCCGGCGATGCGAGTGTCTCGCGGGAGCGTCGTGGGTCCTCTCCGGCGCGAGCAGAGCGACTCATGGACGACCATCTGAAGCAGCTGCTCTTGCTCGGTCGCGAGCACTACCAGAAGCGTGAGTTCGACAAAGCGGAGTACTTGCTCAAGCAAGTCGTCGAACAAACGGATCGCTTCGCCGACGTCTTCGACATGCTCGGAGTGATGGCGCACAGTCGCGGCGACTTCGTGCAAGCGGAGCGCAACTTCGAGAACGCGGTGCGGCTCAACCCGAACTACACCGAAGCGCAGCTCAACTTGATGGTGACCTACAACGACCTCGGCAAGTACGACGCCGCGCGCGAGATCTACGGACGCATCCGCAGTCGAGGCGCGGCGGGCGGCAAAGGCGATCCGTTCGCGAAAGGCAAGATCGCCAACATGCACGCCGAGCTCAGTCAGGCGTATCAAGACGCGGGCATGACGCAGGAGGCGATCGGCGAGCTCGAGCGCGCCGTGCGCCTCTGTCCCCAGTTCGCCGACTTGCGAACGCGACTTGCGGTACTTTACCGGGACGGCGGGCAACCCGAGCGCGCGCGCGAAGAGCTCGAAGCGGCGCGCGCGGCGAATCCCGGTTATGCACAGGCGCGGCTGCTGCTCGGCGTGATGATGCTCTCGGCGGGGGAGCTCGAAGCGGCGATCACCGAGTTCGAGACCGTCCTCGAGCGTGACGCCGACAACAAGGGGGCGCAGATGTACCTGCGGGTGGTGCGGAGCCGGCTTGCGAGCTCCGAGCGGCCTCCTTCTTAAGAGGAGTGGCTAGGGTCGCGGTCGCGGGGCGCGTTACAGTCCAAGCGAACGCTCGCGGAGCGTCGGTTCGCTGCGAAAGGCGCCGAGACACCGTGCTACACCTCCTCATTATGCTTTGCCCCGAACTTGGTGGTGTGGCCGTCGCCGAGGCCCGACGCTGATGCGAGGCTTCGCGGATCCGCGCGTGCTCGTCGCTATGTCGCTGACGGCGTGGGCGTGCGCGAAGGCGACCGACTCCGATCTCGCGGGCGGCGCGTACGATCCGCGCTCAGCGGGTGGAACCGGTGCCGCAGCGACGGGCGGGAGCTTCGGGACGGGCGGGAGCTTCGGCACCGGGGGCTCGTCCGCGACCGGCGGCAAAGGCGGGAGCGCCACGGGCGGCGCGAGCGCGACCGGCGGCACGAGCGCGACCGGCGGCAGCTCGACGGCGACGGGCGGTACGAGCGCGACGGGCGGCAGCTCGACGTCGACGGGCGGCAGCTCGACGGGCGGCAGCTCGACCTCGACGGGCGGTACCGACACG
>DATJXW010000321.1:0-10643 GCA_035499895.1 Polyangiaceae bacterium | reverse complement strand
ACGCCCGTCGCGCGACCGACCGCCTCGCGCCACGGAATGTTCGGCGCCGGATAGAGCTCGAGACACTTCGCGCCGACGTTCGGTTCGTCGAACGTGAAGACGAAGAGCTCGGCGCCGAACTCCGCGCGGACGCGCGACGGGTTTTCGGTGACGGTCAGCTTGTAGTTGCGCGCCCCAAAATAATTCTTCACGGCGTCGAGCGGCATGTCGATGAGCTCGGGACCGGTGCAGCGGATCTCCTTGTCGACGCCGGCGTGTTTGTACGCTTGGCCCTTCGGGCAGCTCGGATCGCCTTCTTTTTGCACGCGCTCGAGATCGGCGGCGCTGAGCACGGGGCCGCTTTTCCGCGCCGCTTTGCGCTCGAGCAAGGCGATTTGCGCCGTGATCTGGTTCTTCGCTTCGAGGAGCTTCCCGTGCTCGTCGCCGAGCTTCGCCTTCTCGCACGCGTCGAGCGCGCTATCGAGCGACGGCAGTGCGCCCTTCAAGCTGTCGAGCGAGTGCGAGTCGATTTTCGAGACGACACCCTGCGCCGTCGTCATCTGCTCGTGACACTTGTGCTCGTCGAGGCAGCCGGTCACCGCGACGAACACGAGCGGAGCGAAGACGAAGCGCCGCATGCTCTCACCTCGGCGGCGCGAGGCGATCGGTACCCATGAACGCGCGGAGCGGTTCGGGCACGATCACGCTGCCGTCCTTTTGTTGAAACTGCTCGAGGATGGCGAGCCAGGTGCGGCCGATCGCGAGCCCGGAGCCGTTCAGCGTGTGGAGCAAGCGCGGCTTGGCCTTCGGCTCCGGGCGGTAGCGAATTTGCGCGCGACGGGCCTGAAAATCGCCGAACCAGGAGCAGCTCGAGATCTCGCGGTACGCCTCCTGCGACGGCAGCCACACTTCGAGATCGTAGGACTTCGTCGACGAAAACGTGAGGTCGCCCGCGACGTGCTCGACGACGCGGTACGCGAGCCCGAGGCGCTTGAGCACGTTCTCGGCGTGGCCCGTCAAGAGCTCGAGCTCGGCGGGCCCGTCTTCGGGAGCGCAGAAGCGCACGACCTCGACCTTGTCGAACTGGTGCTGGCGGATGAGCCCGCGCACGTCGCGGCCGTACGAGCCCGCCTCGCTGCGAAAGCAGGGGCTGTACGCCGCGTACGCAATCGGCAAGCGCTCGGCCTCGATGATCTCGCCCGCGTGGATGTTCGTCACGGGCACTTCGGCCGTCGGGATCAGGTAAAGCGGATCCTTGTCGTTCGGGTCGCCGCGGTACGTCTTGAAGAGATCGCCCTCGAATTTGGGCAGATTTCCCGTGCCCCGGAGCGCTTCCGCCTTCACCATGAACGGCGGGTACACCTCGGTGTAGCCGTGCTCGCGCGTGTGCAAATCGAGCATGAACGCCGCGAGCGCGCGCTCGAGCCGTGCGCCCGCGCCGAACAGCAGCGAGAAGCGCGCGCCGGAGAGCTTCGCCGCGCGATCCAAATCCAAAATCCCGAGCCCCTCGCCGATCTCCCAGTGCGGTCGCGGCTTGAAGTCGAACTTCGGCACCTCGCCGACGACGCGCACGACCGGATTGTCCGCGTCGGTCTTGCCGTCGGGCGTGCTCGGGTGCGGCACGTTCGGAATGCCGAGGAGCTTCTCCGCGATCGCCGCTTCGAGCTCCGCGAGCGCCGTTTCTCCGCGCTTCACCTCGTCCGACAGCTTTTTGAGCTCTTCGCGCCGCGCTTGCATCGCCTCGCGATTGCCGCTCTTCGCGAGCTCGGCCATGCCGTCGCTCGCCGCGTTGCGTTCGGCCTGGAGCTTCTCCGTCGACATCACGAGCTCGCGGCGCTTCTTCGCGAGCTCGGCCACGCCGTCGAGCAGCGCGGCATCGTCGGCCGAACGGCGCGCGAGCTGGGCGCGAACTTCGTCGAGGTGTTCTGAAACGTGGCGCGCGTCGAGCATGTGAAGATTCTCCGAAAGGATCGCGAGCGCGATCAGTAGCCGACGCCGACCCCGACGCCTATCCCGACGCCGACCGCGACCCCGGACTCGCGCCGAACGTAGCTCCGGAGCGCGATGAGGTGCGTCACGTACGTGCAGGTTCGGAGCGCGGGGCCGTCGCAGCCCGTCCAAACCCCGCCGGCCGAGCGCGTCCCGTCGGCGTCGAAATAGACCACCTGGCCGTTCGGCGACACCGAAAGCCAAGCCGTACGGCTGCCTGGCGGCGACGCGTTCGAGACGCCCACCTGACCGAGCAGGCGATCGTCGGTGCCGACCACGCGCCCGTCCGGCCACAGCATCGCGACCGGTTCGTAGTCGCTGTCGACCACGCGCCCGACGCGATCGATCACGAAGAGCAGGCTCCCGCCTTCGAGCACCTGCCCGTCGGGGCGCACGTCGATGGAGTCCGACTCGCCGCGATTCCAATGCGCGGCGGGAATCGCGAGCGGCGCTCCGCCTTCTGCCCAATGCGGCGGGGCGCTCGGAGCACAACCGAGCAAGACGAGCGCGACGGCGACGAACGGGATACGCACGCCCGAAGGATAGCGCGGTCACTTCGCGTGGGGCCAACGGCCGGAGCGCGCCGCGAAAGCGGGTTTTTGGGGTGGTGGGCACGGCGTGGGTGCGCGCTGGGCGCGGCGCGGGGCCTCGACCGACCCGCTGCGCCGGAACGCCGGAATTTTGGCTGGTGTGGCGCAAGCGGGTTACGACGCGAGTTCGCGATGCGGCGTCGAGCGGTCTCCGAGTTTCCGAACGACAACCCCGAGCTCCACGACGGACTCGTGTGGACGTGCCCCGAGCTTCGCGGGCGCGCCTTGCCGACCCTGCGCATGCGGCCGCTCGCCGGCGCTCTGCCGCGGGTCCTCGGTCCCTCGTGGCGACTCGAGCCGGAGCGCGTGACGGACGAGACGACCGACGCCGTGGCGCCGAACCTCGTGGACACGGAGCCGCACGGTGCCGAGACGGAGCCGTACGTCGCCGACACGGAGCCGTACGTCGCCGAAGTCGCCGCTCCGTCGGAGCCGCCTCCCGCGGTCGTCCCTGCGGCACCGGCGACGCCGTTCGAGCGCTTCGTCGCGACGGTGGCCGGCATCGCGCTGCATCGGGGCGCCACGCGCGCGGCGCTCGCTCTGACGGCGCTCCTCACCGAAGGTCGTCTCGGGCAAAACGGCGTGGATTCCGCGCTGCTCACCGAGCTTGCCCGCCGTAACATCCTCGCCGCCGGCACCGGTCACGCGAGCCCGGATTTCGCCGCGGCCACGAGCGCGTGGCGCGCCGTCCTCGACGGCACCGGGGGCGACCTTTCCGGCTGCGGCAGCGCGACGCTCGACGCGTGGGCGGCGGAGCTCCTCGCCGCGGTGACGAACGCGCCGCGCGCGGAGCTCGGCGAGCTCAAGCGCGAGCTCCGACTCTCCGGCGTCGCGGCGTTCGGCTTGCTCGCCGTCGCCTGAGGGAGCTCACTCGCCGCCGCGTTCGATGCGGTTCAGCCCCGCTTCGATGCGCTCGCGATGCTGCTTCGCGGACGCGATGAGCGTCTCGAGCGACAAGCTCGGATCGCCCCACAGAGCCGCGGACGGCTCGGGCTGCTTCAGCGGCGCGTTCACGGGCGCCGCATGAAGCAACGCGAGGATGCGGCCCCTGCCCGCAAAATAGCCCTGGCTCGCGTCGTTGCCGACCGCAATGCCGACGAGTCGTCCGGCGTCGTCCCACAGGCCCGAGCCGGACATGCCGCTTTCGAGCCGCTCGGTCTGAACGAAGCCGTCGCGCGTGTCCATCGGGTGCCGCTTCGCGACGGACCAGGGCGCCGGCACGTGCGTGACGAGCGTCGTCGCGTGCTCGAACTCGACGTTGCCCTGTTCGATCGTGGCGGGGACGAAGCCGCTCCCGGCGAAGACGGCGAGATCCGAGTTCACCTCGCGCGCCACGACGACGCCGAAGCCCGTGCGGTCGGCGCGGCCGTCGTGGGACGCGGTCACGTACGTGACCTCGCCCTCCGCGACACAATGGTTCGCCGTGACGGCAAGCGACGGCGTGACCGCCACGGCTCCGCACGTCACGCCGTCCGGCCCGAGAATGGCCAGCGTGGGTTCGTCGCCCATGGCCGGGGGCGCGGGCGGAGCCTCGTGACAGGCCGTGGCGCCCAAAAAGAACCACGAAATCCAGTGAAATTTGCGCATGAGTTCGCCTTCGGATGGAGCTCCGCTCGAGCGTTCCCCGCGGGCCCACCGGGCCGCGGCTCGAGTACACGCCCCTTCTGTTGCGACCCCGCGCGCCTACATTCGAGCCCCGACCCGGCTCGAGCGCTTTGCGTCTGCCCTAGAGCGCTTCACCGAGGTACGCGGCCTTGATGCGCGGATCGGAGCGCAACGCCTCGCACGGCCCGGACAGCACGATTTCACCCGTGACGAGCACGTGCGCCCGGTGCGCCGTTTCCAGGGCGAGCCGCGTGTTCTGCTCGACGAGCAGGATGGTGATGCCGCTTTTCGCGATCTCCACGATGCTCGCAAAAATCTGTGCGACGAGCTTCGGCGCGAGGCCGAGGCTCGGTTCGTCGAGCAAGAGGAGCTTCGGCTCGCCCATGAGCGCGCGGCCGATGGCGAGCATCTGCTGTTCGCCGCCCGAAAGCGTGCCGCCCGCTTGCTCGAGTCGCTCGCCGAGCCGCGGAAAGAGAGCGAGCACGCGCTCGAGCCGCGTGCCGAGCGTCGCCGGGTCGCGCTTCAGGAACGCGCCGAGCTCGAGATTCTCGCGCACGCTCATCCCGGCAAAAATCGCGCGTCCTTCCGGGACGAGCGTCGCGCCGAGCGCCGTCCGGCGGTGGGTCGGAATGGCGTTCGCATCGCGCCCGAAGAGGCGAACCACGCCTCGCGCCGCGGGCACGAGGCCGACGATGGCTTTGAGCACGCTCGTTTTCCCCGCGCCGTTCGCTCCGATGAGCGCGATGATTTCACCCCGCCCGACGCCGAACGTCACGCCCTTCACCGCGGCGATGCCGCCGTAGAGCACGTGCAAGCCCGACACGTCGAGATCGAGCGTCTCCGCCGCGGGCGCGTGCGCGGCGTCGCTCACGGCGCGTCCTCGCCGGGCGGGTCCGCGGTCGTTTCTTGGCCGAGATAGGCCGCGAGCACGCGCGGGTGCACCTTGATCTCGGCCGGGGTGCCCTCGGCGATCGTTTCGCCGTGGTCCACGACGTGGATGCGCTCGCAGACGCTCATGACGACGGACATGTTGTGCTCCACGAGCACGATCGTGACGCCGAGCTCGTCGCGCAAGAAGCGGATCTGGCGCTCGAGCTCGCGGGCTTCCGCGCTGTTCATGCCGGCGGCAGGCTCGTCGAGCAAGAGCAGTTTCGGCCCCAGCATGAGCGCCCGCGCGATTTCGAGCCGGCGTTGCGACCCGTACGGCAGGCTGCCCGCCACGTCCTCGGCGTGCTCATTCAAACCGAGCACCGCGAGGAGCTCGCGGGCGCGCTTGGTGAGCGCGCTCTCGTCGTTCGCGTGCGAGGTCGTGCGAAAAATCGCGCTGAGGACGCCCGAGCGCTGCAGCTTGTGGCCCGCGACCATCACGTTTTCTTCGACGGTCATGGCGCGAAACAGCCGGATGTTCTGAAACGTGCGCGCGACGCCGAGCTCGGCGATGCGAGCCGGCGCGAGACCGCCGAGCTCGCTGCCGTCGAAGCGCACGTGCCCGCCGTCGGGGCGGTACACGCCGGTGATGACGTTGAAGAGCGTGGTCTTGCCGGCGCCGTTCGGGCCGATCAGCCCGAAAATGGATTTGGGCGCGACCTCGAAGCTCACCGCGCGGAGCGCCCGCAGGCCGCCGAACACCTTGTCCACGCGGTCGAGCGCGAGCAGCGTCACGTCGCCCCCGGCTTCTTCTGCGCGCGCCGGAAGAACGCGAGGCCGAGCTCGCGCGAGCCGAGCAAGCCCTCGGGCCGCACGAGCATGATCACGATGAGCAGGAGCGCGTAGAGCACGAGCCGGTATTGCTGCAGGTCGCGCATCAGCTCGAGCGTGACGGCGACGAAGATGCCGCCGATCGCCGCGCCCGAGATCGAGCCCAAGCCGCCGACGATGATCATCACGATCATGTCGATCGATTTGTCGAACTTGAAGTCTTCGGGGCGGATGCCCGACTGCATGTGCGCGAAGAGTCCGCCCGCGATGCCGGCCGTCGCGGCGCTCAGCGTGAAGGCGAGCACTTTGAGACGCGTTGTCGGCGTCGCCATGGCTTCGGCCGCGATCTCGTCCTCGCGAATGGCGATGAGCGAGCGGCCCGTCTGGGAGAAGGTCACGTTGCGGACGAGCCCGACGACGACCAGCACCCAAAAATAAACCCAGAAAAAGCTCGTATAGGTCGGCAACCCCGCCGCCGAATCACCGGAGTAGCCGGTCGCCGCGCCGAGGAACTGCGCGTTGTTCAACAGGATGCGGATGATCTCGCCGAAGCCGAGCGTCACGATTGCTAGGTAGTCGCCCTTGAGCCGCAGGCTCGGCAACCCGACGAGCACTCCCGTGGCGCCCGCGAGCAGCGCACCGACGAGCAGCGCGAGATTGAACGTCACGGCGTCCGCGACGCCGCCCGCGCCGAGCGCGGCCGCCACGTGCGGCGCGAGGTGCACGCCGGTGAACGCGGCCGCGTACGCGCCGACCGCCATGAACCCGGCGTGCCCGATCGAGAATTGTCCCGTCGTGCCGTTGATGAGGTTCAGCCCCACCGCGAGAATCACGTTGATGCCCGCGAGCAAAATGATGCGCTGCACGTACTCGACGAACCCGGCTTGAACACCGAGCCCGGCCGCGAAAATCAGCGCGACGGCGCCGGCCCCGACGAGCGCGCGGAGGGCCCAACGCGGCTTATTCGCGGCCGTTTCCACGCTAGACCTTCTCCTGCCGCACGACGCCGAGGAGGCCTTCGGGCTTGAGGACGAGGATCACGACGAGGATCAAAAAGGTGATCGCGTCGCGGTAATCGGGCGAGACGTAGCCGGCGGTGAGCTGCTCGGCGAGCCCGATGAGCAGACCGCCGACCACCGCGCCCGGGATGTTGCCGATGCCGCCGAGCACCGCGGCGACGAACGCCTTGAGTCCGGTGAGAACGCCCATCAGCGGGTTGATCGTGATTTGATCGAGCCCGAACAGGATGCCGCCCGCCGCGGCGAGAGCCGAGCCGATCGCGAACGTGGCGCGGATGGTCGCGTTCACGTCGATGCCCATGAGCCGCGCGGCGTCCATGTTCATCGAGAGCGCGCGCATGGCGCGTCCCGTCCACGTGCGTTGCACGAACTGGTGCAGGCCGACCATGAGCGCGATCGCGACCACGAAAATCGCGAGCTTGATGTTCGTGACGATCACACCGCCGACGGTGAAGCGCACCTCGCGCAAAATCGGCGGATACGGCCGCGGATTCGGCGTGAAGAGCAGCATCGCCGCGTTTTGCAGGAACAGGCTCGCGCCGATCGCGGTGATGAGCGGCGTGAGCCGCGGCGCCGAGCGCACGGGTCGATACGCGAGCGCTTCGATCGTCACGCCGAGGAGCGCCGACGCGAGCATGGCGCCGACCAGCACCACGAACGCTAGGCCGAGCGGGAAGCTGCCGCCCGACGCCGTGTAACGCTCGACCCCGAGCCCGCTCGCGAGAAAGTAGCCGCTGTAGGCGCCCATCATGAAGACCTCGCCGTGCGCGAAGTTGATGAGCTTCAGGATGCCGTAGACCATCGTGTACCCGAGCGCGATCAGGGCGTAGATCGAGCCGAGGGACAGGCCGTTGATGATCTGCTGGAAGAACTCGCTCACGGGAGCCCTGGCAGGGCGGCCCGAGCCTACTCGAACTTACGTGTCGTGCGCGCGCACGGGCAGCGGACACGATTCGACGCCGCTCTTCTCGTCGTATTGCTGGTGGTACTCTTCGGCCTTGTAAAAGCGCCCGATCGGCCGAATTTCCGTGGTGATCGGCCGTGTCTGCCGCGTCTGCTCGTCGGCCTCGGACGCGCGCGCGGCCGCCGCCTGTGCGTCGGAGAACGTGAAAATCGCGCTCCGGTAGTTCGACCCGATGTCGGGGCCCTGCCGATCCTTCGTCGTCGGATCGTGCGAGTCCCAGAACACGTGCAGGAGGTCCGCGTACGTGACGACCTTCGGGTCGTACTCGACGAGCACGGTCTCCGCGTGGCCCGTCGTGTGCGACGACACGTCCTCGTACGTGGGCATGTCGGTGTGACCGCCCGTGTAACCGACGGCCGTCGCCGTGACGCCCTTCACGTGCCGGAACGTGTTCTCCGAACCCCAGAAGCAGCCCTCCGCGAACGCGGCGAGCTCATGCCCGGCCGCCGGGGTGAGCGGCGTGCCGGCGCCGACGTGACCCGGCGCGGTGCCGACCTTCGCCGTGGCCGCGATGGACGGCGCGGCCGGAGGGGACTTGTCGGCGGCCGCCGCCGTGGAAGCACGCGGTTCGGGAGCGGTGCTCGCGTGAGGCTGGCAGGCGACGGCGGCGGGAACCAGGAGCCAAATGAGCGTGCGCATACTCAAGCGTACGGCGCCCGCGCCGGACGGTTTCAGGGTTCGACCGTGCCCACGTATTCGGCTTTGCCGCCGCTGATTTTGAGGATGACCGCCGCCTTTTCCGGGTTTCGGTCCTTATCCATCGTGATTTTGCCGGTCACGCCCTCGAAACCCTTGGTTTGGGCGAGCGCGTCGCGAACCGCGGCGCCGTTCGTGGTGCCGGCACGCTTGACCGCGTCGAAGAGGAGCGCGGCCGCGTCGTAACCGAGCATGCCGAGACCGGTCGGGTCGGTGCCGTACTTTTGCTTGAACGCCGCCATGAAGGCCTTGCCCTTGGGCGACGCCCCGTCCGGGGCGAAATGGTTCGAGAAGTAGGAACCGTCGAGAGCGTCGCCGCCGATGCTGAAGAGCTCCGGGGCGTCCCAGCCGTCGCCGCCGAGCAGCGGTACCTTGAGGCCGAGTCGCTGCGCCGTGCGCGCGATCGAGCCGGCTTCGCTGTAGTAGCCGGGCACGTAGAGCGCCTGCGCTTTCGTCGCTTTCACGGCGGTCACCTGCGCGCTGAAATCCGTATCGCCCGCCGCGTACGACTGCTCGACGGCGATCTTGCCGCCGAGCGCCACGAACGCCGTCTTGAACGTGTCGGCGAGGCCGATCGAATAGTCGCTCTTCACGTCCTTCAAGATCGCCACTTGGTCGAGCTTGAGCGTGTTGCGGGCGAACGTCGCCATCACCTTGCCCTGGAAGGGATCGATGAAGCAGACGCGGAAGATGTAGTCGCCGACCTGCGTCACTTTGGGGTTCGTCGAGGACGGTGAGATCATCGGAATGCCGCGGCGCTGGGCGATGCGCGCGCCGGCGAGCGAAAGGCTCGAGGCCACCTCGCCGATGAGCGCGTTCACGTGCTCGACGTCGATCAGCCGAGTCACCGCGCTCGCGGCCTCGGCCGTGTCGCCGCGGTCGTCGAGCGTCGTCAGCTTCACCGGCTTGCCGAGCACGCCGCCGTTCGCGTTCGCCTCGTCGACGGCCATGCGCACCGCCTTGTCGGTGTCCTGCCCGAAGTGCGCGGTGCTGCCCGTCATCGACGCGTAGTGGCCCACGACGAGCCCCGTCGCCTCGGTTTTCGCGCCCGCGCTGCTGCCCGCCGGCGCCGCGCCTTCACCCGACTTTTTGCACGCGGCGAAGGACCCGAGCAGCAGCGTCGCGGCCGCGTAACAAAACCAACGGCGTCCGAGGCTCATGCGGGTGACGCTACCCCTCAACCGGTCGCGCTGACAACGCCCGGTCCGGCCTAGCGGGCAGCGGTCGCGGCGCGCCAGGCGTCGAGAGCGCGCATGTTGCCGAGCGAATCCGCCCAGGTCATCGCGGGCCAGGGCGCTTCCTGCGCCGGTAACGTCGTCGCGAGCAAGTCGGCTTCGAGGGCGTAGCTCGGCGACGGCGCGCGAACCTCGATGCCTCGCGGCGGCTGGTTTTCGAGATGAACGACGAGCGTCGTCGCGCGGCCGAGCCGTTCACCCGTCGGCAGCCACGGGTTCGGCAGGATCAACCGGCCGCGCTCCCCGAAAATGACGACGCGCGTGCCGAGCTCGTGCCGCAGCGCGCACGCCACTTCCGCCGTCATGCCCGAGGCGAAGCGCAATGACGCGCTCGCGATTTCCTCGACGCCCGTCGGGCCGCGAAAGCCGGTGCCGCGAAGCGTCTCCGGCTCTGCAAGCTCGCCGCCCGCGACCACGCCCGCGACGAGCCGCACGAGCGACAGCGGGTAACAACCGACGTCGAGGATCGCGCCGCCGCCGAGCGCGGCGTCGAACAGGCGACTCTCCGCGACGCGCGGCGTGCGAAAGCCGAAGTCTGCGCGCACGTGGCTCACGTCGCCGATCGTGCCGGCGCGGAGCTCGCGAACGAGCGTCTGCATCAGCGGGTGGCAGCGATACATCAGCCCCTCCATCAAGAACGTGCCGCGGCGCCGCGCGGCTTCGATCACGCGCTCCGCTGCGGCCGCGTCGACCGCGAGCGGCTTCTCGCAGAGCACGTGCTTGCCCGCCTCGATGCCGAGCGTCGCGTGCGGCTCGTGCAGGGGGTGCGGCGTCGCCACGTAAATCGCCTGAATTTCCTGCCGCTGCACGAGCGCGTCGAGCGACGGTTCGGCGATGGGCAGGCCGTGTTTGCGCGCGAAGGCCCGCG
>DATJXW010000320.1:0-20318 GCA_035499895.1 Polyangiaceae bacterium | reverse complement strand
CCTTGCACGCCGAGGGATTCGTCGACGAGCGGCGCGGAGCCTAGGGCGCGGCGCTCGGAGCGCAAGACGCCGCTCATGTGGGCGCGCGCCTCGCTCGGCCAGCGCGCGGGCAGCGACGGAGCGAGGTCCCAGCGCGCGCGCACGAGCGACAGCTTCGCGTTCGGCGCGACGCCGCCGAAGCGAACGTTGACGGGCGTCGCCGCCGCGACGCAGACGAGCGCGTCGCCGTCGCTGCTCTCGCCGTGATCGGAAGCGAGCACGGCGTTGCTCTCGAGTTCGGCGATTTCGAGATCGACGTCCGTCGCGCGCCGCTCGGTTTCTTCACCGAGCAAGTCGAAGCGGTGACAGCCGGGAGCGAGCGTGAGCAGCGTCGAGCCCATGCCCATGGCGCCGGCCGTGAGATCGAGCGTCGTGAGTTCGACAGCCTGCTCGCGGGCGGCGCGTTCTTCGAGCGCACGCACGCGGACCGCGAGCGGCGCGACGACCGGGCGCGGCCCGGAGCTCACCGTCTGCGCGATCGGCCCCGGATCGCGGTCGGGGAGCACGAGCGTGAGCGGCGGCGGCGCTTCCGCCGAGCTCAAGAGCAAAAACTCGAGCACGCCGCGCGGCGAACGCATCTCGATGGCGAGCGCCGCGAGCGCGGGCTTCGAGGGGCCGCAGCGCGTCACCTCGAGCACGCCGGCGAGGCTGCCCTCGGGCCACTCGACCGGAGCGTGCCCGGCGCGGCGCCCCGGATCGAGCAAGAACTGCATGTTGCTCGTGCCGAGCACCGCGAGCGTCGCGCAGCTCGCCGTTTTCGGGTCGAGCGACGCCACGGGCAGCACGAGCGGCAGCACGTCGCCGCGCTCGAGCAGGCGGGGCTCGAGACGCGTCACGTGCCCGAACGCGCTCCACGCGAGCGTCAGTTGGTCGACGTCACGCCCGAGATCGGCCCGCGCCGGCGCCGCGTGCAGCACGACGAGCAGCAGCGCGAGCACGCGAACGGGCGTCATGCGCAGGCGCCGCACGCGTTCCCCTCTAGCAGACCCGAAAGCCTCTGATAACGCGCCGCCGGCGCCGTGCGTCACACCTGCTCGAACGGCGCCTCGACGAAGGCTTTCACCCGCCCGTCCCAGATGAAAAGCTTGTGGGCCGTGACCGCGCCCCGGTCGACCGCCGTGACGAGGTAGGCGAGCTCGAACGAGGGGCCGCCCGTGCCGCCCATGGTCATGCTGGCGGCGTCTTCCGCGCTGAAATACGCGCCGCAGTCGAGGTGCGAGTGGAAGAAGACCTTCACCGGCCGCTCGCTCTTGCGCCCTTCGGCGATGGCGCGGTCGAACTTGAGCGCGTTGATCTTGAAGTACTCGCGCCCGGTGCGCGGGTGTCCTTCGGGATCGGCCGCGTGATACTTGTTCGCGAGGTTCTCGAGCTCGACGGCGCGGTCGACGAGCAGGGCGTCGGCCGCGGGACCTTCGAGATAACCGCACGCTTCCTCGTCGCGCGCGTACGCGGCGACGCCGGCGCGCTCGACTTCGGCGAGCACCGTTTTCGGAATGCGGACGCCGCCGCGGATCCACTCGGGGTCTGTCATGGCTTCACCAGACGTAACGCCGCTCCCACTTGAGCGGAGCAAAGTAGCGGTCGCCGCGATCGCAGGCGATGGTGACGACGCAGCCGCCGCCCCGCTCGCGCTGAGCGCGCTCGGCGATTTTCACGGCGCCCGCGACGTTCGCGCCGGTCGAGTGCCCGACGTGCAAGCCCTGGGTCGCGGCGAGCTTGTCGGACATGTCCCAACCCTCCTCGGTCGTGATCGGCAGGATTTCGTCGGGCGTCTTCGGATCCCAAATCGGCGGCACGATGCTCGACCCCATGTGCTTCAAGCCTTCGAGGCCGTGGAGCGCTTCCGCGGGCTCGACCGCGACGCAGGTGACGCGGGGCGTGTGCTCGTGGAGCCGGCGGGTCGTGCCCATCATCGTGCCGCTCGTCCCGAGGCCGGTGACGAAATGCGTGATGCGATCGCCGAGCGCGTCGATGATCTCGCCGGCCGTCCCGTAATAGTGGGCGAGGGGATTCGACGGGTTCGAGTATTGGTCGGGGTAAAAGTAGCGCTCCGGGTTCTCGGCGACGATCTTCTTCACCAGGCGAATCGCCCCGTCCGAGCCTTCCATCGGATCGCTGAAGACGAGCTCGGTGCCGAACGCCTGCGTGATGTCCTTGCGCGCCTTCGTCACGTTCTTCGGCATCACGAGGTGGACGCGAAAGCCCATCGCGGCGCCCATCAGCGAGTAGGCGACGCCGGTGTTGCCGCTCGTCGAATCGATGAGGATCTTGTCGGACGTGAGGCGCCCGTCCTTCATCGCGTCCTCGACCATGCGCAGCGCCGGGCGATCCTTGACCGAGCCGCCCGGGTTCGCGAACTCGAGCTTCAGGTAGATTTCGACGCCGGGCGCGTTCGGCGCGATGCCGTGCAGGCGAATGAGCGGCGTGTTGCCGACCGCGTCGAGGATCGACGCGAGCCGCCGCGAACGCGCGTAGCGGGTCATGCCCGCGCCCGCCCGAGGAGCTCGGTGACGGCGCGGAGCGCGCGCCACGCACCCGCCGCGTGCGCCCGGGTGCTCGCGTGTCGAAAGAGTTCGGCGTGGACGAACGCGCGCGGCGCGGCGAGCGCGTCGATGCTCACGGCGCGAAACCCCGCGCGCTCGAGATAGACGAGCTCGGTGAGCGCTCCTTCGGCGCCGGCGACCCGATGCGTCGCCGCGCACAGGCGCGTTTGGCCGGCGTCGCCGATCTCCGCGAGCCGCCGCTGTCGCACGTAGCGATCCATCGCTTGCGGCTCAGCCTCCGGCGATGGCCGGCACGATGCTGATCTCGGTGCCGCTCGTGAGCTTCGTGTCGAGGCCGTCGAGAAAGCGCACGTCCTCGTCGCCGACGTAGAGGTTCACGAAGCGGCGCACGCCCTTGTCGTCGAGCAAGCGGTCGCGGATGCCGGGCGCCTTGCGTTCGAGCGCCTCGATGGCCTCGCGCACGGTCGCGCCCTCGACTTCGACCTGGTCGTTTCCGCCGGTCAGGGTCCGGAGGGGGGTGGGGATTCGGACGGTGATCATGCTTGGACTCCTCGGATGGTGGGTCCGTCGTCGCTCGGGACGGCGGTGTAGCAGAGCTCGCCGATCTCGGAAATCGTCGCGCGCGATCCGCAGAGCGGGCAGCTCGCGCGCGCCTCGACGGGGACGGCTCGAAAGCGGTCTTCGAGCCCGTCGTAGGCGAAGAGCGTCCCGTAACGCGGCGTGCCCGCGAGCACGTCGAGCGCGAGATCGGCCATGAGCGCGCCCGCGAGACCGACCACGGGGCCCAAAACGCCGGCTTCGGCGCACGTCTGCGCGGCTTCCGCCTCCGGGACGTCCTCGAAAAGGCACCGGTAACAAGGCCGGCCGCCGGGCGCGACGCTCCACACCGTCGCGCGCAGGCGCACGGCCGCGCCGTGCACGAGCGGCCGCGCCTCGAGCCGGCACGCGTCCGCGGCGAGAAATTTGGTCGCGAAGTTGTCGGCGCCCTCGAGCACGAGATCGTAGCCGCGCACGAGCGCCCGCGCGTTCTCCGGCAAGAGCCGGGTGCGCACGGCTTCGAGCGTCTGAAACGGCGCCGCGAAGTGCGCGAGCGTCTCGAGCGCCGCGTCGAGCTTGTCGCGACCCACGTCGCTCTCGTCGTAGAGCACCTGGCGGTGCAGGTTCGTGAGCTCGACGCGATCGTCGTCGGCGAGCGCGACGCGCCCGACGCCCGCCTCGACGAGCGCGAGCGCGGCGGGACAACCGAGCCCGCCCGCGCCGACCACGAGCACGCTCTTGTCGCGGAGCGCGTGCGCCTCCGGGGCGGCGTGATCAGGCTTGGAAGTACTCATCGAGGCTGAAGTAGCGCTCGCCCGTGTCGCAGAGCACGGTGACGACCACCTTGCCGGGGCCGAGCTCGCGCGCCACGTCGAGCGCGATGGCGACGTTCGCCCCCGAGCTGATGCCGACGAGCAAGCCCTCTTTCCGGGCGAGCGCGCGCTTGGTTTGGTACGCCCGCTCGTCGCCGATGAGCCGAATTTCGTCGGGCACTTTGGGGTCGTAGTTTTTGGGGACGAAGCCCGCGGCGATGCCCTGGATCTTCGTCGGACCGCGCTCGCCGCGCGAAAGGGTGGCGCAGGTTTCGGGTTCGACCGCGATCACGCGACAGCCGCTGA
Source organism: Polyangiaceae bacterium (assembly GCA_035499895.1). GTDB lineage: Bacteria > Myxococcota_A > Polyangia > Polyangiales > Polyangiaceae > PMG-095. The sequence continues at coordinate 16,120 of DATJXW010000320.1, read as the reverse complement.
AGCTCTCGCGGAGCGCGCGCCCGACGCCGCTCACCGTGCCGCCCGTGCCGACCGACGCGACGAACGCGTGCACCGGCTCGCCGCCCATGGCGTGCACGATTTCGGCGGCGGTCACGTGATAATGCACCGCGGGGTTCGCGGGGTTTTCGAACTGTTGCGGGGTGAAGGCGCCGGGCGTCGCGGCGGCGAGCTCGGCGGCTTTCTTGATCGCGCCGTCCATCTGCTCGGCCTCGGGGGTGAGCACGATCTCGGCGCCGAACGATTTCAGGAGCTGCCGCCGTTCGAGGCTCATGCTCTCCGGCATCGTGAGCACGCAGCGGTAGCCGCGCCGCGCGCACACGAGCGCGAGGCCGATGCCGGTGTTGCCGCTCGTCGGCTCGATCACGACGCCGCCCGGCCCGAGCCGCCCTTCTTTTTCGGCGCGTTCGAGCATCGCGAGGCAGATGCGGTCCTTCACCGAACCGCCGGGGTTCATCGACTCGAGCTTGCCGAGCACCTTCGCTCGCGGCACCTCGGTGTCGAGGCGCCGGATCTCGACGAGCGGCGTGTCGGTAATCAAATCCAACACGTTCGAGTAAACGAGCGGGTGGTCCTTCAGCGGCGGTAGCGACTCAGATGACGTAGACATGGCGCTGGGTTCCTGGACGGCGCAGGCCGAGATCCTCCGCGCGCTCGCAGAGGTCGGCGACGGTGACGGCATCGAAGCACGCTTCGACCTTCGAGGAGAGGTCGCGAAAGACCGATTCCGTGACGCGCCGTGAGTCCGTCGGCGCGGAACGCCGGCCGCCCGGCTCGCGTTCACCGAGCGCGATGGGCCCTTCGAGCGCACGCACGACGTCCCCCAGACGGATGTCGACGGCGCGCCGGGCGAGGCTATAGCCGCCCTGCGGGCCGCGCTTGCTGCCGACGATGCCGGCTCGCTTGAGATCCTGGAAGATCTGCTCGAGAAAGCGCGGCGGGATGCTCTGGCGCTCGGCGATGTCCTTCACCTGCGTCGGGCCGCCGTCGTTGTAGAAGGCGATGTCGAAGAGCGCGCGGACCGCGTAGCGACCCTTGTTCGAGAGCTTCAACGGGGCCTCGGAGCGGAGAGTAATTCCCACATCGGATTTGTCAAGAACAGGCGCCGTCCGAGAAATTCGGGCGCTCGGCGCTGGCTCGGAGGCGGCTGAAAGAAGCATACTGCGGGCTCGTATGCTGCGTCGGTTGGGCTTGATCGGGGTCGGGGCGGTGGCCTTCGCCCTGAGCTGCGGGGGGCATTCGGAGGTCTTCGAGCGCGCGGCGGCCGGGGGCGGAAAGGCGGGTCACGGCGGGACGGGCGCCGGGGCGCGGAGCGCGGGCGGTTGCGCGGCGTGCGGCGGTCGAGCGGGCGCGGCGGGCGGCGCCGGCCGGCGTGCGAACGCGAGCGGCGGCGCGAGTGGTGCGGCCGAAGCGGGCGCCGCCGCCGTCGGCGAGGTGTCGGGAGGGGCGCCGTCGGAGAGCGGCGGAGCCGGGCAGGCGGGCGAGGCATCGAGCGCCGGCGGCGTCACGGACGGAGCGGCGGGCGGCGGGGCGACGGCGGGGACCGGCGAAACGAACGCGGGCGCAGCCGGCGACGCGCCGACCGGCTCCGGGAACACGCTGTCGATCACGAAGGTCGCCGTGTACCAGGCGACGGAAGTCACGCTCGTGCGCGGCGGCGCGCTCGTCCAGCCGAACGCCCCGATCGTCGCCGGGCGCGACGCGCTCGTGCGCGTGTGGGTCGCGCCGGGCACGGCGTGGGCGCCGCGCACGGTCGCGGCCGAGCTCGACGTGACGGCGGGCACGAGCTCGCGCTCGGCCACGGACAGCGTCGAGGTGAGCGCGGCGTCGACCGACGACGAGCTCGGCTCCACGTTTACGTTCACGTTGCGGGCGGGCGAGGTGAGGGACACGGCGACGCTGTCGCTCACGTTGCACGACACGAACGGCGGGGCCGTGCTCGATCGCTTCCCGACCACGGACGCGTTCACGCTCGGGGCGTCCTCGTCGCACGGCGACTTCCTCGTCACGCTCGTGCCGCTGATCGCGGGCGGGCTCACGCCCGATCTCGGCGCCGAGACCGTCGCGCGCTTTCAGCGTTATTTGAGCCGCGTGTATCCGGCTTCGGGCGTGCAGATGACGGTGCGGGCCGCGGTCACGCTCGCCGCCGACGTCGAGCCCGACGGGACCGGCTGGGACGACGCGCTCGACGTCTTGTACTCGACGCGCGACGCCGACGATCCGGCGCCGAACGTCTACTACTTTGGCGTGCTCACGCCCGCGCCGACGTTCTCGGCGTATTGCACGGGCAACTGCGTCGTGGGGCTCTCGACGGTCGCGACGAAGAACGACGTGAGCTCGCGCGGGGCGATCGGCACGGGCTACTTCGTCACCGACGCCGACACGTTTTCGCAAGAGACGATGGCGCACGAGCTCGGACACGCGCTCGGCCGCGAGCACGCGCCGTGCGGCGATCCGGACGACGTGGACCCCGATTATCCCTACTCTTACGGGGAAATCGGCGTGCTCGGTTTCAACGGCAAGAGCCTGCTCGACAAGGACGAGTACAAGGACGAAATGTCCTACTGCGTGCCGGTGTGGATCAGCGACTACACCTGGGGCGGCATCTTCGATCGCATCAGCTACGTGAACGGGCTCTCGCCGCGCGTCGTGAGCGGCGCGCCCGCCGCCCGGGAACGCTATCGGACGCTCGCGGTGGAGCGCGACGGCAGTCTGCGCTGGGGTCGCGAGCGCTCGCCGTCGTCCGCGCCGGCGGGTGAGCCGCTCGCGGTCGAGCTCCTCGATCGCAATGGCGGCGTGCTCGACGTCGTGGCGGCTTCCTTCGCCCGGTTCGATCACCTGCCGGGCGGCTTCGTGAGCGTGCCCGCCGCGGCGCTCGAACGGCCGGACGTCGCGAGCGTGCGCGTGAACGGGGCCGTCCTCGCCGTACCGTGACGAGCGGGCGTTCGCGCCGGGTCAGCGGTAGAGCGCTTCGAGCTCCGCGCCGTAGCGCTTCACCACCTCGCGCCGCTTGATCTTGAGCGACGGCGTGAGGATGCCGTTCTCGACCGTGAAGTCCTCGAGCACGACCATGAGCTTCTTCGGCCGCTCGTAGCCCTTGAAGTGCGCGGATTGCTTGTCGAGCTCGGCTTGGAGCAGCGCCTTCACCTTCGGATCGGTGACCGGATCGCCGAGCGCCTCACCGCGTTGCTTGGCCCAGCGTTCGAGGCTGCCCATGTCGGGCACGACGATGGCCACGTTGAACGGCTTGTTTTCACCGTACAGCATCACGTTCGCGATGTAGGGCGAGAGCTTGAGGTCCTCTTCGAGCGGCGAGGGCACCGTGTACTTGCCGTTCTCGAGCTTGTACTGCTCCTTGATGCGGCCGGTGATGAAGAGGTAGCCGTCCTCGTCGAGGTGACCCATGTCCCCGGTGCGGAGGCCGCCGTCGGCCGTGAAGGTCTGCGCGTTCTCTTCCGGCCGGTTGTGATAGCCCTGCATCACGTTGTCACCGTAGACGACGATTTCGCCGTTCACCGGATCGCCCGTCACGTCGCGATCGATGACGACGCGAACGCTCGGAAACGGCTTTCCGACGCTGCCGATGCGCTGCGCGCCGGGGTAGTTGCTCGAGACGACCGGGCTCGCCTCGCTCAAGCCGTAACCTTCGTACACGTCGATGCCGAGCGCGTTCACGAACTCGGCGACGTCCTTGCTGAGCGCCGCGCTGCCGCTCACGCAGAACTTCAGCCGGCCGCCGAGGCGCGCGCGCACCTTGCGGAAGATGAGCGAGTCGGCGAGCTTGAGCGCGGCGAGCTCGCCCAAGCCGAGCTTTTCCCCGCGTGAACGGCGCGTCGCGGCCTTGAGCCCGGCGCGAAAGAGCGCCTGAATCGCCGCGGGGCGCTCGGCCATTTGTTTGGTGATGCCGTCGTAGATGCGGTTGAAGATGCGCGGCACCGCGACGAGGATCGTCGGGCGAACGACGGCGAGGTTCGTCACGAGGTTCGCGACGTCGTCGTTGATGGCGAGCGAGAGGCCGTGGCTCAGGAATTGGTGGAGCTCCGCCGTCTGACCGAAGGCGTGCGCCCAGTAGAGGAACGCGAGCGCGCGGTCGTCGGGCCCCATCGGGAACACCTGGCTCGCGTCGTTCACGTTCGTGACGAAGTTCTTGTGGGTGAGCACCACGCCCTTGGGCTGCCCCGTCGTGCCCGACGTGTAGATGAAGCCGGCAATTTCGCCCGGCGCCGGCAGCATGGCCGGAATCGGCGCCGCGCGGCCGAGGGCGCTCACGTGCGCGAAGGAGCGCGGGTCGTTCTCGGGCAGCTCGATGCCGATCACGTGCTCGAGCGCCGGCAGCTCGGATTTGCGCGCCATCAGCGTCTCGAAAATGGCCGCACGCGAGCCGATGACGGCGCGTGCCGCGCAATCCTTCAGGATGAAGACCCACTCGTCGGCGTGCTGGGCTTCGTACATGGGCACGAACGCGGCGCGCAGGCCGTACGTCGCGTAGGCCGCGACCGCCCACTCGACGCAGTTGTTGGCGACGATGCCGATGCGGTCGCCGGGCCCGATGCCGAGGGCGGCGAGCCCCGCGCGAAACTCGTCCACCCGCTCGCCGAACTCCGCGTAGGTGAGCCAATCCCAGTGGTCGCCGTGTTTGACGCCGAAGACCTCGCGATGGGCGAAATCCTGGCAGGCGCGCTGGTAGAGCTCGACGAGATTCGAAAAACTGCGGGGCATGGCGGGATTCGACGGAAAGGCGACCAGCATAGCCTGGCGATTGTCCGTCCGACGTGGCAAAAACGGGCCCCATGCCCGGCTTTGCAGTCGTGACCTTCGGCTGCCAGATGAATCAGCACGATTCGGACCGCATTTCCGAGGTGCTGACGCGCGCCGGCTGGACGAGCGAGCCCGATCCGGAGCGGGCCGATCTCGTCCTGCTCAACACCTGCAGCGTGCGCGAGAAAGCGGAGCAGAAGCTCAGGAGCGAAGTCGGCCGCATCGCGCTCATCAAGGAACGCCGCCCGTCGCTCCTCATCGGCATCGCCGGCTGCGTCGCCCAGCAAGAGGGCGAGCGGCTCGCGGCTCGCATGCCCGACGTCGACCTCGTGATCGGCCCCGACAACATCGCGGAGCTGCCCGGGCTGCTCGCGGAAGCGGAGCTCGGCGCGCCCGCGCAGGTGCGCACCGTGTTCGACACGGAGGAGCCGCGCTTTCTCGAAGCGCGCCCGGAGCCGGGCCGCGCGAAGCCGAGCGAGTTCGTCACGGTGATGAAGGGTTGCAACGAGCGCTGCGCGTTTTGCATCGTCCCGCACACGCGCGGCCCCGAGCGCTACCGTCCGGCTCGCGAGATCATCGACGAGGTCGCGCGCCTGGTCGCCGCGGGCGCGCGCGAGGTGACGCTGCTCGGGCAAACCGTGAACAGCTACGCCGACCCCGCCGGGTCGCTCGAACCCGCGCCGGGCGCGGGGGAACGGCCCTGGACGCACACGCACCCGACCACCGCGCGCCAAGACGAGAGCCAATTCCCCTCGCTGCTCCACGCCATCGTGCGCGCGGTGCCGGGGCTCGTGCGCCTCCGTTACACGAGCCCGCATCCGCGTCACCTCACGCGGTCGCTCATCCTCGCGCACCGCGAGCTCGCGCCGCTCGCGCGTCACGTGCACCTGCCGGTCCAATCCGGCAGCGATCGCATGCTGCGGCGCATGATTCGTCGCTACTCGGCCGCCGAGTATCGCGAGCGCGTCGCCGCGCTCAGGGCGGAGGTGCCGGGCGTCACGCTGTCGACGGACGTGATCGTCGGCTTTCCGGGTGAAACGCGCGAAGACTTCGCCGAGACGCTCGAGCTCGTGCGCGACGTGGGGTTCACCGGGCTCTTCGGCTTCAAATATTCGCCGCGGCCCTACACGCCGGCGCTCAAGCTCGACGGAGAACCGAGCGAGGACGAAAAGAGCGCGCGCCTGGCCGAGCTCTTCGCGCTGTCCGAGGCGCAACGGCAGGCGCACCTCGCGTCGCTCGTCGGGACGCGGCAAGACGTGCTCGTCGAGGGCGCGGGTCGCACGTCGGGTTACACGGGCAGGAGCGCGCGAAACGAGATCGTGCACTTCGAATGCGACGCCGATCCGACGGGACACGTCGTGCCCGTGCGCGTCACGCGCGCCTTCAAAAACTCGCTCGGGGCGGAGCTCGACGGCGCGTTCGTCGCAAGCGCCGCGGGCCGCGCAAAGCACGCCGCGCGCCCGGAGCGGGCGGAACGGCGCGTGCTTCCGGTCGCGCGATGAGCGGCATCGTCCGGCCGTATCGCGGCATCCAGCCGCGCCTCGCGAGCGGCGTCTACCTCGCGCCGACGGCCGCGGTCGCCGGCGACGTCGAGCTCGCCGAAGACGTGAGCGTCTGGTACGGCGCGGTGCTCCGCGGCGACGTCGGGAAAATCCGTGTCGGGCGCGGCAGCAACGTGCAGGACCACGCGTGCATCCACATGACGCTCGGTGAGTCGAACACGGAGATCGCCGAAGACGTCACGATCGGTCACCACGTGACGATCCACGGCGCCCGCATCGAACGCGGCGCGCTCGTCGGCATCGGAGCGATCGTGCTCGACAACGCCGTCATCGGCGAGGAAGCGTGGGTCGGCGCGGGTGCGCTCGTGCCGGCGGGCATGCAGGTACGGCCGCGCGTGCTCGTGCTCGGACAGCCGGCGCGCGTCGTGCGCGAGCTCACGCCCGAGGAGTGCACGCTTGGACGGCGCCTCGCCGAGCGCTACGTCGGGGTCGCGCGCGAGCACGCCCTCGCTGACGTCTAGACGCGCGACGCCGCGCTTCCGTACGACTCAGCCGCCGCCCACGAGGTGCACGATCTCGAGCACGTCGCGGTCGGCGAGCTCCGTGGAGCGATGCTCGGCGCGCGGCACGATTTTCCGGTTGCGCTCGACGGCCACCGGCCCGTCCGTGAGGCCCAAAAGCTCGATCAGGCCACGCACGCTGACGCCCGGGGGCACGTCCTTTTCCTCGCCGTTCACCGTGATCTGCACGCACGAGGGGTAGCACGGAGCCCCGCGGGAGCGGTACGCGCTCTGGGTCGTTACGAGCTCGTTGCAGTCTGCCCCTTATCCTGGTGGGTGAATGTGCGTAGGTGAGGGTAGCTGCGCGTAACGCTCGGGTGACCGGGGCGGGACAATCACGGCCTGGGCCCATTGGGCCGTTGCCAGGCGTGGCCAGGCTTTGCTTGGATTCATTCCGAAACAGAGCTTCGACTAGACCCACTAGGGTGAAGACCCTTCTTTCTGGAGAACTATCAAGTGCGACAAGACTCCTCGACGGCCGAGCTTAGGAACGTGGACGCCGAGCCCGTGAGCGGGCGGCGCGAAATTACGGTGACCCCCGTCACGGGCGTGGTCGCCGATTACGAAGGTCTGAAGGGCGGGACGGGGCGGGACATCTACTTTCGTCCCGATCGCTACCAGCGCTCCGAGCTCGGTCCGGTCGGCATCGCCGTGGAGCTCACCGTCGAGGACGAGCGCAAGCGCTGCGAGATCGTCGATGTGTCGCAGAACGGCGTCGCCTTCGTGTGGCCGCTCGGGACGAACGTCGAGATCGGCACGATCCTGAACGAGATCGTCGTCAAGTTCGACGACCACGAGGCGTTCCGCGGCGAAGCGCGCGTCTCGTCCGTGCGACACGAAGACGCGCGCGTGATCGTCGGCGCGTCGCTGGTCGACACGCTGATGAACATCGAAGACGTGCTCCACCTGCGCGACGTGAAGGCGTGGGCGGGCGGCGGCGAATCACCGGGGCTCGGCCTGAAGAAGGCCGCCTGGCGTACGCCGGGCCAGGAGCGCTTCAAGGCGCTCGTCGCCGATTTGCGCCTCTTGCTCGAGGACGGGCGCGAGCAGCTCGGCGAGCTCGAAGCGGTGCTCCCGTGGCACGTGACGCACGGGGACACCGACACGCCGGCGCGCGACGCGCTCATCGAGCGTGTTCGCGCCGAATTCAGCTCCGAGGTCGTCCAGCTCTCGAACGACATCGACGCCGCGCTCCGGCTCGCGACGCGGAGCGAGCGGGACGCCCTGAACGAGTACTCGAACCGGCTGCTCCACCCGCTCCTCATGCAATCGCCGTGGATGCACCGCGCCCGCCAGAAGCCGCTCGGCTACGCCGGCGACTACGAGCTCATGAACGGCCTCTACGGCAACCACTTCTCCGGCTCGACGCTGTTCGCCAAGGCCGTAAACCTCGCGTTCGTCTCGACGCCCGCGGCCGTCGCCGTGCGCACCAGGAAGGAGCTCATGAAGCAGAAGCTCTCCGAGGTGCTCGATCGCCCCGGTCAGAAGTCGGCGCGCATCCTCTCGATCGCCGCCGGTCCGGCCCAGGAAGTGTACGAGCTCCTCCAGGAACGCCACGAGCTGCCCGAATCCGTCGAAATCGTGCTCTACGATCAGGACAAACGAGCGCTCACGTTCTCCTACGGCCGCTTGAAGCGCCTCGTCGACTCGAAGTGGAAGGGCCAGGTCAAGCTCCTCCACCTGAACGACTCGATCCGGCATTTGCTGAGAGATACCGCGGTATTCGCGGGCCACGGCGCCTTCGATCTCGTCTACTCGGTCGGGCTCTTCGACTACCTGCAGATGCTGACGGCCGTGTCGCTCTGCCGAAACCTGTATTCGCTCGTGGCGCCGGGGGGCACCTTATTGGTGGGCAACATGGTGCCGTCTAATCCCAGTCGCTGGTTCATGGAGCTCCACCTCGATTGGTTCCTCGTTTATCGCGAGCGCTCGGAAATGCTCGAGCTCGCGCGGCTCGCCGCGCCCAAGGGCCACACCGAGATCCTGGACGAGCCGACGCGCGTGAACCCGTTCGTTTCGATCACCAAGGAGTAACGGCTGGCGTCAGGGGACGATCTCGAGCTCGAGCGTAGGCTTTCCGCGTGGCGGGTGGACCGGAACCGCCGCGGGACGCGCGTGCTTTTGTTGATCGTCGCCACGCTGTACCCGGCGTTCGGCATCCTCGACTACCTGACGGCGCCGCGCGAGTGGTTGTGGCTCCTCTACTCGACGCGCGCCGTCATCACGTCGGTGACGCTCGCCATGTTCGGGCTGCTCGGCAAGCGCGTCTTCGATCGCCACGCCGACGTGATTTCGGCCGCCTACATCGTCCTCATCTCGCTCGGCATCACGCTGATGACGGTGTTCCTGGGCGGCCTCGCGTCCCCGTATTACGCGGGCCTGTCGCTCGTGATCGTCGCGACGGGTCTGCTCTACGTGTGGCCCGCGCGCATCGTCGTGGTGACGCACGCGACGATCGTGCTCACGTACGTGCTTCCGAACCTCGTCTTCCACCGTGAAACGCAGCTGCTCACGGCGGTCTCGAATCAGTTCTTCCTGATCTCGACGGCCATCATCGCCGGCAGCGGGCAGCTCGTCGGCTACCGTTCGGAGCGCGACCAGATCGCCCAGCAGCTCGTGATCGAGCGCACGAAGAAGAACCTCGAGCAGGCGCACGAGCAGCTGAAGGAGCTCGATCGCGTCAAATCCGAGTTTTTCGCGAACATCACGCACGAGCTCAAGACGCCGCTCACGATGATGCTCGCGCCGATCGAGCTCATGATCGACGGGCAGCTCGGCGCCATTTCGGACGCCCAGCGCTCGACGCTCGCCTCGATCGAACGGAGCGGCATCAAGCTGCGCCGCCTGATCGGCGACCTGCTCGATCTCTCACGGCTCGAGGAGTCGAAGCTCAGGCTGCGCGTCGACTGCTACGACCTCGTGCCGTACTTGCGCGGGCTCGTCGCGCAGGCGGAGCCGCTCACGCAGCGTAAATCGCTGAAGCTCGAGTTCGTGACCGGCGTCGAGAGCGCGCCCGTGCATTGCGATCTCGAGCGCATCGAGCGCGTGATGGTGAACCTGCTCTCGAACGCGACGAAATTCACGCCCGCTCAGGGCCGCATCACGATCACGCTGACGGACGAGGGCGACGCGGTCGTCGTCGAGGTGAAGGACACCGGCATCGGCTTTCCGCCGGGCATGGCGGAGCAGATTTTTCGGCGCTTCTTTCAGGTCGATTCGGGCAGCACGCGCCGCTACGGCGGGACGGGCATCGGGCTCGCGCTCGCCAAAGAGCTCGTGGAGCTCCACGGCGGGCGGATCTGGGCGCGGGGCGAGGTGGGTGAGGGCGCGAGCGTCAGCGTGCGCCTGCCGAAGGATCGCGAGCATTTCGACGCGGACGTGCTCGACCGGCGCGGGCCGCGCGTCGATCTGCTCGCCGGCAGCCGCGCCTCCGACCACGGGCTCGCCGAGTGGCACTCCGAGGAGCACGAGCGCTTCCGCTTGATGGAAATCGACACGGCGACGGAGCAGCGCATCGTCGAGCGCGACACCGACGAGGAGCAACGCGCGCACACCGTGCTCGTCGTCGAAGACACGCCCGACGTGATCCGCGTGATCCGGCTCGCTCTGCACCACGACTTCCGCGTGCTCGCCGCTCCCGACGGCAAGAAGGGCCTCGAGCTCGCGAAGAAGCACCGGCCGACCGTGATCGTGACCGACCTCATGATGCCCGAGCTCGACGGCTTGTCGCTCGCGCGCGAGCTCCGCTCGGACCCCGCGACGCAGCACATTCCGATCGTGATGCTGACCGCGCGCGGCGACGTGAGCGATCGCGTGGCCGGCATCGAAACGGGCGTCAACGCGTACCTCGCGAAGCCGTTCTCGTCGAAGGAGCTCATCGCGGTCGTGCGCAGCCAGCTGAAGCAGCAGGAGGCGAGCGCCGACGTCTTGATGGAGCAAAAGCTCGACTCGCTCCAGACCGTGGCCGGCGGGCTCGCGCACGAAATCAAAAATCCGCTGAACTACGTGCAGGGCGCGCTCGCCGCGCTCGAGATGGACGTGCAGCGGCTGCTCGACCCCGACGCCGGCCGCGAGCCGCCCTTCGACACGGTGCGCGTCGCCGAGCGCACGAGCAAGATGTTCGCGACGGCGCGCTCGGGCGTGCAGCGCATCGGCGCCACGGTCGACCTCATGATGCGCTACAGCCGCGAAGGCTATTCGCGCGAGAGCCAACCCTACGACCTCTTCGGCGCCGTGCGCGACGTGACGCAGGTGCTCGTGCCGGCGGCATCCTTCGAATTTCGCGCCGACATCGAGCTCGCCGGGGACGGCACCGTCGCGTGCGTGCCCGAAGAGATGAATCAGGTGATCACGAACCTGATCGAGAATGCGCTCCAGGCGCTGCCGACCGACGGCAGCGGGGTGCTCACGATTCGGGGTGAGAGCAGCGCGGGGGCGCTCGTCCTCACCGTGAAAGACAACGGCCGCGGCATCGCGCCCGCGGACGTCCCGCGCTTGTTCACGCCGTTCTTCACGACGAAGACCGGCACGGGGGGTTCTGGGTTGGGTCTCACGATCGCGCGACGGGTCGTGACGGCGCTCGGTGGGAGCATTCACGTGCAGAGCCGGGAGGGGGCGGGAGCCGCGTTCATCGTGCGGCTGCCGCGTACGCTGGGAAGCGAACAGAGAGCGATGCAGGAGCAGCCACGGAGCGAGATGCCTTCATGACGTACGATGTCTTGTTCGTCGACGACGAGCCCGAAAACCTCACCGTCTTCGAAGCGGCCTGCGCCGGTCGCTTCAACGTCCTCATCGCGAGCTCCGCGGCGCAGGCGCTCGAGCTCTTGAAGCAGCACGTCGTCTACGTGCTCTTGAGCGATCAGCGCATGCCGGGCATGAGCGGCCTCGAGCTGCTCGAAAAGGTGTCGCGCGACTACCCGGACGTGGTGCGCATGCTGGTCACCGCGTACTCCGACACGCAGACGGCGATCGACGCGATCAACCGCGGGCAAGTGCGGCGCTACCTGAAAAAGCCGTGGCAGCAACTCGAGCTCATGGCCGCGCTCGCCGACGGCGTCGAGTACCACCAGATGCGGGCGAAGCTCTGCGGCCTCGAGCGACGCCTGCTCGAGACGGAGCGCGTCTACTCGCTCGGCGTCATCACGGCGGGGCTCGCGCGCGAGCTCGAGGGGCCGGTGAGCGCGCTCGGCACGCACGTCACGGCGGCGCGAAACCTGCTGCGCGCGACGCTCGAGGCGACGCCGCCCGACTCGAGCAGCGCTCCCCAGCGCGGCGTCCTGCTCGATATGGACGAGGAGCTCGGCGAAGCGCTCGTCGGCGCGCAGCGGGCGCTCGACGTCGTGCGCGGCGTCGAAATCCCGCTCGGCCCGGCGAAGAAGCAGGACGTGAACGTGAGCGAAGTCTTGAGACTCACGCTCCGGCTGCTGCAGAGCGAGCTTCGTACGGCGGGCAGCGTCGAGATCGACGTGCACACGGTGCCGTCCGTCCCCGGCTCCGCCGCGCAGGTGGGGCAGGTGATGTTGAACCTGCTCGTGAGCGCGCTCGACATGATGGCCGGCACGCCGCGCCACCAGCGCGCGATCTCGATCCGCCTGCGCGACGACGGCCCGTGGGTCATCTTCGAGGTGCGAAACTCCGGGCTTCCTTGCGGCGGCGAGGTCGAGAGCGACTTCCGCGTCGGGCAACTCGATCCGCAGCGCGGTCTCGGTCTCGCCATTTCGCGCTCCATCGTGCACGACCTCGGCGGCCACCTCGACACCGACATGAAGGCGCCCGGCTTCGCGCTCCGCCGGGTGCGTCTGCCGCACTCGAAGGCCGCGGCGGCCGCGGGCGGCTGAGGGAGACTCGCCAGGCTCGGGCCGGCTTGGTAAGCTCCGCACGTGCGCTCGGGGCTCCTCGCCGCCGCTTTTGCGCTCGGCGGAATCGCCGCCGCGGCCGTGCTGTTCGGTCCGCGTGCGTATCGCCTGCTTTGCGAACGGCCGGCGGTCGTGGTCGGTGACGAGCGGCTCGACGCGGACACCGATCCACGCGAGCTCTTGAAGCGCGTCGCCCTGCGCGTCGGCGAGCGCGAGGCGTATTTGGCCGCGCCCGAGGGCAACGAGCGCACGAGCTTCGCGGAGCTCGGCGTGGAGCTCGATTCGGACGCGACGCTCGTCGCGCTCCTGCACGCCATGCCGGTGCGCTCCGTCGGCGAGCGCTTGAAGAGCCTGTTCGCGGTGGAACCGGAGCCGCCCGTCGTGCCGCTCGCGTACCAAGTCGACGAAGAACGCGCGCGCGAATTTCTGGGCGCGCTCGGCCGCCGGCTGCACCGCACGCCCGAAAACGCCCGGCTCGATCTCCGCGGTCACCGCCGCGTCCGCGAGGCGACGGGACGCGACCTCGACGTGGGCGCGACGCTGCGCGCGGTCGAGGACGGGGAACGCGACGATCTGGCGCGCTTCGAGCTCAGCTTCGTGCCGCTCGAGCCGGGCGTCACGCAAGCGGAGCTCGCGAGCGTCGACGTGTCGCGCGTGCTCTCGAGCTTCGAGACCGATTTTTCGAAGAAACCGCGCTCGCGCGTGCCGAACATCCGCACGGCGGCCGGCTACCTGAACGGCGTCATCATCGGTCCGGGCGACGTGTTCAGCTTCAACCACGTGGTCGGTCCGCGCACGGAGGAGCGGGGCTTCGTGAACGCGCCGGTCATCGTGCAGGACGAGCTCGAACCCGGGCTCGGCGGCGGCGTGTGTCAGGTCGCGAGCACGCTCTTCGCGGCCGCGATGCTCGGCGGCCTCGAAATCGTCGAACGCCGGAGCCACAGCCGGCCGAGCGGCTACGCGCCGCTCGGTCTCGACGCGACCGTGATTTACCCGGAAGTGGATCTGAGGCTCCGCAATCCGTATTCGTCGCCGCTCATGCTCCACGCGTTCCTGCCCAGTCGCGGCGTCCTGCGCGTCGAGCTCCTCGGTCGCGATCCGCCCGGGAAGATCGAGCACTTCTTCGCGGCGGAGGCGCCGCAGCCGTTCACGCGGCGCGTCGTCGTCAAATCCGATCTCTTGCCGGGCACCATCGATCGGCGGCAGAAGGGCAACGCCGGCTACGACGGCACGAGCACGCTCCTCACCATTTTTGCGGACGGCACCCGCAAGGCCCGCACCTATTCGAGCAAGTATTACCCCGTGCCCGAGGTGTATTGGGTCGCCGAGGGCGTCGATCTCGCGAGCCTGCCGCCGCTGCCGGAGGGCGCCGTGGGCGTCGAGGTGAGCACGGAGGGGGACCCCGTGGACGGCGAGCGCGGCGATTCGCGCGAGCCGTAGACCTCGAGGCACGCTCGGGGCGGCGATTTTCCCGAGCCGTAGTAAAAGGTCGCCCGAGTGTTCGGTAAGGTCCAAAAGTCGCGGGCGGCGCTCGGCGCGCTGACGCTCTTCACGCTCGCCGGTTGTCGTCACGGAGCCACCGCGGCCGCGGGGGCGGCCGCTTCCGCGTCGGCGGAGCACGCGCGGCTCGCCGCGGTCGTCGATCACGGCGAGCTCGACACGAAAGCGCCGGACGACGCGCCGAAGCTCGCCGCCACCGTGATCGCGGCGACCGTCTACAAGCTGCCCGACACGGGCTCGCGGCGTCTCGGCTACGTGCGTCTCGGCAACATGGTGAAGCGCGACGCGGCGCCGGTCCCCGGGCACGGCTGCAAGGGCGACTTTTACCACGTGTACCCGATGGGCTACATGTGCACGGACGACGCGACCACGAAGCTCGACGCGCCGATCGTGCGCGCGGCGAGCCGGCATGCGGACATCACGAAACCGATGCCGTACAAGTACGCGTTCGTCCGCGCGAACTCGCCGCAATACCTGCGCGTGCCGACGCGCGCCGAGCAGGAAAAGAGCGAGTTCAAGCTCGACGAGCACCTCGCCTGGTTCGCCGAGCATCACGCCGACGTGCAGACGGTGTCGCTCGGCGCGAACGACGTACCGCTCGACGCGCGCGGCATCGCGGTGCCGGGAGCGAAGCCGCCCGCCGGCTTCAAACCGTCGACGGAGCTCAGCGAAAACGAGCTCCTCGGCGGCGCCGGACCCGACGACCCGATCCCGTTTTGGCTCAAGGACGGGCGGCAGATCGCGAACGTGTCGGGCTTCGACGTGCCGGCGAGCTCCGTGTTCGCGGATCGCGTGCGGCGCAAGACCGGGCTTTCGCTCGTGGGGGCGTTCGACACCGACAGCGACGGGCTCAAGCGACGCTTCGCCGTCACCGTCGATCTGCGGCTCATCCCGGCGACGAAGCTCAAGCCGGACTCGGCGAGCCCCTTTCACGGCATCGAGCTCGGCGACAAGCTGCCGATGCCGTTCGCGTGGGTCGTGCCGAGCGACGCGAAGACCTACGAGATCGTCAAGGGCAGCGAAGAAGTGCGGCCGGTCGAAGACGTGCCGCGCCGCGTGATCGTGCCGCTGTCGGGCAAGGCGCGCATCGCCGGCGGCGAGCGCCTGTACCAGACCAGCAAGAACCCGACGATCTGGCTCAAAGCGAAGGACCTCGACATCGTGGCGCCGCCGCCCGAGTGGCCCGACGTCGCCGAAAAGGGCGACAAGTGGATCGACATCTGCATCACTCAGCAGACGCTCGTCCTCTATCAGGGCAAAAAGCCGTACTACGCGACGCTCGTCTCGACGGGGCGCGACAAGCTCGGCGATCCGAAGGAGACGCTCTCGACGCCGCGCGGCTCGTTCAAGCTCCAGAGCAAGCACGTCGCCGCGGCGATGGACTCCGAGGAGAACTCGAGCGTCGCCGGGGGCGCCCGCAGTCATCCGAGCGCGCACGCCGAGTCGACCAAGGCCACCGTCGAGCGGCTCAAGCGCGCGCGCGCGTCCGGCGAGGATCTCGACGAGGACGACAAGCGCCGCCTCATCAACATCGACAAGGGCCGCGATCCCGAATACGGCATCACCGTGCGGCGCGGAGCCGCGGGTTTCGAGCTCCGCGACGTGCCGTGGATTCAGTATTTCGCGTCCGGCTACGCCATTCACGGCGCGTACTGGCACGACGTGTTCGGCATCCCGCGCAGCCACGGCTGCGTGAACCTCGCTCCCATCGACGCTCGCGTCGTGTTCCGCTGGACGGATCCGCCCGTCCCCGAGGGCTGGCACGGCATCAACGTTGGCAGCGAAATGGGCGAGGGAACCGCCGTGATCATACGGGAGTGAGCTTGCCGCCGTCGGCGAAACGCGTGAGGTTCGAGGTGGGGCTCGCGTTCGGAGTCGCCTGCGGCGCGCTCATCGTGACCGTGCGCGCCCAGGGCGAGAGTCCGTC